>DAIOUL010000075.1:0-11964 GCA_036759545.1 Rhodanobacteraceae bacterium
TCTGGCCGAACGGCGCGTAGATGCCGATCTGGCGGAACATGCCTTCCATGCCGAAGGTGCGCGCCTCGTCGGCGACGATCGGCACCACGCGCGGGCCGATCTGCTTGTCGCGCAGCAAGAGGTTCATGCCACGCACCAACGCCATGGTCGTCGAGATCTCGCGCTCGCCGGTGCCCTTGGTGATCTGCTCGAACGCTTTCAATTCCGGCGCAGGCAGCGGTTGCGAAGCCTTGCGGCGCCGCTGCGGCAGGTAACCGCCCAGCGCCTTGCGACGTTCGTGGAGGTACTCGACTTCCGGGGAATCCTTGCCCGGATGGAAGTACGGCACCGATTCGATTTCCTCGCCCCTCAACTTTTCGTCGGCGATCGGAATATTGAAGCGGTCGCGGAAAGCGACGATCGCCTCTTCGTGCATCTTCTTCTGCTGGTGCGTGGTGTTCTGCGACTCGCCGGCCGCGCCCATGCCGTAACCTTTGACGGTTTTCGCGAGGATCACCGTCGGCATGCCTTGTGTGTTCACCGCCGCGTGATAGGCCGCATACACCTTGTGCGGATCGTGGCCGCCGCGGTTGAGCCGCCACACGTCGTCGTCCGAAAGCGACGCCACCATCGCCGCGGTTTCCGGATACTTGCCGAAGAAATGTTCGCGCGTGTAGGCACCGCCGAAGGCCTTGCAGGCCTGGTATTCGCCGTCCACCGTTTCCATCATCAATTTGCGCAGCACGCCCTTGGTGTCGCGCGCCAGCAGCGGGTCCCAATACGAACCCCAGATCAACTTGATGACGTTCCACTCGGCGCCGCGGAATACGCCTTCCAGTTCCTGGATGATCTTGCCGTTGCCGCGCACCGGCCCATCGAGCCGCTGCAGGTTGCAGTTGATCACGAAGATCAGGTTGTCGAGTTTCTCCCGCCCGGCCAGCGAAATCGCGCCCAGCGTTTCCGGTTCGTCGGTTTCGCCGTCGCCGATGAAGCACCACACTTTGCGATCCGACTTCGGCATCAGCCCGCGGCTTTCCAGGTACTTCAGGAATTGCGCCTGATAGATCGCCTGGATCGGACCGAGGCCCATCGACACCGTCGGCGTCTGCCAGTATTCGGGCATCAGCCAAGGATGCGGATAGGAAGACAACCCCTTGCCGCCGACTTCCATGCGGAAGTGGTCGAGCTGCTCTTCGGTGAGCCGCCCTTCCAGATACGAACGCGAGTAGATGCCGGGCGAGGAATGGCCCTGGTAGAAAATCAGGTCGCCGGGATGTTCTTCGTTTGGCGCGCGCCAGAAATGATTGAAGCCGACGTCGTACAACGTCGCGCTGGAGGCGAAGCTCGCGATATGGCCGCCCAGTTCGCCGGGCCGGCGGTTGGCGCGCACCACCATCGCCATCGCGTTCCAGCGGATGAGCGAGCGGATGCGCCATTCCATCGCCGCATCGCCGGGGCTTTTCGCTTCGAGATGCGGTGGAATGGTGTTGATGTATTCGGTGGTGGGATCGAACGGAAGGTGTCCGCCGGCGCGGCGCGTTTCGTCCACCATCTTTTCCAGCAACTGGTGCGCGCGCTCGGTGCCCTCGACCTGGATCACCGCCTCGATGGATTCGATCCATTCGCGGGTTTCGGTCGGATCGGGGTCGACGTCGAGCAGTTCGCGGGTAAGATCATTCATGGCTGTTTTTCCTCGCGCGACGACATCAGGTCGTCGCAATCAGCAATTCCTCTGAATTGTTCGGCGGGCGCAGACCATCCGCTCTGCCGGCAAAGTAGCGTTCCGTCAGCGCAGCCGCGGACACGTGGCGCGCTTCCTTGAAGCCGGCTTCGCGCGCGAGTTTCAATATTTGCTCTGGCGTAAAGAAGCTTAGGAACGGCGTGCCGCTTTCACGCGCACCCTGCACCGCGCGTTCGAGCCCGGGGCGCACCTCGGGATCGGCGAGTTCCAGCGGCAACAGGAACGTCATCACGAGTGTGGATCCAGAAGCGAGCCCGGCGATCCGGCGCAGCGTGGCCATGATCGCGTCACGAGTGAGATACATGCTGACGCCGGCGCATGCCACCACTGCGCGTTTGCTTCCATCGAAACCTGCGTCTTCCAAACGTTGCCACCAATCGTCGCCCGCTTCGAAATCGACCGGCACGAAGTGCAGCCCGTCGGGGATATCGAAACCGAGTTCGTTTAGACGCCGGCGCTTCCAGGCCTGCGTCGCGGGCTGGTCGATTTCGAAAATACGCAGCCGTGCAACGATCTCCGGACTACGTTGCGCGAAGGTGTCGAGACCCGCTCCGAGAATGACGTACTGATCGACGCCACGCGCGGCTTTTTCGATCACGAGATCCTCGATGAAACGAGCACGCGCCACAATGGATGCGCGAAAAGGCTTGGTCCATTCCGGATGCATGTCGGGCCGTTCGCGCCAGTCCGTGTCCGCCCCGGCCAGCGCCAGCCCGACTTCGTCTTTGAACACATGCGGCGGTGGATCGGCCTGCAGGTGCAGGGCCCGCCACAATGCGACGCGCACAGCGGTGCTGTCGGGTGTTCCGGTTCGATTGCTGGACATCAAGCTCTATCGCCTCGTTACATTAGTGCGGCTGGGCGTCCCACGGATCAAGGCTGCGATTCGCGCCGCGCGCGTTCCGCTTCGTTTGCGTTCGCTTGCGCACGAATCTGAGCTTCCACACACGCGATCGCGGTCATGTTGACCACGCGCCGCACCGTCGCCTGCGGCGTCAGCACGTGCGCGGGTTTGGCCACGCCCATCAGGATCGGTCCGATCACCACGCCGTCGGCCAGCACGCGCGTCATGTTGAACGCGGTGTTGGCGGCGGCGAGGTTGGGAAACACGAACACGTTGGCGCGCCCTGAAAGGCGCGAATCGGGAAACACCCGCGAACGCAGCGCTGGATCGAGCGCGAGATCGGCCTGCATCTCGCCTTCCACTTCGAGTTTCGGCACGCGCTTGCGGATCAGCCGCAAGGCCTCCTGCAGCTTGCGCGTCACCGCGTTGTCGCGGCTGCCGAAATTCGACGCCGCCAGCAAAGCCACCTTGGGTTCGATGCCGAACAACTTCAAGCGCAGAGAAGCCTGCAACGTCGCCGTCGCGATCTGCTCGGCGTCCGGATCGTCCTGCGCGTGCGTGTCCACGAAGAAATAGATACCGGATTCCTGGGCCAGTGCGGTCATCGAGGATGGCGCCGCGACGCCCGGATCCAGGCCGATCACGTCCTGGATGTAGGCGAGTTTTTTCTGATAGCGGCCGACGGTGCCGCAGATCATCGCGTCCGCATCGCCGCGCGCGACCATCAGCGCGGCGATCGCGGTCGGCCGCGAACGCACCACCGATTTCGCCAGCGCCTGGGTGAAGCCGCGGCGCTTCATCAATTCGTAATAGTGCTGCCAGTAATCGTCGAAGCGCGGATCGGAGTGGATGTTGCACAGTTCGAAATCGCGCCCGGCTTGCAGCCGCAGGCCGACGCGCTCGATCCGGCGCGCAATCACTTCCGGGCGGCCGATCAGAATGGGTTTTGCCAGACCCTCGTCGACCACCGTCTGCACCGCGCGCAGCACGGTTTCTTCTTCGCCCTCGGCGTACACAACGCGCTTGGGGTCGTTTTTCGCGCGTTCGAACACCGGCTTCATCACCAGACCGGTGCGGAACACGAACTGCATCAGCTTGTCGGAGTAGGCGCGCAGGTCCTGGATCGGCCGCGTGGCCACACCGGATTCCATCGCGGCTTTTGCCACCGCCGGCGCGAGCTGCACCAGCAGGCGCGGATCGAAGGGTTGCGGGATCAGATAATCCGCGCCGAAATGCGGCGGCTTGCCTCCGTAGGCGCGCGCGGCGATATCGGACCCTTCGCGCCGCGCCAGTTCCGCGATGGCGTGCACGCAGGCGACCTTCATCGCTTCGTTGATCGTGGTCGCGCCCACGTCCAGCGCGCCGCGAAAGATGTAGGGAAAGCACAGCGCGTTGTTGACCTGATTGGGGAAATCCGAGCGGCCCGTCGCGATCACGCAATCCGGACGCACGCGCTTCGCGTCGTCCGGCATGATCTCCGGAGTCGGGTTGGCCAGCGCCAGGATGATCGGCTTCTTCGCCATGCTCGCCAGCATTTCCGGTTTCAGCACGCCGCCGGCGGACAGGCCCAGAAACACATCCGCGCCCTGCACGATTTCGGCGAGCGTGCGCGCTTTCGTTTCGCGCGCGTAGCGCGCGCGATCTTCATCCATGCCCGCGCGTCCTTGGTACAGCACGCCGTCGCGATCGAGCGCGAGGATGTTTTCCGGTTTCAATCCCAGCGCGACCAGCATGTCCAGGCACGCGATGCCGGCCGCGCCCGCGCCCGCGTGCGCCAGTTTCACGTCTTCGATCTTCTTTCCCACCACGCGCAGCGCGTTGATCAGCGCGGCGCCGACGATAATCGCCGTGCCGTGCTGGTCGTCGTGGAAAACTGGAATCTTCATTAGCTCGCGCAGTTTGCGCTCGACGATGAAGCACTCCGGTGCCTTGATGTCTTCCAGGTTGATGCCGCCGAACGTCGGTTCGAGTGATGCGATGATCTCGACCAGCTTGTCCGGATTCTTCTCCGCGATCTCGATGTCGAACACGTCGATGCCGGCAAACTTGCGGAACAGCACGCCCTTGCCTTCCATCACCGGCTTGCCGGCCAGCGGTCCGATGTCGCCCAAACCGAGCACCGCGGTGCCGTTGGTGATCACGCCGACCAGATTGCCGCGCGCGGTGAGCTCCGACGCCGTGCGCGGATCTTCGACGATCGCTTCGCACGCGTACGCCACGCCCGGCGAGTACGCCAACGACAACTCGCGCGCGTTCAACAGCGACTTGGTCGGCGTGACGCGAATCTTGCCCGCCGGTGCGTGCCGGTGGTAGTCCAGCGCGGCTTGTCGGAGTTCCTCGGGCAGACTCATGGAGTGGAGCACTCGCGTTGCGCGTGACCGGGCAATATATCACGCGCCCCCGAAAGCCTTGTGCCGCAAGGGTTAGGGCGAGTCCCAGTCCCCGATCCGTCCCATGCGGATACGATTCGCGAACAGCGAAAACGCCAGCTTGGCCGCCAGCCCGTGCGACTGCTGCAGCCAGGGCGGCACGTACTTCGGCGCGATGATCGAACCATCGGCGAAGCAGGGCTTCAAAGCGATCACGTCTTCCAGCGCGAATTTGCCGGCGAACAGGTTGCGCAGCAGATCCAGCCGCCGCCGCTTGAATGCCCAGCGGAAGAACGTGTGCACGGTGAGCAGACCCGCGAGATACACATTGTCCTTGGTGAACGCCGCACCACCCTGCGGCGGCACCCCGCGGAAAACGCGCTGCGCGGAAGTGAAGCTGTCGTTCTCGCTCTGGCCGTGGTCGCGGAAGTAGCGGAATACCTCGATGAAATCCGCGCCGTTGAGCGCCATCTCGATCGCCAGGATGCGCAAGGAAATGCGTTTCAACCGTGCGATGTCGATCGAGCCCGACATCAATTCGGCGAATACGGCCAGACCCTCCTGCGTCGCCGTGACGCGCGGGCTGGCTCGTGAGAGCGATTGCAGAACCGGTTGCGCGCGACCGTTGAGTGCGGTGAGCGTGTGCACGAACGCCTCGTGCGCCAGCAACTGGTTGCGGTCGTATTCGTTGAAGGCGGTGCCGGCGCGCAGGCGGATGCGGGCGGCGCCGGCCGCGGCCTTGGCCGTCAACTGTTCGTCCAGTTCCACCTTGACCACGCCCGCGCCGAAAAACGCATCGACTTCTTCCTGCACTTCGCCTCGCAGCTCGGCCGCGGGGATCGTACATTCGTCGTCATCCGCGCCGAGGCCATCACCGATCTTCTCCGCGATCGAGAGAAAATATTTCGCCGCGTCCAGATTGGTGTGCGAACCGCCGGGCAGTGCATCGCCGGGCTTGCCGTAAAGCTGGATCGAGCATTGGGTGAACGTCGGCGTGCCAATGGCCTCCAGCATGGCCGCCGCCACGCTCCACGAACGCGCACTGCGTTGCAGGTATGCGCCCAACGGATGCGCGGCGTCCGCTGCTTCAACGATTGCGTCCAGTTCCGCGCGCTGCTCGGAAAAATCCGGCCGCGCGTACTCGATCTTCGGCAAAACCTCGCGCCCACTGGCGAGATTCTCCAGAAATTTCCGCTCCACTCGCGCCGGCCACGCGACCGTACCCAGCACGTGGATGCCGCGCACCGCCTCCACTAGCCGTTTGTCCAGCACGGCGTGACGGGCGATTTCGGGCGGGCGCACGTCGTTCATTTGCGCTCGCGGTCGCGATACAACTGCCGCAGCGCACGTGTCGCCGTTTTTGCTTCGCCCTTGTGGCGCAGCCGTGCTTCGGCCGCGTCGGCCTGATCGTCGCGTTCGCTTTGCAGCTTGCGGTAATTGCGGAAGCGGTCCGCATCGAGTTCGCCGGCTTCGATCGCCGCGCGCACCGCGCAACCGGGCTCGGTGCCGTGACCGCAGTCGGCGAAGCGGCAGCGCGCGGCCAACGCATCGATGTCGGCGAATACTTCCAGCTCTTCTTCGCCGGTGAGTTTCAGTTCGCGCATGCCCGGCGTGTCGATCAGACAGGCACCGGAAGGCAACATCAGCAGCGTGCGGTGAGTGGTGGTGTGGCGGCCGCGGTCATCGCCTGCTCGCACTTCGCCCGTGGCCATGCGCGATTCGCCGAGCAGGGTGTTGGTCAGGGTCGATTTGCCCGCGCCGGAAGAACCGACCAGCGCAGAGGTGATGCCGGGCTGCAAGTATCGGTCGAGAACCGCCACGCTCTCCGCATCCTTGCCGTTGATCGCATGCAGCGGCGTGCCCGGCGGAAGGCGTGACGACAATTCCGACAGCGCCTCCGCAACACGCACGCCATCGATCTTGTCGACTTTCGTCAGCACGATCACCGGTCGCGCGCCGCTGTCTTCGATCAGCGCGAGATAACGTTCGGCACGCGACGGATTGAAGTCGCCATCCAGACCCATCAGCACGAACACGATGTCGATGTTCGCCGCAATGATCTGGCACGCATAGCGTTCGCCCGCGGCCGCGCGCGTCAACGCACCGCGGCGCGGCAGCACCTCGATGATGTGCGGCGGCGATCCCGCCTCGATCACTACGAAATCTCCCACGGTTGGACGTTCGGCCGGATCGATGCCGCGTTTCAGGAAACGCGGCGCGGGTTGCGCGTTGAACGCACGCGCGCCGTCATGCACTTCGTAACCGGCGCGATGCTGCGCGCTGACACGCGCGAGCGCGTGCCCGCAAGGCAGCTCCGGCAGCGAACCACTCCATCCGAATCGTGCAGGGTCGGCAGCGGGCCTCTCATTCATCGGCGGATTATCGGGCACGCGCCGGTGCGGGTACTGAACGCTGCGGCGGCGCTGATAGGATCAATGGACTGCATGGACGAGTCGAATGCACGATCACCGGTTTCTTGCGCTGGGCGATTCTTACACCATCGGCGAAGGCGTGCCGGAACGAGAGCGCTGGCCCGTGCAGCTCGTCTCGCGGCTGCGCGCCGACGGCATCCGGATCGCCGATCCGCAGATCATCGCGCGTACCGGCTGGACCACGGACGAGCTGGCCGCGGCGATGGACGCCGCGCAATTCCAGCCGCCCCACGCACTGGTCACGCTGCTGATCGGCGTCAATAACCAGTACCGCGGAAAGCCGCTGGACGAATATCGAGAACAATTCCGGAGCCTGTTGCAACGTACGATCGAGTTGGCCGGAAGCGATCCGCGGCGGGCGCTGGTGATCTCGATTCCGGACTGGGGAGTCACTCCGTTCGCGCAAGATTCAGGGCGTGACCCTCGTCAGATCGCCGGGCAAATCGATGCGTTCAATGCGGCGGCTCGCGAAGAAGCAAGTGCGCAGCGCGCGCATTTCGTGGATGTCACCGGCCTTTCGCGCGATCCGCGTTGCCGCCATTTGCTGGTCGCCGACGGCCTGCATCCGTCCGGCGCGCAATACGCTCACTGGATCGCTGTGATCGCGCCGGTCGCCGCGGAAATCTTGCGGCGGTGACTTAACCGGAAAATCCACCCGAATCCAGAAACGCCTGTTCTTCCGGTGTGGTCCGGCGCCCCAGCGCGGCATTGCGGTGCGGAAAGCGGCCGAAACGGCGGATGATGTCGTGGTGGATGCGCGCCCAGCGATCGGCGTCCTCGCCGGGCATGTCGCGATACAACGCCAGCGCGCGTTCCTGATCGGCCAGATCCTCGGAATGTTCGAACGGCAGATAGAAGAACGTGCGCAGGTCGGGCTCGACCGACTTGTCGAATCCCGCTTCGATCGCACGCCGCGCGTAATGCCGTGCAAGGCCGTCGGCCGCCCAGGCGTGCGCGCTGTTGCGGAACACGTTGCGCGGGATCTGGTCGAGCAGGATCAGCAGCGCGAGCGCACCTTGCGCATTCTCCATCCAATGCTCGAACTCGCGCCGCGCCGCCGCGTAGTGCGCACCGAGAAAACGCGACTCGCATTCGGCGTCGAACGCCGCGTCGCGGGTGAACCAGCGCTGCGCGCCGGCGGTGCGCCAGAAATCCAGTACCTCTTTGGCTTGCATCATTGATCCGCTGACCGAAAACTTTCAGGTGACGCTGCATGGACCGCTTTTCAAGCCGGCGGTGCGGCCAGCACCTGCGCCATGTCTTCGTGCCGGTACATCACCGCGCGATTGCGTCCCATCGCCTTGGCGCGATATTGCGCGGTATCGGCGCATTCGACCAGCGTTTCCACGGAAGGCGTGTCGGCCTGCATCACCGCCACGCCGATGCTCACGGTCAATTCGACCGGCTGATCGTCCACCGGCACGCGCAGACTGGCCGCGCGCGCGACGATGCGTTCGGCCACCTGCTGCGCGATGCGCGCGCTGGTCCAGCGCAGCACCACCAGGAATTCCTCGCCGCCGTAACGGCCTAGCCGGTCCGCGTTGCCGAGTTGCTCCTGGATCGCGCCGACCACCGCCCGCAGGCAGGCGTCGCCGGCGGCGTGTCCGCGGGTGTCGTTGATGCGCTTGAAATGATCGATGTCCAGGAACAGCACGGCGAGCGATTGTCCGTCGGAGCGCGCAGCATTCCAGGCTTCGCGCAGGCGGCGCAGGATCGCGCCGCGATTGAGCACGCCGGTGAGTGCGTCGAACTCGGCCATGCGATGCGCCTGATCGCGTTCGTGCCGCACCTGCAGCGTGCGGTCGGCCAAGCCCACCGTGATCACCACCGCCGCGTACGCCATGCTCGCGGGGAATCCGTATTCCAGCCAGGCCGGCAGCGGCCATCCGCCGATCAATTGCGCCACGCGCAGCAACGTCAGCGCCAGCAGCGGCGCCCAGGAAATCAGGAAGAACCTCGCCTGCCGGTTGCCGGAACACCACGCGCGCCACGCAGCGAACAGCGCGATCAGCGTGCTCGCCACCAGCAGCAGGTTCACCGTGTTCGGCAGCCACGCGTCCGGCTGCAATGCCGGAATCCACAGCACCATTGCGAAGGCGAAATAAGGCCAGCGCATCCACGACAGCGCACGCGCCAGCCGCGGCACGTATTCGGGCAACTCGGCGAATTCCAGGATGAAACTGATCGACAGCGCCGCCGACACGATCGCGGCGAACTGGCCGGGGTGATAGTGCAGCGGCGACAGCAGCGCGGCGGCACCGGGCAGCGCGTACAGTTCGCCGGATGAGGCAAGTTGGTATACGAGTTGCGCGCCCATGTAGGCGAGGAAATAGAGGAACATCCGGTCGCGCAGCACCAGCCAGAAGCACAGGATCACCATCAGCATCGCCGCCTGCACGCTCGCGAACAGCGTGCTGAGGCGCACATGGCGCAGGTCGCCGGCCTGATAGCTCGCATAGTCAACGACGTCTGCGCGCAGCGGCTGGCTTTGTCCCGGCGCGCCCATATCGAGATAGATCGGCTGGTCGGCGCGCAGATCGTGCGGCAGTTCGAGCACCAGCGCGTGGCGCGAAAAGCGCGGGTCGAGATCGGCGGCGTAGGGACTGATCTGCCGTGGCGCGTAATGCGGCGGCAGATAAGCCGTCACGCGTGCGCGCGTGTCGCCGCCGATCACCAGCAAGGGCGACGAGGCCCCGTTCCAGTCCTGCCGCAATTGCAGGCGGTACCAGGCGCTGCGATCGTTCGGCGCGCGCAGCAGGTTCTGCTGCAGCGGTTGGAAATGCAAGTCCGGTGCGACTTGCAGCACGACCCGTTCCGGTGCGACCGCTTGCGGTGATTGCAGTTGCGCGATGCGCAACGGCACCGCCGGAGCCAGACCCGGCACGATCAGCATCAGCAGGCCCAGCAAGAACGCGCAGCGCGCACCCATCCCTTGCCGCATGAGGATCCTCCCTTCCCGGACCGGCGAGTTTAATGGCTTGCCGGCTTGCCGGTGCATCCTCGGGCATTCACGTTGCGGCATTGCGACGGGCGTACGATGCCGAGCATGATCCCTTTCACACGCGCGCTGTCGGTCTTGCTGCTGCTGACGCCCGCAGCGCATGCGGTGCAGGTGTATCGCTGCCTCGCGCGCGACGGAGCGGTGAGTTATCAGGACAAGCCCTGTCCCGCGCAGCAGAAACAAAGCACGGTATCGCTGCAGGATGCACCGACCGTGTCTTCGATTCCGCAATCACCGTCGTCGACCGCGCCTCCGGCAGTTAGCGCGAGCGTTGCATCCGCGGCCGAACTGGCGCCGCCACCCATGCCGCTGCCGGCGATGTACGCATGCACGCGCTATGACGGCCAGCGCAAATATCTCAGCGACACATTGCCGGCGCCGTACGCGGTGCCGCTGGGTGCGCAAGGTTATCCGGGCCAAAGTCTGGATCGCGCCTACGGCTATCCCGACCGGCTGGGCATGTCGGCGCCGGAAGAAGCGCGCAAGCCACCCGTACGCGGCGGTCCGCTGATCGCCAACGCCTATGTTGAAGTGCAAGACCATTGCGTTCCCGCAACCCGCGAACAGGTGTGCGAGGAACTGCATCGCCGCTTCGACGCCAATCACGAGAAACTGCGGATGGCGTTCCGCAGCGACAAACCGCCGTTGCAGGCGCTCGAAGACGAATTGAACGCGCAGTTGAAGGGCTGCTGAAAACAGTTGCCTGCACGAAAAAAGACGGCGCTATGCGCCGGCTCCTACGACAGCGGCTTTGCAGGAGCGAGGTGCTCTCGACCGAGATCACGGTTCCAACACAAGCGCCGCGAGCGGAGCGAATCGCCGTTCGTGCGCCAGCAGCCAGCGTTTGGCCGGCAGGCCGCCGCCGTAACCCACCAATTCTCCGTCAGAACCGATCACGCGATGGCAGGGCACGATGATCGACAGCGGATTGGCGCCGTTGGCCGCGCCGACCGCGCGCACCGCGTTAGGACGGCGGATGCGTTGCGCGATCTGCGCATAGCTCGCCGTTTCGCCGTAGGGAATCGAAAGCAACGCGCCCCAGACTTCGAGCTGGAACGGCGTACCGTGCGGGTGCAGCGGCAGCTCGAACACCTGCCGCGTGCCCGCGAAATATTCCTCGAATTGTTTCTGCGCGGCGCGCAATTTCGCCGGCTTGTATTGTGATTCTTCGGGCGGTTCTTGCGCAACGCCGCGGCGCGGCAGACCGATGTAGGTCAACCCGTATTCGTCCGCGATCAGCAATAGCGGGCCGATCGGCGATTCGAAATGGTCGAAGAACATTTCAGAAGCCGTAATGCAGGAAACCACCGTCCACGGCGATCACGCTGCCGGTGATGTAACTCGATGCGGGCAGGCACAGGAACGCCACTGCGCCGGCGACTTCTTCCGGCTCGCCGATGCGCCCCATCGGCGTGCGCTGCAGCACTTCGTCGAGGTAATCCGGATCGCTCAACGCCGGGCCGGTGCGCTGCGTGCGGATGTACCACGGCGCGACCGCGTTGACGCGGATGCCGTCCTCGGCCCAGTCGCAGGCGAGGTTCATCGTCATCTGGTGCAGCGCGGCCTTGCTGATTCCATACGGCGCGCCGGTGCGCACG
>DAIOUL010000076.1:0-11726 GCA_036759545.1 Rhodanobacteraceae bacterium
GTGAGCACGTCGCCCGGATAGAAGGCCGCGAGCTCGGGTGTCTCGTCCGGCCAGCCGAGGGTCGCGAACGGCCAGAGCGCGGACGAGAACCACGTGTCGAGCACGTCTTCGTCCTGGCGCAGCCGCCCAACCGGCTTCTTGTCCGAATGGGCGAGCGCGTCGGCCTCGTCCTCGCCGACGAAGATGTTGCCGGCTTCGTCGTACCACGCCGGAATGCGGTGCCCCCACCACAACTGGCGCGAGATGCACCAGTCCTGGATGTTCTCCAGCCACTGCGTGTACGTGCTTGTCCAGTTTTCCGGAACGAATTTGATCTCGCCGCTGCGCACTGCATCCAGCGCGGGCTGCGTAATCGCGCGGCGCCCACCGGGGCGGCCGTCGTCCAGCGTTTCGCGCGTCAGGTCAACGAACCATTGATCGGTCAGCATCGGTTCGATCACCGCATCCGAACGCTGGCTGACCGGCACCTGGTGTTTGTGGGGTTCCACCTTGATCAGGAAATTCTGCCTTTCCAGATCGGCGACCACCGCCTTGCGCGCTGCGTAGCGGTCCATGCCGCGGTACGCGGACGGCGCGCTGTCGTTCATGCGCGCATCCAGCGTCATGATGATGATCATGTCGATGGCGTGGCGCTTCGCGACTTCGTAGTCGTTGAAGTCGTGCGCGCCGGTGATCTTGACGCAGCCGCTGCCGAATTCGCGGTCGACGAATGCGTCGGCGATGATCGGAATCTGGCGGTTGCAGAGCGGCAGATCCACGTAGCGGCCGACCAGATGACGGTAGCGCTCGTCGTCCGGATGCACCGCCAGCGCGCCGTCGGCGAGCATCGTTTCCGGCCGCGTGGTGGCGATGGTCATGCCGCGCACGCCGTCGATCGGGCCATCGCTGAATGGATAGCAGATGTACCACATCGAGCCGTCGCGCTCGACGTTGTTGACCTCGAGATCCGACACCGCGGTCATCAGCACCGGATCCCAGTTCACCAGCCGGTTGCCGCGATAGATCAAACCGGCGCGATACCACTCCACGAAAACCTTGCGTACCGCCGCGGACAACCCCTCGTCCATCGTGAAGCGTTCGCGCGACCAGTCCGCCGACGCGCCGAGCCTGCGCATCTGCCGCGTGATGGTGGAACCGGATTCCTCCTTCCACTTCCAGACGCGCTCGACGAATGACGTGCGGCCGAGGTCGTGACGCGTTTTGTTCTCACCCGCGAGCTGGTTTTCCACGATCTTCTGCGTGGCGATGCCGGCGTGATCGGTGCCGACCTGCCACAACGTGTTGTCGCCGCGCATCCGGTGATAACGGATCAGCGCGTCCATGATCGTCTGCTGGAACGCGTGGCCCATGTGCAGCGTGCCGGTGACGTTCGGCGGCGGCAGCAGGATGCAGTACGGCTCCCCGTGGCCGCCCGGCTTGAAGCAGCCGAGCTGTTCCCAGCGCGCGTACCACTTCGATTCGATCTGTTGCGGGTCGAAGCTTTTGTCCATGCGTTTTGTGCTTTTTTATGAACTGGTGTGACAAGCCCAGCTAACAAGAGCGCCGGACTCAAAAGTTATCAACTTACGTTTTATTGGGCCACGACGTGGGATTCATCTGCTGCATGGCATCGCGATCGGCGACATCAACCAGGTGGCCTGAACTGCGCAATCTTGGCAGCGGCGCTAGGTCATGCGTTACACCAAACCCATGCACAGCCTCCACCAGTACGCGCACATGCTCCGGATCGACATCCGGCGTGATGCCGTGGCCGAGATTGAAGACGTGGCCGGGGTGCGGGCCGAAGTCGTCGAGCACGTCTCGCGCTTCTCGCGCGATCACGTCGGGCGGCGATAGCAACACCTTTGGATCGAGGTTGCCTTGTAGCGCGACCCGATTGCCGACACGGCGACGCGCCTCGTCCAGCGAAATGGTCCAGTCCACGCCCAGCGCCGCGCAACCGCTCATCGCGAGCGCTTCCAGGTGCGCGTTCGCGCCCTTGGAGAACAGGATCAGCGGCACTTCGCGTGCTTGCGCGTCTTCGCGCAGCAGCGCGGCGATCTGCGCCAGATAACGCGCGGAAAACTCGTTGAACATTTCTGACGACAGCAATCCGCCCCAGGTATCGAAGATCATCAGCGTCTGCCCACCGGCTGCGGCTTGCGCGGACAGATACGCCGCGACCGCGCGCGCATTGAGCTCCAGCAGCGCATGCATCGCTGAAGGATTTTCCTTCGCGAACGTGACGACCCGCGCGAAATCTCGCGAGCCCTGGCCTTCGATCATGTAGCAGGCCAGCGTCCACGGACTGCCGGCGAAACCGATCAGCGGCACGCGGCCGTTCAACTCGCGGCGGATCAGCCGCACCGCGTCCATCACGTAGCGCAGGTGCGCTTCCGGATCGGGCATCCCGAGCTTTTCGATGTCGCCCGCGCTGCGGAGCGGACGATGAAATTTCGGTCCTTCGCCTTCGACGAAGTGCAGGCCGAGGCCCATCGCATCGGGAACGGTGAGGATGTCGGAAAACAGGATGGCCGCGTCCAACTCGAAGCGTTCGATCGGTTGCAGCGTGACTTCGCAGGCCAGTTCCGGCGTGTGCATCAATGTCAGGAAACTTCCCGCGCGTTCGCGCGTGGCGCGGTATTCGGGCAGGTAGCGACCGGCCTGGCGCATGATCCAGATCGGCGTGACATCCACCGGTTCGCGCCGCAACGCGCGCAGAAAGCGGTTGCTCCGATTCGAATCAACCATGCCGGCTATCGAACCCTTGAGTGATCATCACCTTGAAACCGCGCTTGATCTGTGCGTCGCGCGCGTGTTCGAATGCCGCCAGCGCATCGTCACGGTTGAGGTAAAGCTCGCGCTTCAGCGTGGCGCGACCGCCCTCGGTGCCGGACTCGCGGTACAGCGTCCAGCCGCCGAGCAAATCCTGCTCCAGCGCGATACGGCAATAGCGCGGCGCGTTGCCGGCAGCCGGCGGGGTTTGCAGGTAGAGATGCATGCGAAAAGGCGGTGCAACGGAAAGGACATTGTAGCGAGGGATCAGGAATGAGTAGCGAGAGCACTCCGAACATCCGCATCACTCACTCCTTCCACAATCTCCGCGTGTCCGATCCCGCGCCACAGGATCAGCCGCAACGCACCGGCGCGATTCTTCTTGTCCAGCCGCATGCGGTCGAGCAGGGCGCCGGCTTGCAAGTGCGCCGGCAGCTCGGTGGGCAGACCGAATTTTTGCAGCAGCGCGCGCAGGCGTTGCATGTCGGCATCGTTCGACATGCCGAGCTGCACGGATAACCGCGCCGCCAGCACCATCCCGATCGCCACCGCTTCCCCGTGCAAAAGATTGCCGTAGCCGCTTTCCGTTTCGATCGCGTGGCCGAAGGTGTGGCCGAAATTCAGCAGCGCGCGTTCGCTGGTTTCGCGTTCGTCACGCTCCACCACACCGGCCTTGAAACGGCAGCAGGCAACGATCGCACGGGTCAGTGCGTCCGCATGGCGCCCCAGCAGTGCATCCACATTGGCTTCGAGCCACGCGAAAAACTCCGCATCGCCGATACACGCGTTCTTGATCACCTCGGCGAAGCCCGCGCGCAGTTCGCGTTCTGGCAGCGTCGTCAGCGCGTCCAGATCGGCAATCACCGCGCGCGGGTGGTGAAACGCGCCGACCAGGTTCTTGCCGTGCGGCAAATCCACGCCGGTCTTGCCGCCGACCGACGAATCCACCATCGCCAACACCGTGGTCGGCATCTGGATGTAATCGATGCCGCGCATCCAGCACGCCGCGGCAAAACCGGCGATGTCGCCGACCACGCCGCCACCCAGTGCGATCACGCAAGCGTCGCGCGTGGCGCCGAGTTGCGCCAGCGCATCGAACACGTGCGAAACCGCCTCCAGATTCTTGTGCGCTTCGCCCGCGCGCAAAGTGAGTTTCGCGATGTGCAAACGTGCACCGTCGCGTGGAAGCAGATATTCCACTCTCGCCGCATACAGCGGCGCCACGTTTTCATCGCTGACGATCAATACATGTTTGCCGCGAACGGCTTCGCGCACCGCATTGCGCCAATGTGCCGCGTCTGACAGCAGACCCGAGCCAACGCGGATCGGATAACGTCGCGCACCCAGCCCCACCTCGATTTCGACAATCGCGCCGCTCATGCGCTGCGCGCCTGCGCCGTGCGTTGCCACCGCCGTTCGATCAGGGCTGCGATCTGTTCGCTGGCGCGAGCGGGTGCGTGCACGTGCGGTGACACGATCATATCGGCGATGCTCGCGTACAACGGATCGCGCGCGCGCGCCATTGCCTGCAAGCGTTCGCGCCGGTCTTCGGCGCGCAGCAGGGGACGCTGGCGGTCGCGCGCGAGCCGCTGCAGTTGCTGTTCGACATCCGTCTGCAGCCACACCACGAAGCCCCGCGACTTCAGCAGCTCGCGGTTGCGCGCATCCAGCACCGCGCCGCCTCCGGTCGCCAGTACCACGCCCGTGCGCGCGCTGCATTCGTCCAGCAGCGCGGATTCGCGGCGGCGGAAACCAGGCTCGCCCTCGATGTCGAAGATCAGCGCCACGCCGGCGCCGGTGTGCGTCTCGATCTCGGCATCGAGATCCACGAACGGCAGCGCGAAATGCGCGGACAGCCGTTTGCCGATGGTGGTCTTGCCGGCGCCCATCGGGCCGATCAGGAACAGATTGGACGAAGGATTCACTCGAAGCGCTGCGGTTTCGTGATCCAGGCATCATGCCAGCTTTTTCGAGAAGTGCGGGGCAGCCCAAACGCGCGGCGGGATTTTGTTAGCATGGCAGAGGCTTGAGCAAGGATCCGCAACGACACAGGAGCAATCACATGTCCGTCACCAAGGTCATCGAACTGAATGCCTCGTCCCCCAGCGGCATCGAGGATGCGGTGAAGCAGGGGCTGAAGAAGGCGTCGTCCACGGTCAAGAACATCCGCGGCGTGTGGATCAACGAGATCAAGGCCGCTACCAACGACGATGGCAGCATAAAAGAATGGCGGGTCAACATGCGGATAAACTTCGTCGTCGATTGAATTCACATCGCCAATAAGGGGAGCGCGGTGACCACACGCGAATGGACGATCGGCTGTCTGGAGGACGATGCGGATCAGGCCGCATTGTTGAAGCTCTGGCTGGAAACAGCGGGCTATCGCAGCGCGCTGTTCGGCAGCTCGGGCGAATTCCGCAAGCGCCTCGGCAGCGAAGCGGTGGATCTGCTGCTGCTGGACTGGAACCTGCCGGATGCGAGCGGCCTGGAAGTGCTGGAGTGGATCCGGCATTCGCCCAATGCCGATCTGCCCGTGGTGTTCCTGACTGCACGCGGCGAAGAAGGCGACGTGGTGGAAGGCCTGCAGGCCGGTGCGGACGACTACGTGGTGAAGCCGCCGCGCCAGGCCGAACTGCTGGCACGCGTGCGCGCGGTGTTGCGGCGCCGCGGCGGCAACGAAAACGACGCGCAGGCTTCGCTCTCGCTGCCGCCGTATTCGGTCGATGCGCAGCGCCGCCGCATCAGCGTGGGCGCCGAGGAGATCGAACTGACCCAGCGCGAATTCGAACTGGCTTGCTATCTGTTCCGGCGGCAAGGCCGTATCGTCAGCCGCGATGCGCTGCTGGAAAACATCTGGAACCTCGGTCCCAACATCACCACGCGCACGGTGGACACGCACGTCAGCCGCCTGCGCAAGAAGCTGCACCTTTCCGGCGAACACGGTTGGCGCTTGACCGCGATCTATCAGCACGGATATCGCCTGGAACCCGCGTGAGCGCACAAGGATGTTGAATCAGGAAATCCTCGGTACGTTGCGCGATCTGCTGGAGCAGGCGCGCCGCTGTGGCGATCCGGAACCCGGCGCGATGAACGTCGCCACCCTGGGCGAGGACGGCAGGATTTCCGCACGCATGGTGCTGCTGAAGCACGTGGACGAACGCGGGCTGACCTTCTTCACCGACTATCGCAGCGAGAAGGCGCAAGCGATCGCCGTGCATCCGCAGATCGCGTTGACTTTGCATTGGAAGCAGGTGAAACCCGCGGCGCAGGTACGTGTGGAAGGCGCGGCGGAGAAACTGGCAGCAGAAGAATCGGACGCCTATTTCGCCACCCGCAGGCGCCTGGCCCAGCTCGGCGCTTGGGCCAGCGAGCAATCGCGCACATTGCCTGGCCGCGAATTGCTGGAGCAGCGCGTGACCGAATACGAACGCGAGTTCGAGGGCGGCGAAGTGCCCAGGCCGCCGCATTGGGGCGGATACCGCGTCATTCCCGACATGGTCGAGTTCTGGTACGCGCACGAGCATCGGTTGAACGAGCGCATCCGCTGGGATCTGATCGATGGCGAGTGGCGCAAGCGGTTGCTGTATCCATGAGCCACGCACAACCGACGGCGCGCACGTTCTCTTCCGGTTTCACCGTGCACACGCCGGGTCGCGGTTTCACCGACGTGAGCGACCGGTTGCGCGAGATCGTGGCGGCCAGCGGCATCCATGCCGGGCTCGCGCAGGTATTCGTGCATCACACCAGTTGCTCGCTGCTGATCGGCGAAAACGCCGATGCGGAAGTGCAGCGCGATCTCGAGCGCTTCTTCGCGCGGCTGGTGCCCGATGGCGATCCGCTGTTCAAGCACGACGCGGAAGGGCCGGATGACATGCCCGCGCACGTGCGCTCGATCCTGACCGGCGCCAGCGTTTCGGTGCCGGTGCACGGCGGCAAACCGGCGCTGGGCACCTGGCAGGGCGTGTACCTGTGGGAACACCGCACCGCACCGCACCAGCGCAAGCTGACGGTGACAGTGATCGGGCATTGAGCTTTCCTCAGCCTTCCCTCTCGCCACATGCCGGGCCCGCGCCGCATCGTTTGTCTGACCGAAGAACCGACCGAAGTGCTTTACGCGCTCGGCGAGCAGGATCGCGTCGTCGGCATTTCCGGTTTCACCGTACGGCCGCCGCGCGCGCGGAAAGAGAAGCCGAAGGTCTCCGCATTTACCAGCGCCAAGATCGGCGAAATCCTGAAACTGAAGCCCGATTTCGCGATCGGTTTTTCCGACATCCAGGCCGACATCGCGCGCGAGCTGATTTCGCACGGCATCGAGGTGTGGATCAGCAATCATCGCTCGGTGGAAGGAATCCTCGACTACATCCGCCGGCTCGGCGCGCTGGTCGGCGCCGGCGAAAAAGCCGAGGCGTTCGCGCAGGATGCGGAACGGCACATCGAAGACGTGCGCGCGAAAGCCGCGCAATTGCCGCACCGGCCGCGCGCGTATTTCGAGGAGTGGGACGAGCCGATGATCTCGGGCATCCGCTGGGTGGCGGAACTGATCCGCATCGCCGGCGGCGACGACATCTTCCCCGAGCTGGCCGGCGAACCGTTGGCGAAAAACCGCATCATCGCCGACGGAAACGAGGTGATCCGCCGCGCGCCCGAAATCATCCTCGCCTCATGGTGCGGCAAGAAATTCCGGCCTGAGAAAGTGGCCGCGCGCCCGGGCTGGAATGAAATCCCCGCCGTGCGGAATCAACAACTGCACGAAATCAAATCGCCGATCATCCTGCAGCCTGGGCCCGCCGCACTGTTCGACGGCCTTGACGCGCTGCACGCGGCGATCGCCAAGTGCGCGCGATCGACCGCGATTCAATCCACCACGTAGTCGCGGCTGAAACTCAGCCGATGCGCGGCATCGCCTTGCGGCGCGACGATGAGGTCGAAACGCAGGGTATCGCTGCCGCTGATCGGGAAAGTGCCGAGGTAGTAGATCGCGCCGGCTTCCTTGACTTCGTGGAATTCGATCGGCACGCGCTGGCCCGAGAGATCCACGGCGCTGCCGCGGACCGTGCCGGCGACTGCGGCTCCGCTGTCATCCGCGGCGGCGCGTTTGATGGTGATGTTGAGCAGGCCCTGGTGGCTGGAGCGCACCAGGCGTTGCGCACGCGCGACTTCGGGCGTCAGCATGTCGGTGGAGAGCGCGCTGTAGTACACCACGTAATTGCCGAAGCGTTCGCTCTGGCCGGCCGCGGCAGCGCGCGGAATGCACAAGAGGAGCAGCAACAGCGCAGTGATCAGCGCGACGAAAGCGAGGTGGTGGCGCAGGGAGGCTTGCATGCAGCGATCCTCCATATTCGTTTTCCGCTGATATTACTCCTTGGTTCCGGGCCCTCAAAGGCTGAGGCGATGGCCCAGATCCAGCAGCGGACCCACGATCAGCACGCGCAATACCAGGATCACGAGGATGGCGACCGCCGGCGACAAATCCAGGCCACCGGGCGCGGGCAACAGACGCCTCAGCGGACGCAATGCGGGTTCCACCAGGCGGCCCAACAGCGGCACCAGCGGATGACGCGCATCGAGACTGACAAAACTCAATAGCGCCCACGCAAAGATCATCAGCAGATACAGCACGGCCACGAAATCCAGCAGATCGGCCAGTCCCAGCAGCAGCAAGCCGGGCGCCGCCGCGCGCAAGCCGATCAACAGGTAGAGCAGCAGGTTCTTCACCACTTCCGCCAGCCACGCCAGCAGCAGCGCGGCGACGTTGATGCGCCGGAAGTTCGGAATCGCGCGCTTCAGCGGCGTCAGCACCGGATTGGTGGTGCGATAAAGGAACTGGCAGATCGGGTTGTAGAAGTCCGCCCGCACGGCTTCTGCGAGCAGGCGCAGCAGGAACAACAGCACGAGCGCGCCGAAGGCGAACTGGATCAGCAGCGCGGCGGCGTTGGCGAAGTAGGAGGACATGAAATCGATGAGCCGTCAGCGGTGAACAGTGAGCGGTGAGCGAAACGGGCACAAATCGGCGGCGAGCATAGCAAAGCGTCGCGCATGGCTCATTGCTATCGCCAGGTGTCGCGTTTTACCGCTGACCGCCTGACCGCTCACTCGTCCAGCGCCGACGACAGTTCGCCACCGCGCAAGGTGGCGGCTTTCATCGCCTGCGCCACCAACTTGTGCAGATTTCCTTCCGCGAACACACGCAACGCCGCTTCGGTGGTGCCGTGTGGGGAAGTCACGCGCGCGCGCAGTTGTGCGGCGGTTTCATCACTTTCGATCAACATGCGTCCCGCGCCCAGACAGGTCTGCATCGCCAGCGCGCGCGCGGTTTCGCGAGGCAGGCCGAGCGACACCGCTGCATCTTCCATGGCCTCGGTCAGCAGAAAGAAATAGGCCGGACCCGAGCCGGACAACGCAGTCACCACGTCCATCTGCGCTTCATCTTCGATCCAGCGCACGACGCCCGCGGCGTTGAAGATGCGCTCGGCCAGCGCGCGCTGCGCGGCACCGGCGCGCGCGTTGGCGCACAAACCGGATGCGCCGGCGCCGATCAGCGCCGGTGTGTTGGGCATGCAGCGCACGATGGCAAGGTGCGCGCCCAGCCAGCTTTCGAGCTGGTCGATGCGGACGCCTGCGGCGATCGAGATCAGCAGCGGCCTCGACGCGCGCAGTGGTTCGGCCAGTTGTGCGCAGACCTCACGCATTACCTGCGGCTTCACCGACAGCAAAACGCATTCCGCACCGGCTACGGCATCGGCGTTGTCGGGATAGGTGCGCACGCCGAATTGCCGTGCAAGCTGGTCGCGCGCATCGGCGCGCGGCTCGGCCACCGAGATCGACGCAGCATCGGCACCCTGTTCGATCAACGCGCCGATCAGGCTGCGCGCCATGTTGCCGCCGCCGATGAAGGCGATGTTGGAGTGAGCCGTCAGCGGTGAGCGGTCAGCGGTTGAAGTCATCGCATCAAGTGTGGTCGGGCAATCCCGCAAGGTTAGCCGAACACGAGGTGGATGCGCGGTCTTCCGCTTACCGCTCACTATTCACCGCTCAAGCTTCTCGAACAACGCGCACGAGCGGCCGCAAACGCTCGTGCGCGGCGTCGATCCCGCTTACTTGCCTGCCGTGTAGGTCAAATCGGCGTTGTAGCTGTCGACGTGATCGGACGAGGTCTTGACCGCCTCGCCGAAGGATTTGCGCATGGCGTCGGCATCCGCCTGGCCATAGGCGCTTCCGACCATCTTCCAGAACGTCGGATTTGGATCGGCGCCGAACTCGGCCCAGCTCTTGTTGGGGATTACGATGATGTAATCCGGCGAGCCTTCGTCGCCTCCTTGCAAGGCCAGCACCCGGTAGTAGTACGGCCACTTGGACTTGTCCGCGGCTGCCGCCGCTTTCTTCAATACCGAAGTGAACGCCTCATCCGCGGCGTGTCCCTGGTTCAAGGTGAAATAAAGCACGTGAATCAGCGGCGGCCGCATCTTGTCCTTGCCCCAGTCCGCCGGCATGTGGCTCAACTCCGGCTGATCCACCATGAAGGCGCTGGTTTCGCCCTTGAGATGGGGATTGGCTTGTGCGCGCCAGACCGCGTCGCAAGGTTTCGACTGTGTCCTCAGCGTGTCGAAATCGGCCCAGGTGTAAGGGCCGCTGACGTACGAATACTTGTACGTGTCGCCGGTTTCATGCGTGTAGGCGACCTCGTCGTATTTGACGCCATTGTCATGCAGGCATCGGTTGTAGGCCTTCACCCCGGCCTCATACGCATCCTGGTCCGCCGGAGCCACTGTATCGCTCCAGTCCCGGGTAACCACAGCCTTGTTCGCATCTGCCGCATACGCGCTGGTGACGGCCGAAAGCGCAAGCGCCGAACACACACACGCAGTCAGGATCTTCATAAACCCTCCCAGACGTGTTGAGGTTGACTTGCTACGGGTTCCACCGAACTTCGCCCTGCAGGGCGAAGCAGCGCACTGTACGCCGTTCCCGGAGCGTCGCCAGTGCCGTCTCAATCCCGCCTGCGCTGCCCGAACAATGCCGTTCCGACCCGTACCATCGTGGCGCCTTCATCGATGGCAAGTTCGAAATCATCCGACATACCCATCGACAGCGTGTCCACGTGCGGATGTGTGTTGCGCAATGAGCCGAACAACTCCCGCAACCGTGCGAAGGCGGCGCGGCGGGCCGAATTGTCGGGTGAAGGTGCGGGGATCGACATCAAGCCGCGCAATCGCAAACGATCCGCCTGCGCGATCCTGTCCGCCAGCGCAGAAACCTGGTCCGGCGTGCAACCCGATTTGCTGGGCTCGCCATCCACGTTGACTTCGATCAGCACATTCAGCGGCGGCATGTGCGCGGGCCGCGCGCGGTCCAGCAGCGGGATCAGTTTTTCGCGATCGAGGCTTTGCAGCCAGTCGAAATGCCGCGCGACGATTTCGCACTTGTTGGATTGCAGCGGGCCGATCATGTGCCATTCGATCTCGAGATCCGGCAATTCGTGCTGTTTCGCCAGCGCCTCCTGCACGTAGTTTTCGCCGAACTGCCGCTGACCTGCTGCGGCCAGTTCACGCAGGGCCTCCGCCGGCTGCGATTTGGAAGCCGCGACCAGCGTCACATTCCGGCCGCCGGCAACCGCTCCCATGCGCGTGCGCAGCGCTGCCAAAGCTTCGGCGCGATTCATGCAGTACACCCATTTCGCAAGCGACGCGCGAGCGTATACTCGGCCCGGGGTCGAGGCCGAGGCGTTTTCGCCGCGCCTTGAATGGCGCGGCGAGCCGAGGCCTCGGGTGAGCCATGGATAGCGATCGGAAAACGCGCCATGGATGGCTTGTTTCGAGCGGCAACCAAGGGGAAGTTACACATGGACATCGCTGAACTGCTGGCCTTTTCGGTCAAGAATAAGGCCTCCGACTTGCACCTGTCCGCCGGGTTGCCGCCCATGATCCGCGTGGACGGCGACGTGCGCCGCATCAACATCCCGGCGCTGGACCACA
>DAIOUL010000077.1:0-11667 GCA_036759545.1 Rhodanobacteraceae bacterium
GACAACAGCGTCATCGTCGAAGCCTGGAACACCGTCCTCTACGACAAGTTCTGCCGGTTCCGGCACCTGCTGGTTGAAGGGCTGTCGCAACACAGCGATGCGGCGCTGCAACGTTGCAATTATCGCGACGGCGAGCGCGTGCTCGACATCGGATGCGGTTTCGGCGACAGCACGGTGCGCATCGCCCGATCGGTCGCACCGCATGGCAAAGCGACCGGGATGGATTGCGCGCGCAATTTCATTCGCGATGCCGAATCGTTCGCGCGCGAGGAGGGTGTGGACAACGCACGCTTCTTCGTCGGCGACGCACAGATGGACGATCTGCGCGGCCCCTACGACCACGCCTTCGCGCGTTTCGGCACGATGTTCTTCGAAATGCCGGGCGCGGCCATGCGCAATATTCGCAAAGCGCTGAAACCCGGCGGCACTTTCATGCAGATCGTCTGGCGACGGCGCGAGGAAAACCCGTGGCTGCACGAGGCCGAGCTGCGCGTGAAGGAGATCGTGCCGGTGGTATCGCACGAGGACACCGACCAGGTGCATTGCGGGCCCGGACCGTTTTCGATGGCCGGGCCCGACATGGTGAGTCTGATGCTGCGCAGCGCGGGTTACGAGCGCATCGCCTTCGAACGCTACGACTGCGACATCTGCATCGGCCGCGACATCGATGATGCGATCGAGTTCGCGATGGCGCTCGGTCCCGCCGGCGAGGTGATCCGTCTGGCCGGCGCGGAAGGAGAAAGGCTGAAGCCGCAAGTCGTGGCCGCGCTGCGCGAAACGCTCGCGCCGTTCGTGCGCGCCAACGGCGTGTGGGCGCCATCGAGCACCTGGTTCGTCAGCGCGACCAATCCCGGTTGAATACGAAGCAGATCAGGACGAGCCGAATGCTTGCGCGTAGCGGCGCTGCATTTCTTCCGGCGTGACTTCCTCGATGCTGTGGCCGATGTTCCAGCGGTGCCCGAACGGGTCGATGATCACGCCGCCGCGCTCGCCGTAAAACATGTCTTCGGGCTCGCGCTCGAGCTTCGCACCGGCGGCGACCGCGCGGCGGATCACTTCATCCGCATCGTCCACGTGCAAGTGCATGCTGACGCTATGATTGGCCGGATCGGGCTTGCAAATGCCGTATTCGGGATATTCCTCGCACAGCATCAGGGTGGCACAGCCGAAATCCAGTTCGGCGTGGCCGATGCGGCCGCCCGGTTCGGTCAGACGGAATTTTTCTGCCGCATCGAAGGCTTCCCGATAGAAGGCGATCGCGCGATCGACATCTTCGACACAGAGATAAGCGAACAACTCATGCACTTTCATGGCGTGCTCCCGCGAGGTGACGCGCGGCAGTATGCGCCTGGCTCGTTGCGGCGTCTTGCTATCCGTTCCAGGGCGGCAGTTTTTTCTTCACGGCAGCGTTTTTCAATGTGACATATCCAGGCAAACCGTCTTTGCCGTACGGCGGCGGCGCTTCGCCGCGGATCAACGGCGAGAGATATTTGCGCGCGGCGGCCGTGATGCCGTAGCCATCCTTGGTCACGAACGAGCGCGGCAGTTTCTTTTCCTGGTTGGCGATCTTGTCCAGCGGCGCGGGTTCGATCTTCCAGCGATAGGGCGAATCGGACGTGCGCACGATCACCGGCATCACTGCGTTCATGCCCTTGATCGCGTATTCGACCGCGGCCTTGCCGACCGCGTATGCCTGCTCGGCGTCGGTCTTCGATGCGATATGGCGCGCGGAGCGCTGCAGGTAATCCGGCAGCGCCCAGTGCACCTTCAATTTCAGCTTTTCGCGCACCAGCGAGGCGAGTGCCGGCGCCACGCCCCCCAGTTGCGCGTGGCCGAAGGCGTCGGTCGTTCCTGCCTCCGAAAGAAATTTGCCTTCGGAATTCTTGATGCCTTCCGACGCCACGACCACGCACCAGCCCACGCGGTCCACCGTTTCGCGCACGCGTGCGAGGAACTTCGTCTCGTCGAAGGTGATTTCCGGAAACAGGATGAGGTGCGGTGCGTCGCCGCGATGCTCTCCCGCCAGCCCCGCGGAGGCCGCGATCCAGCCCGCGTGGCGGCCCATCACTTCCATCACGAACACCTTGGTCGAAGTCGACGCCATCGACGCCACGTCCAGCGCGCATTCGCGCACCGACACGGCGGTGTACTTCGCGACCGAACCGAAACCCGGACAGCAATCCGTTACCGCGAGGTCGTTGTCCACCGTCTTCGGCACGCCGATGCAGCGGATGTCGTAGCCCAGCGTCTTGCCGATCTGCGAGAGCTTCAGCGCGGTATCGGCCGAGTCGTTGCCGCCGTTGTAGAGGAACCAACGGATGTCGTGCGCGCGGAACACTTCGATCAGGCGCTCGTATTGCGCGCGATTCTGTTCGATCGACTTCAGCTTGTAGCGGCAGGAGCCGAACGCGCCGCCGGGCGTGTGGCGCAGCGCCCCGATCGCGGCGGGCGAGTCCTTGCGCGTATCGATCAGTTCTTCGCGCAGCGCGCCGATGATGCCGTTGCGGGCGGCGTAGGCCGTGATCTTGTGGCGGCGAGCGGTTTCGATCACCGCCGCCGCGGTCGCGTTGATGACCGCCGTGACGCCGCCGGACTGGGCGTAAAGCAGTTTGCCTGATTCCATCCCGAACTCCTCAGCCGATTGCCGCGGTTTGACTCGGCAACCGCGCGCCCGCTAGCGTACAGGTTAAGACCTTTCTCGTTCGAGAGATCCGAGAAATCATGAGAATCGTGCTACTCGGCGCGCCCGGCTCGGGCAAGGGCACCCAGGCCGCGCGGCTCAAGGCGGACTTGAGGATCGCGCACATCTCGACGGGCGATCTGCTGCGCGCGGCGGTGAAGGCCGGCACGCCGCTGGGCCTGCGCGCGAAAGCCGTGATGGATGCGGGACAACTCGTCTCCGACGAGATCGTATTGGCGATGCTGGAAGAACGGCTCGCCGCGCCGGATACCAAAGCGGGTTTCATCCTCGACGGTTATCCGCGCAATCTCGCGCAGGCCGACGCGCTGGATCAGTTGCTGAAACGCATCGGCCAGCCGCTGGATGCAGTGCTGAAGTTGAACGTGCCGGACGCGGACATCATCAAGCGCACGGAAATCCGCTTCAAGGCGGAAGGACGAGCAGACGACGATCCGGATACGGTGCGGCGCCGGCTGGAAGTCTATGCGCAGCAGACCGCGCCTGTGGCCGATTACTACGCCCAACGCGGCCTGCTCGCCGAGGTGAACGGCGTCGGCGCGATCGAGGAAATTTTCACACGGTTGTTGACCGCGCTGAACACGCGGTCATCCGCGACCGTCTGATTCCGACATATCCGTGACCGCCTGGATGCAACCGCTCGCGCGCCTGCGCGACCTGATTTTCTTCCGCTCCGGCCCGCAGGATCTGCCGTATGCGCCGCGCGCGCTGATCGTGCTGCTGGTGATCGGGGCGGTGCTGGAAATCGCGGTCGATTTGCGCCAGGCGAGTCCGGTCGCCACGATGGTCGGCGCAAATATCGGCACCCTCGCCGCACTGACGGCGCTGTTCGCGCTGCTGCGCTGGCGCGGCAAACCCGAGCGGTTCGTGCAGGCCGCGCTTGCGCTGGTGGCGACCGGATTGCTGTTCGAATTGCTGTTGCTGCCGCTGGCGTTCGTGATCGGGCTGCCGCTTGCGCCTAATGTGCAATTGAATCCGCGCCAGAGCCTTGCGCTGTTCGCGATGTTCGTGCTGGCGCTCTGGCAGGTATCGATTTCGGTCAACATCCTTCGCCATGCGCTGGAGATCCCGCTGGCCGGCGGGGTGCTGGCGCTGCTGGCGATTGGTTTCAGCGATTTGATGGCGGCGGTGCTGGTCGCCGCCGCGCTCGGAGGTTGATCGCGTGCGCCTGCACATCCTCGGCATCTGCGGCACCTTCATGGGCGGCGTGGCCGCACTGGCGCGCGAGCTGGGCTTCGAGGTCGAAGGCTCCGATGACAATGTTTATCCGCCGATGAGCGATCAGTTGCGTGCGATCGGCATCGAGTTGCAATCGGGCTACTCGGCGGAACACCTGCAGCCCGCACCCGACCTCGTTCTGGTCGGCAACGCGATGACGCGCGGCAATCCGGCCGTGGAATACATGCTGGATGCACGGCTGCCTTACATCTCCGGTCCGCAGTGGCTGGGCGAGCACGTGCTGCGCGATCGCACGGTGCTGGCGGTCGCAGGCACGCACGGCAAGACGACCACAACGAGCCTGCTCGCGCACCTGCTGGACAGCGCGGGACTCGATCCGGGTTTCCTGATCGGCGGCGTGCCCGGGAATTTCGGGGTGTCGGCCAGATTGGGAACAGGGAACAGGGAACAGGGAACAGAAGCTGCGCACGCTGGCGCGGCTTCTTCCCGTTTCCCGTTCCCCGTTTCCCGTTCCCGCTCTTTGTTTGTGATCGAAGCCGACGAATACGACACCGCCTTCTTCGACAAGCGTTCCAAGTTCGTGCACTACCGGCCGCAGATCGCGATCCTCAACAACCTCGAATTCGACCACGCCGACATCTTTCCCGACGTGGCCGCGATCCAGCGCCAGTTCCATCACCTCGTGCGTACGGTACCGGGCAGCGGCCGACTGATCGTCAATGCCGAAGACAAACGTCTGGCCGAGGTACTCGCGATGGGTTGCTGGACACCCGTCGAGACTTTCGGAATCGACGCGGGCGACTGGCGCGCGCGTTTGTTGTCGGACGACGGCTCTGCCTTCGAAGTCTTATCGCAAGGCGAATGCGTCGGCCAAGTGCGCTGGGATCTGCTCGGCCGGCACAACGTGATGAATGCGCTGGCGGCGCTTGCTGCGGCGAATGCAGCCGGGGTCGATCCCGCATCGCTGCTGCCGCATTTCGCGACCTTCGCCAATGTCAAACGCCGCATGGAGCTGATCGCGGAGATCGACGGCCTGCACGTCTACGACGATTTCGCGCACCACCCCACCGCGATCGCGACCACCCTGGCCGGGCTGCGCGCGAAAGTCGGAAACGCCCGCATCGTCGTCGCATTGGAGCCGCGCTCCAACTCGATGCGCATGGGCGCGCACGCGGCGGAACTCGCGCCGTCATTGCAAGACGCGGATCGAATCGTGTTCCTGCACCGCCCGGAATTGCCCTGGGATGCGCAGCGCGTGATGGGTGACTTGCAAGGCCGCGGCAGCACCGCGGCAAGCGTCGACGCGCTGATCGCTACGTTGCTGGAAAACGCGCGCGCTGGCGACCACGTGGTGTTCATGTCCAACGGTGGTTTCGAAAATGCGCCGCGGCGTTTTGTGGAAGCGTTGCGAGTACGACATAGCTAGACTGACAAAGTGAACCGCGCAGACATTCCGCTGTTTCCGCTGTCCACCGTGCTGTTTCCCGGCGGGCCGCTCAGTTTGCGCATCTTCGAACCGCGCTATCTGGAAATGGTGCGCGACTGCGCCCGCAACGATGCCTGCTTCGGCGTGTGCCTGATTCTGGAAGGCAGCGAAGTCGGCGCGCCCGCACTGCCTGCCGCGGTCGGCACGCTGGCGCGTATCACGGATTTCTATTCGCACCCCGATGGCGTGCTCGGCATCACCGTCGAAGGCGGCGCGCGCTTTCGCGTGCTGCGTTCGCGCGTGCGCGACAACGGCCTGGTGCACGGCCAGGTGCGTTGCTGGCCGGACGAAGCGCCGACGGAAGTGCCGCCGGAATTCGGCCTGCTCTCGACCATCCTGGAACGGCTGATCGAACAGGCCGGCGGCCCGTGGCGCGAAGCGCCGCGCGAACGTTACGACGACGCGGGCTGGGTGAGCTTTCGACTCGCCGAGTTGCTGCCGCTGCTGGCCTATGAACGGCAGCGCCTGCTGGAATCCACCGATCCGCTGGAACGTCTGCGCCTGTTGCGCGATGCGTTGCCGCGCTTCCAGAAACCATAGTCAGTCTTGCAGCGCCTGTCGCAAGTCCTCGATCAGGTCTTCCGCATCTTCCAGTCCGACCGACAGCCGCAGCAGATTTTGCGGCGATACCGGATTCGCACCTTCGACCGAGGCACGGTGCTCCACCAAGGATTCGCAGCCGCCGAGGCTGGTGGCATTGATGAAGAGCTTCAGTTTGCCCGCGAGGCGCAGAGCGGCTTCGCGGCCGCCGCGCACTTCGATGCTCATCATTCCGCCGAAGTCGCTCATCTGCCGCGCGGCGATCGCATGGCCGGGATGCGTTTCCAGTCCGGGATAGTTCACGCGCTCGACGGCCGGATGCGCCGCGAGAAATGCCGCCAGCTTGCGCGCGTTGGCGCAGTGGATGCGCATGCGCGCCGGCAGCGATCGGCAGCCGCGCAGGGTCAGCCAGGCGGAAAACGGACTCAGCGTCGCGCCCGTGATATGCCGCCGATGCGCCACGCGCTCGAACCATTCGTCCGCGCGCGCGAATACCAGTGCACCGCCCAGCACGTCGCTGTGGCCGCCGAAATACTTGGTGGTCGAATGCATCACCACGTCGGCGCCGAGCGCCAACGGGCGTTGCAGCACCGGCGTGGCGAAGGTGTTGTCGCACACCAACAACGCGCCGTGCTCGTGCGCGATCCGCGCGAGCGCCGCGATGTCGCAGACCTTCAACCGAGGATTGGAAGGCGTTTCCGCCCAGACGAGCGCGGCGCCTTGCGCGCACGCCGCACGCAATGCGTCCATATCGCCAAGGTCCACCGCTGCGGTTTCGATGCCGCGCTCGGGCAGGAACTCCGTCGCCAGCGCGCGCAATCCACTGTAGCAATCGTCGGGAATGATCAACCGCGAATTCGCAGGAAGCGACTCCAGCATCGCGGTGATCGCCGCCATGCCCGAGGCGAAGGCCAGCGCGCGTTCGCCGCCTTCCAGCGCGGCCAGTGCCTCCTGCAGGCGGCGCTGGGTCGGATGATCCTCGCGCTGATATTCCAGATCTTCGGTGCGCTCGCCCGCCGGGCCGTGGCGGAAGGTCGTGGAAAGTTGGATCGGCGGCGAAAGCGCACCGGTTTGCGCGTCCGGTTCCGCACCTGCGTGCACCGCCAAGGTATCGAACTTCATCTTGTGAACTCTCGCCGACCGTTGCTCCGCCAGCATAGCCGAGCGGGCGATCACTCCGATGATTGCAGCGGAGCGCCGATCCGGAAACGGCAAGCCGGGCTGCCGCGCAACATGCAGTCGGTGTGCTGGATCTTGCGCCCCGTCGCGGCCTGCATGAAGGCAAGGTCGAAGCGGCAGACATCCGGGTGCGCTTTCGCGAGCGCATGGAACACGCAGTTCCAGGCTTCCACTTCGCCGCGTTCGCTGCGGCGCAGCGCGTGCGCTTCGTAGCCGAGCGCATCGAGCTGTTCGGCAAGCGCGGCGGCGATCGCCTGCGGATCGTCGCTGCCATGGATGATTTGCGCAGCCGCTTTCCCCAGTTTCGTGCCCATTTCGACCAGCATCGCCTGCACTGTGCCGGAGCCGGCATGTTGGTACAGGTGTTCCAGCATGCCGCTTGCGATCAGCGCGTAGTTGCGCGGAAACAGTTCGCGTCCGGCGGGCAGCAACACATACACCGCACGCGGACGACCCCCGCTGGGCCGTGCTTCACCGCGTTCGACCAGACGCGCCGCCATCAACGCGGTGAGATGTTGTCTCACCGCGTTGTGGGTGACACCCAGAGCGTTGCACAGCTCTTCAACGGTCGCGCCTTGCGGCGCCTGCAGCAGACGGCGCAGCAGACGCCGTTGCGTTTCACCGGGTTGCAGCCTGGCGGGCGATCCGTTCAAGAGGCCTTGGACGGGAATTGCTTGGCGATCGCACCGGCCAGTGCATCGGCGATGGTATTCATGTGCGCCTGCATGTGCGTCCAGGTCTGCGCCTCGGCCGCGGTGTTGCCGGCCATGATCTGGTCGATCTGGGTTTCATGATCGGCTACGTGCATCATCAACAGACCTTGCACCGTCGCTTCGGGCAGATTGGGGTTCGCGCTCGCCAGGAACTTGGCGATGTCCGTGGCGTTCTGCGCGAGATCCTGCATGGCCTTCTGATGTGCGGCCTTGTCGCCGTTGTGCTCGGCATCCGTCAGCGCCTTGACGCCGCCCCAATGACCGGCGAGCAACTTCAGCATCTGTTGGCCGGCGGGTTTGCCGTAAAAACCGGCGACTGCGTCGGCGATCTGCTTGGCATTAGCGACCACGTCGTCGGCGGCTCTTTTCGCAGCGGCGGGGTCGCCGGCCTTTACCGCCATGGCATAGGCCCGGGTATGTTCGATGTGCCCGTGCCAGAGCGAACGCATTGCGGCGTGCAGTTTCGGCGCGGTGGCCGTGCTGGTGGCCGCGGCGGGCGCCGCTGCACTCTCGGCCATAAGGGAAGGAGCGGTGACGGACAGCGCGAGTCCGAGGGCCAAACCGCAAGCCAGCGATAGAGGTTTCATTTCCTTGTTCCTCATGCGTGCCGCGGAACGCGGCTCACCGCATGATGATCGCTTCAAGCCATTAGTGAAGCACTATATGTGTAAAGATTATGCTGCGGCGAATGCAACGAGCGCGCTAACCGGCCGCCGCCACGCGGAACGCTGCGCGCGCAGCCTCCAACGTGTCTGCGATGTCCTCCTCGCTGTGCGCGGAAGAAATAAATCCGGCTTCATACGCGCTGGGTGCCAGGAACACGCCGCGCTCCAGCATCGCGTGGAAGAACCGCTTGAACGCCGCGATGTCCCAAGCGGTGGCTTGCGTGAAGGTTTCGACCTTTTCGGCGGTGAAGAACAATCCGAACATGCCGCACACGCGGTTGAAGGAGAACGGCACACCCGCCTCGATCGCGCAGGCCAGCAATCCATCCGTCAGCAGGCGCGTCCTGCGATCGAGTTCTTCGTAAAAACCCGGCTCGCGGATCAACTCCAGCATTGCCAGACCCGCGGCCATCGCCACCGGATTGCCGGACAGCGTGCCGGCCTGGTAGATCGGCCCGCTGGGCGCGATCTGTTGCATCAATTCGCGGCGCCCGCCATAGGCGCCCACCGGCATGCCGCCACCGATGATCTTGCCCAGCGTGGTGAGATCGGGCGTGATGCCGTACAAGGCTTGCGCACCGCCGGACGCGACGCGGAAGCCTGTCATCACTTCATCGAAAACCAGCAGAGCGCCGTATCGCGAACAGAGATCGCGCAACGTCTGCAGAAAACCCGCGCGCGGCGGAATGCAGTTCATATTGCCGGCGACGGGTTCGACGATCACGCAGGCGATTTCATCGCCTAGCGCTGCGAACAATTCGCGCGCAGCGTCGATGTCGTTGTAAGGCAACGTCGAAGTGAGTTCGGCGAGTGAGCGCGGCACGCCGGGCGAGTCGGGCGTGCCGAACGTGAGCGCGCCGGAACCGGCTTTCACCAGAAACGAATCGCCGTGGCCGTGATAACAACCTTCGAACTTCACAATGCGTCCGCGCCCGGTGGCACCGCGCGCCAGGCGCGCGGCCGACATCGTGGCTTCGGTTCCGGAGCTGACGAAGCGCAGCATTTCCAGCCCAGGCATCAGCTCACGCACGCTTTCGGCAAGAAACACTTCTGTTTCGCACGGCGTACCGAAAGAGAGCCCGTCTCGTACCGCGCGTTCGACCGCCTCGCGCACGCGTGGATGGTTGTGGCCGACGACCATCGGCCCCCAGGAACCGACATAGTCGATGTAGCGCCTGCCTTCGACATCCCACAGGTACGCACCTTCGGCACGTGCGGTAAAAAACGGTTCACCGCCCACCGATTTGAACGCGCGCACCGGCGAGTTCACGCCACCGGGCAGCAGGATTTGCGCGCGCTGGAAAAGTTCGTGATTGGTGCTCATCGGATCATTTCAGTGGCATCGAACAAATCGGTGAAGCGCCGTGCCGCCGCGCGGATATCCGGCGCATTGAACACACTCGAGACCGCGGCCAGGAAATCCGCGCCCGCGGCGATCAGCGATCCGCCATTGTCGGGCGTGACGCCGCCGATCGCCACCATCGGCCTGCCGAGTTCGCGCGCGGTGCGCAGCAATTCCGGCGTGGCGCGCCGTGCTTCCGGCTTGGTGGGCGAAGGAAAGAACGCGCCGAATGCAAGGTAGTCGGCGCCCGCGGCCGCCGCATCACGCGCTCGCGACAAGGAGTCGTAGCAGGACACACCGATGATCGCGCCGTCGGCCAGGACCGCGCGTGCCGATGCGACGTCGGAATCTTGTTCGCCCAGGTGCACACCCGCAGCGCCGCTCGCGCGCGCCAGTTCCACGTCGTCATTGATGATCAGCGGTACGTCGAACCGCGCGCACAGCTCGAGCAACATGCGCGCTTCGTGCAGGCGGCGGCGCGAATCGCCGGTTTTGTCGCGGTATTGCAACAATGCCGCACCGCCTTCCAGTGCGGCCTGTGCGGCGGCGCGCAGATTCCTGCGCGGCCCGTCGGTAATTGCGTACAGCCCGTGACGGCGCAGCAACGGATGGAACATCGAGCGGCACTCCCGAAGGTGCGATTTTTCACGCGCTTTCATGCGGCGGCGCGACTTGCGACAATACAGCCAAGTCCCTACCTTCAGTGATCATGTCGACTGCGACGCCCGTCGAGACCTACCGCAAGTTCATGTGTGTGGTCTGCGGCTTCATCTACGACGAGGAACTCGGCCTGCCCGAAGAGGGCATCGCACCGGGCACACGCTGGGAAGACATTCCGGACACCTGGACGTGCCCGGATTGCGGCGTCACCAAGGATGATTTCGAGATGATCGAGATCGACTAAGCCTCAGTCAGGGCTTCGCCACATTTGCGTCACGCCGCCTGCACGTGCGATTGCTTCAATTGCACCGTCTCGATGAGTGGAGACGGTTATGCTGCAGTTCGTTCCGTTCGATGATCGCTGGTTCGATGCAGGCGAAATGCCGCCCGGCCCGCTGGTGCCGTATCACGTCGGCGTGCCCTGCGCACACCTCGTACGAGCTGAAGCGGATCACTGCGTCGCCGATGGCACACCAATGAAGGTGGCGACGTCGCCCTCGTGCACGCCCAGCTTCGCGGCGGTGCCGGCATTGAGTTCCAGCACGTAGCGCGCAGGCGCGTTACTGGGAAACAGAGCGCACGAAGCGGCCTTGCAGGGTTGCGCGTTGGCCTGGATGCTCACCAATCGGCGATCGGCGTCGAAGAACAGCATGTCCAGCGGGATCAGCGTGTTCTTCATCCAGAACGTGCGCGGCTGCGAATCGGGGAACACGAACAACATGCCGTGATCTGCCGGCATGGACGTGCGGTCCATCAAGCCGTGTTCGCGTGTGGCGTCGTCTGCCGCGATTTCCACGCCGATGCGGTGGCCGCGCAGTTCGACCGCCGGACCATTCGATGCAGGCGGCGCGGCCGCGCAGGCCGCGCAAACCAAGGCGAAAACGAGCGTGCAAAATGAGACCGCGATGTGGCGCATGGGACTGTTCCTCTCGAATTCCGCAGTGTAACGCGGCCGTCGCGGGGGCTTCACAAGGCAGCGACAAACGCGCTAAAATCTCGGACCCGGCAGGCACGATCCTGCCGCGGCCGATGAACTCTCCGATACGTTTTTCCGCGTTGACAGACACGGGATGTGTTGTAGAATAGTCGGCTCGCTCGACGAAACGTCGAGTCCGCCGAGGCGAAATGCTTCGGACGTGAAAGACGCTCCTTGACAGTGTGCGCAGGTGACTTGTGTGGGCGCCTTGCGGATGGATGCAAGTCCA
>DAIOUL010000078.1:0-11662 GCA_036759545.1 Rhodanobacteraceae bacterium
TTGCTGATGATCTTGTCCGCGGCTTCCTGCGCGGCCGCGGCCGGGAAATAGACGTTGATGGTGACGCAGCCGGCGAGCAGCATCGTCGATGCCGCGAGGGTCCAGAAAAGTTTGCGCATTTGAATCTCCATGTATGCTTTCATCCTATCGAACAACGGGCCCGTTGCCTTCCGTCGCCGCCTTCAACCGGTCGACCAGCGTTGCCCAGTCGACCTGACGCTCGTGTCCGATCACCGAGATGTGCGGCAAGCCGCTGCCATCGACGATAGTGTAGCCCGCCTGTGCGTCGCCGCCGGCCGGACCGAGCCCGCCCATCGTGCATACGCCCGCGCGCAGCACGCAGCTCAATCCGATGCGCGAGTAGCCGAAGGTCTTGAACAGATTCAGCGCCAGCCCCTGCAAACCGGCCGCGATGCCGCCACCGCCGACCGCCGTCAGGCTTTTCAATGCGCGCTGGCTGATGCGGCCGCCGCTGTCCGCGCGCAGCGAAGCATCGAACGCGACAGGTTGCCAATTCACCAGTTTCAATCCGTGGATCGCACCGTCGAGCTTCCCGGTGATCGAGCCGAAATCGAATACGCTGGTGACCTCGCCGAGATCGAGCTGGCGCAAGTCGATGTCGGTGCTCAGCACCGGCGCGACCCCGAACGGTTGCTGCAAGGTCAGGCTGGTCACGTCGACGAAGCCATCGAACACGTGCATCGACAAACCGCCTTCGAACACCAGCGAATCGCCGCGGTAGCGCAAGCTCGGCACCGCGCCGCCCAGCGTGCCGGGGAATTGCGGCCAGCCGAACAATTTGCACAGCGCGCCGACGTCGAGCCCGGTTACCGCGAACGACGCGTTGATGCGGTCCTGCTTGTCCGCGGCGGCCCGCCAAGTCAATTGCTGAAGCGCGAACTGGCCGTTCAACAGCGGCACCTGCGCCGGTGCAGTCAGCGTCAGCGCGCCGTCATCGCTCTTGAACTGCAAGTGCGCCGCACCGAACGGCAGTTTATAGAACGCCAATGACTGCCACGACAGCGTGCTGGCCGGGCGCGAACCCTGCGCGTCCCAATCCAGCGAACCGTCCAGGTCGGCGAGCGCGAGCCGTCCGTCTGCATCGGCCGCCGATAAATGATCGGCATTCAGCGTGAAATGCGAGGGTACGCCGCCGGCGATCGCGATCGACCCGGACAGCCCGCCCATCGTGACGAGGTCCTTCCAGCCCAGCGTCGCCAGCCACGCGCTGCCGTAACGCGAATAGGCTTGCGGCAACTGCGCCTGAAAGCGGTCGAATTGCAGCGAAACGAGATTGTCCTTTCCATCGAATGCCAATTTTCCGCCGAGACTCAGCGCATCGCCGTCATTGAAATGCAGGCTGTCGATGGCGATCCCGTTCGCATCGACATTCGCCGACAGTTGCAATTGCGCGGCGTGTGCCGGCAACTGCGCGAACAACGGCCCCAGCAGCATCTGGCCGCCGTTCAAGCTGCCGTCGAAATCGAAGTGCGTGACGGGGGAAGTCGCGTCCAGCGAAAAAGTGCCGCGCAGGCCGAGTTGCTGCGCGGCCAGGCTGCCGGATTTCGAATCGAGACCGGCATTGGCCAGATTGATCTTTCCCGAAATCTTGGCGCCCTGCTGCGGCATATCCAGCGCCAACTCGCCATCGAGCGCACCGCCGGTCAGCCGGCCTTCCTTCCACGCTGTCGCGAGCACACCCTGCAACCAGGTCAGCGGCAAACCTTTCAGGCTCAACTGCATGTGACTGGGTTGGTCCAGCGGCATCAGCACGCGCACCGTGCTGCTGCGCTGGACGAAATGCACGTCGAGCGAGCCGGCGTCGGTATCGATGGTGACGCTCACGTTGGCCGCACTGAGCGCGCCACCGGGTGCGCGCATCAGCGCCAGCGCGCCGTCCATGCGCCATTCGCTGGTTCCGCTGCGCTGGGGGACGCCGCTCAATGCCAGACCCACGTCCTTCCAGCCCAGCGCGGGCACGGAGACGTGTGCTGCGCGCAATTGCAGGAATGGACGGCCATCGGCGCCGGGCGCGACGCTGGCCTGCACATCGGACAATTGCGCGCCGGGCAGTTCCAGTACCGCCGCCTGCATGCGGATCGCCGCGTGTGCCGGCGCGCAAACCATCAACGCCATCAACAGCGGCGCGATCGCCGCGATCGCGAGCGAAGCGGTCTGGCTTGCAGGGCGGAGCATGATGAGCGATTGTCCCCAACCGGATTGAATGCCGGTTAACGGAGAGCCGATGAATCGCGCGCCGCCCCGAATTCTGTTGGCCGAGGATGATCCGGTCAGCCTCGCGTTCCTGACATCGGCCCTGCAGGAACTGGGCTGCGAGGTGGAAGCGGTGGCGGACGGCGCCGCCGCCGAAACCGCGGCCTTGGTCGAAAATTTCGATCTGCTGATCCTCGATCACCGCATGCCCGGACTGGACGGCGACCGCGTACTGGAAATCACGCGCGCGGATCCGCAGGGCCGCAATCGCGATGTTCCGGCGATCGCAACCACCGCCGATCCCGATCCGCAACTGCACCAGCGGCTGCGTAACGCAGGATTCCAACTGGTGCTGCAGAAACCTTCGAACAAATCGCGCTTGCGCGCGGCCTTGCAGGAACTCGGTTTGACCGACGGTGGGGGTCAACCCGCCCTGCTCGACGATGCGGCGGGCCTGGCCGCCAGCGGCAGCGCGGAGATCTTGTCGGCATTGCGCGGCCTGTTCGCGACGGAACTGGACGCGCTCGCGCGCGATTTCGATTCGCTGCTGCGGGATCGCACTGCGATGAGCGAACGCCTGCACCGGCTGCGCGCCGCTTGCGGATTTTGCGGAGCGGTTGCGCTGCAGACCGCCGCGGCCGAACTGTCGGACGCGGTGCAAGGCGGCGATCCTGCGCGCATCGCGGATCGCGCCGGCGAATTTCAACGCGAACTCACGGAAACGCGCGCGGCACTCGGCAAGTGATCAACCGCGCATCGCGCCACCCAGCACACGCCAGGCACGCAAACCGTTTTCTCCGACTTGCGCGCCGATCACCGCGCGCAACACGCGGCGCAACGCCGCCAGATCGTTTGATTGCGGAAGCTTGTCCTCGTGCAAGGCCAGCAACGCGGCGCCGCGCACGCGCGCGCTCCCGGGCTGCGTCCCCGCCGGAACCGGACCGTGTTCGGACACGTACACGTATTCGGATTCCGGCGAAATCGGCGCGCCGGTTTCGGCTTCGCGATCGAGCAGCAGTCCGTAACCCAGTTCCGCCAGCAGGTCGCGTTCGAAGCGCCGCAATGTCCACGCCAGCGATGGCGTGGACGCGAGTTCATCCAGCAGCATCGCGTAGCGGTCGAACAGCTCCGGGTGCGGATCATGGCGCGCGGTCAATCGCGCCAGCAGTTCGTTGACGTACAAGCCCGACAGCAACATGTCGCCGGCGTAGCGGTTCGCGATGCCGACCACTTCCGCCCCGCGCAGGTTCGGTAATTCGCCCGTTCCCGCCCAGTCCAGGCTCAGCAACTGGAACGGTTCCAGCATCGCGCGCGTGATACGGGCACGCTGCGCACGCACGCCGCGCGCCAGCAAACCAATGCGGCCGTGTTCGCGGCTGAACACCTCCAGCAACAAGCTGGTTTCGCGCCAGGCACGGGCGTGCAGGATGTAGGCGGGCTGGTTGGAGATGCGCATTTACAACAGCGGGCACGGGGAACGGGGAACGGGGAACAAAAACGGGTCGCGCAGGCGGTTCCGAAAAGCGAGCTCCCTGTTCCCTGTTCCCTGTTCCCGATTTCTACTCATACCCGAACCGCTTCAACGCCGCTTCGTCGTCCGACCAGCCTGCGCGCACCTTTACCCACAGCCGCAGGAAAACGCGGCGGCCGATCAGTTCCTCGATAGTGCGGCGCGCGGCGCTGCCGATCTTCTTCAGGCGCTCGCCGCCGGCGCCGATCACGATTTTCTTCTGGCCTTCGCGTTCCACCCAGATCACCGCAGCGATTTCTGTGAGAGACACTCCTCCCCCTTCAAGGGGGAGGTTGGGAGGAGGATGGTTTTGCTCGCGATCCTTGAACGATTCGATTTCCACCGTGGTCGCGTAGGGCAATTCCTCGCCGAGCTGGCGCATCAGTTGTTCGCGGATCAGTTCCGCGCACAGGAAACGTTCGCTGCGGTCGGTGAACGTATCGGCTTCGAATACCGGCTCGCGCTGCGGCAGGCGCTGCAGGATTCCCCGCTCGAGTTCCGCGATGCCTTCGCGTTTTTGGGCGCTCAGCCAGAACACTTCGTCGAAGGCGTGCCGCGAACAAAGCTGCTCGACGAACGGCAGTAACGGCGCCTTGTCGCGCAATCGATCGAGTTTGTTCAGCGCCAGCAGCCGCGGGATCGATGTCGTCGCAATCGCGGAGAACACCGCTTCGTCTTCGTCGTTCCAGCGGCCGGCTTCGATCACCTGCACCGCCACGTCCGCTTCCGCAACGGCCGTGTGCACGGCGCGATTCAAGCTGCGGTTCATCGCGCGCTTCGCCTGTGCATGCATGCCGGGCGTGTCCAGATACAGAATCTGCCCTTCCGGGCGGGTGACCACGCCGAGGATGCGGTGGCGCGTGGTGTGCGGCCGCGGCGTCACGATCGAGACGCGCTCGCCCACCAGTGCGTTCAACAGCGTGGACTTGCCGACATTGGGACGGCCGAGGATGGCTGCGATGCCGCAGCGGAAACTGCTGTTTGTCATCGCGCGATTTTACGCGCCGCCCGAACCAACCAAAGCATCCAGCGCCGACTCCGCCGCCATCTGCTCGGCGGCGCGGCGGCTGCTGCCGCTGCCTTCGAAACGCGCGGGCTCGGGCTCGCTCAATACGCAGGCGATTTCGAAAGTGCGCGCGTGCTCCTCGCCGCGCGTGCCCAGCAATTCGTACTGCGGCAGTGGATAGCCCTGCGCCTGCAACCATTCCTGCAGGCGCGTCTTGGCGTCCTTGACCGCGCTTTCGATGGATTCGACCGGCTCGCGGAAGATCGCGCGCAGCCATTCGCGGCAGGTGTCGAAGCCGCCATCCAGATACACCGCCGCCACCAGCGCTTCGAACGCGTCAGCCAGGATCGAATCGCGCCGGAAACCGCCGCTCTTCAATTCACCGGGACCCAGCAGCAGATCGTCGCCCAGTTCCAGCATCCGCGCGCGTTCGGCCAGCGCGGGACCGCTGACCAGTTGCGCGCGCAGCCGCGTCAACTCACCTTCGTCGGCCTTGGGGCGGGTTTCATACAAGAGTTCGGCGACGGCGAGGTTGACCAGCGCGTCGCCCAGGAATTCCAGCCGCTCGTTGTTCGGCCGGCCGGCGCTGCGGTGGGTCAGCGCCAGCCGCAGCAGTTCGGGATCGCGGAAGGAATGGCCGGCTTTCACGCCCCGGTATTGTTCCCCAGCGGCACCGTCTTGTCGAAGTGCAGCAGGAAATCGATGTTGTAGAGGAAGGGGATGTCCTTGTCGTACTTCACCTGCAACGTGCCGCCGCCGGGGCCGTTCTTGATATGGACGTTCTGCGGCGAGAAGGTCTTATCGTCCACGTACTGGAAGCTGCCCTTGAAGGCCAGGTCGCGCATGATCTCGTCGGGCGTTTTGGTGGCGAGATCGGGTTCCGATGCCAGCGTCTTCATCGCTTTCACCACGCCCATGTATTCGGCGTAGGCCGGCACCAGCTTCATCGCCATGTAAATGAAGAACCCGACGATGATCAGGACGAACACGAACCCGATCAGGGTGATACCTTGCTGCCTTTTCATCTGCATTCCCCTGCAACTTAAACCGACGGCGCGGAGTCTAGCAGCACCGTTCGGCACTGGAATGCGGAGTGCTTCGCTGCTTTGTCAGTGCAAAACGGTACCAATCCGCTTCAAATCGGCCAGGCTGAACCAGATCAGGAAGGCCTTGCCGCGCAGGTTCTTCTCCGGCACCGGCCCCCAGAAGCGGCTGTCGGAACTGTTGTCGCGGTTGTCGCCCATCGCCCAGTAGCAGCCTTGAGGCACGATCCAGGTGCCGTCGGTTTCCGGCGCCCGCATGATCGGCGGCAGCACGATGATCCGGTGGGTGACGTTGCCGAGGTGTTCGGTGCGCTCGACGCCGCCGGCTTGCGCCGTGCGCATACTTTCGGCGTCGGTGTCGGTGATCGGCCCCAAATAACTCTGCGGCATCGGCTTGCCGTTCACGAACAACTGCTCGTTGTGCACGCTGATGGTGTCGCCGGGCAGGCCGACGATGCGCTTGATGTAATCCTCTTTCGGGTTGGGCGGATATTTGAACACCGCGATGTCGCCGCGCTGCGGCTCGCCGATGTCGACGATCTTGGTGTCGGTCACCGGCAGGCGCAGACCGTAGGCGAATTTGTTGACCAGCACGAAGTCGCCCACCAGCAGCGTCGGCATCATCGAACCGGAAGGAATGCGGAACGGCTCGATCAGGAAGGTGCGGAAAAGCAGCACGGCGAGGATCACCGGAAAGAACGAGCGCGCGTAATCCACCAGCAGCGGCTCGTGCGGCTTTTGTCCTTCAGCGCTCGCGCGTTCGATGCGGCGGTGCTGGAACAGCAGCCGGTCCAGCGCCCAGATCACGCCGAAGGCCGCGGTCATCAACACCAGCGCCAGCGCGAAATCGGAGGTGACGTACCAGATGTACAGGCACACGCCGACGATCGCGACCAGCAGGATCATTCCCCAACTATCTTTGTTCATTCGTGTTCCTTGCCTTCGTCATTCCGGCGAAAGCCGGAATCCAGTTTCTTTCCCGATTTTTAAAGCACTGGATCCCGGCTCAGCGCAACGATTCGCCTGTGCTGACCGGGATGACGACTTCCTGTCGTCACTTGTCCGTCCGCAACACCGCAAGGAACGCCTCCTGCGGGATCTCCACGCGGCCGACCTGCTTCATGCGCTTCTTGCCTTCCTTCTGCTTCTCCAGCAGCTTGCGCTTGCGCGTCACGTCGCCGCCGTAGCACTTGGCCAGCACGTTCTTGCGCAGCGCCTTCACCGTCGAGCGCGCGATGATCTGCGCGCCGACCGCGGCCTGGATCGCCACGTCGAACATCTGCCGCGGGATCAGCTCGCGCATGCGTTCGACCAGTTCCCGGCCGCGCCGTTCCGCCTGCGTACGGTGCACGATCAGCGAAAGCGCGTCCACCCGGTCGCCGTTGATCAGCGTGTCCAGGCGCACGAACGGCCCGGCCTCGAAGCGCTGGAAGTGGTAATCCATCGAGGCGTAGCCGCGCGAAACGGATTTCAGCCTGTCGAAGAAATCCAGCACCACTTCGGCCAGCGGCATCTCGTAGCTGATCCGCACCTGGCTGGCCATGTAATGAATTGAGCGTTGCACGCCGCGCTTTTCCTCGCACAGGGTGATCACGTTGCCGACGTAGTCCGGCGGCGTGAGGATGTCGGCGACGATGATCGGTTCGCGGATTTCGGCGACCTGCGGCGAAGATGGCAATTTGGCCGGGTTGTCCAGCAGCAGGATCGAACCGTCGCTTCGCAGCACTTCGTACACCACGGTCGGCGCGGTGGTGACGAGGTCGAGATCGTATTCGCGTTCCAGCCGCTCCTGCACGATTTCCATGTGCAGCATTCCCAGGAATCCGCAACGGAAACCGAAGCCCATCGCTTCCGAGGACTCCGGTTCGAAGAACAGCGCGGCGTCGTTCAAGCGCAATTTGTCCAGCGCTTCACGCAGCGCGGGGAAATCATCGGCGTTGACCGGAAACAGGCCGGCGAACACGCGCGGCTGCATCTGCTGGAAACCGGGCAATGGTTTCGGTGCCGGATCGCTGGCGAGCGTGATCGTGTCGCCCACCGGCGCGCCGTGGACATCCTTGATCGAGGCGCAGACGAAGCCGACTTCACCGGCGCCGAGCTTGTCCAGTTTCTTACGTTTGGGCGTAAAGACGCCTACTTCCAAAACCTCGTGCGCGCGGCCCGTTGACATCACCAGCAGCTTGTCACGCGGCTTGATCTCGCCCTGCATCACGCGAACGAGAGACACCACGCCGAGGTAATTGTCGAACCAGGAATCAATGATCAGCGCTTGCAGCTTGTCGGTATCACGTGGGCGCGGCGGCGGGATGCGCGCGACGATCGCTTCCAGCACCTCGATGACGTTCTCGCCGGTCTTGGCGCTGATCGCGAGCGCGTCGTCGGCGTGGATACCGATCACCGCCTCGATCTCCTCTTTCACCTTCGGGATGTCGGCCGTGGGCAGATCGATCTTATTCAACACCGGCACCACTTCCAGGCCCATCTCCACCGCGGTGTAGCAGTTGGCGACCGACTGCGCTTCCACGCCTTGCGCGGCATCGACAACGAGCAGCGCGCCCTCGCACGCCGCCAGCGAACGCGAAACTTCGTAGGAGAAATCCACGTGCCCGGGCGTGTCGATGAAGTTCAGTTGATAGGTTTTGCCGTCGCGCGCCGTGTAAGGCAGTGACACGGATTGGGCCTTGATGGTGATGCCGCGCTCGCGCTCGATCGGATTGTTGTCCAGCACCTGCGCTTCCATCTCGCGCTCTGAGAGCCCGCCGCAGATCTGGATGATGCGGTCGGCCAGCGTGGACTTGCCGTGGTCCACGTGGGCGATGATGGAGAAGTTGCGGATGTGCTGCATGGTGCGCGTGAGCGGCACGCCAAGGGACGGCGCAAACGCGCGATTATCGCATGTGAGTCGCCTGCACGTAGGCTCCTGCATTCGCGGAAGCCTGCGATCTGCGACGACCCGAATTGAGCCGCGCCGCAAAGCGGCGTCGGCTCGAATAAGGGTCCGCTTATTTCTTCGGAACCGTAACCGCCACGAACCGGCTGGCGCCATCGCGCGAAACCAGCAGCAGCACGGTGTCGCCGGGTTTGACGTCCGCCGCGGCGGACTTGAATGAGGCGGGGCTGTCGACCGGCTTGTTGCCCACGCGCAGAATCACGTCTCCTTGTTGCAGCCCAGCCTGCGCTGCCGCGCCGCGCACGTCGCTGATCACGACGCCACCCTTGTCCTTCAGGTCCAGTTGCTGGCGGATCGCCGGCGTGATCGCCTGCACCGAAAGCCCTAACGCCGAGCTGCCGCTGTTGCCGGGCGCCGCGCCCGAGCGCATCGCCTGCAGTGTCTTCTCGTCGCGCGGCAACTCGCCGACTTTCACCTTGACGTTCTGCACCTTGCCGTCGCGCGAAATCTGCACGGTGGCGGTCGAACCCGGCGGGGTTTCGCCGACCAGCGGCGGCAGGTCGGAAGCGGTATCGATCGGATGGCCGTTGTAGGACAGGATCACGTCGCCGATCTGGATGCCGGCCTTCTCAGCGCCGCTGCCGGGCGTCACGCTGCCCACCAGCGCACCACGCACCTGCGACAAGTGCAGGTCCTTGGCTTTGGCCATGTTGGCGGTGATGTCCTGCACGCCCACGCCCAGCATGCCGCGCGAGACATAACCCTTGGTCTTGAGCTGCTGCACCGCGTTCATCGCGATGTCGATCGGGATCGAGAAGGCGATGCCCTGGTAACCGCCGGTGTTGGAGAAGATCTGCGAATTGACGCCGACGACCTGGCCTTGCAGGTTGAACAACGGGCCGCCCGAATTGCCGCGATTGATCGGTACGTCGGTCTGGATGAAGGGCACGTACTGCTGGTCCTGCTGCCCGAAGCTGCGCCCCACCGCGCTGACAATGCCCTGCGTCACCGAATGGTCGAAGCCGAATGGCGAGCCGATCGCCACCACCCACTGGCCGGGTTTCAGCGTATGCGAATCGCCGATCGTCACGACCGGAAGATTGCTGGCGTTGACCTTCAGCAGCGCGATGTCGTACTGAGGATCGGTGCCGACCACTTTCGCGGTCAGCTCGCGGCGATCCGAAAGGCGCACCGTGACGGTGTCGGCGTGATCGACCACGTGATTGTTGGTGAGGATGTAGCCGTCGGCGGAAATGATGAAGCCCGAGCCGATCGATTCGGCACCTTGATCGGGCCCCTGATCGGGCGGCTGGATCGGCATGCCGAAGAAGCGCTTGAAGATGTCGGGGATCTGCTGGTCATCCGGCGTGCCGCCGTTGTCGGCCAACTCGTTGGCGCTGTTGTAATGCGCCTGCACGTTGACCACGGCGGGGCCGTACTTCTGCACGATGCCGGTGAAATCCGGCAGATCGGCGGCACCGGCGGTCAACGCGACCGAGGAGATGAAAAGAAAAACGAAAACGGCAAACGCCTGCCTCGCACGTGGAAGCATGATGGGACTCCTTCGATTTGAAACCTTTCCCGCGATCTCGCACAGCATGCGATGCGCGCCGTCGGCGCATCGTGCATGCGATTCCCGACACAGCGATCAATGCTGCTGCGGTACCTGCGGCTGAGCGCGCCGCGCATTCTGATCGGGCACCAGCAGGATCATGTAAGGCGCACCGCTGGTTTGCTGCTGCGGCTCGCGCATCAGCATCCGCGCGCCGCCATCCGGAGCATAAGCGGCCTGCTGCAGGTAATTGCCGGACAACATGGTAGATCCGGCTGCCGGATGCGCGGCAAGAAATGTCGATTGGCGGTCCAGCCATGGCAGCGGCGAGGTGCGGTCGACCGGGGTAGCGGCGATGCGCGACGCCAGCGGCGCAGCAGACAGCGTCGCAGCCGGCGCGCGCGCGAAATGTCGTTCTGCACTGCCGGCGGCCACGCCATCGGTGGAAGTGGATTGAGGTACGGAGAGCATCAGCGCGGCGGCCGCGACGCTGGCGGCGATCGCACCGCCGCCGACATAACGCGCCCAGCGCCGGCGCGATTGCGCGGTCGTCTGCACCTGCGCCATGACCCGTCCAATGAATGCGTCGTCGTCGCTTGCGGCAGCAATGCGGATCGGGTCGGAATGCGTGGAGGATTGCGCCCGCTCGGCGAGGCAGGCGCGGATCAGGTGCCAACGCGACCAGGCGCGCGCCAGTTCCGAATCGCCCTGCATCCGGTGAAGCAGAAAGCGCGCGGGCTCCGTGCCCAGTTCGCCGTCCATCAGGGCGGAGAGGTCTTCGCGGTGGTTGCGTTCTTCCATGGTCATCCTCGATCTTCGCTCGAAGGGAGCAGCGGGCGCAACTTGATGTCGATCGCTTCGCGCGCGCGGAAGATTCGCGAGCGCACCGTACCGATCGGGCAACCCATCCTTTCGGCGATTTCCTCGTAGGACAGGCCGTCCACCTCGCGGAGCGTGATCGCCACGCGAAGTTCTTCCGGCAAGGCTTCGACAGTGTCGAACACGGTTCGTTCAATTTCCCGGCGCGCCAGTTCACGTTCCGGTGTGGCTTCGTCGCGCAACCGTACGCCGGCGTCCACCTGCACGGCGGTCTCGGCATCGAGGTCCCCCGCGGGCGGCCGGCGGCCCTGCGCGACCAGATGGTTCTTGGCGGTGTTCACAGCGATTTTGTAAAGCCAGGTGTAGAACGCGCTTTCGCCGCGGAAAGCCGGCAGCGCCCGCCAGGCACGCACGAAGGCTTCCTGGGCCACGTCCTCGCACTCGCTCCAGTCGTGCACGTAGCGCGAGATCAGCCCGACGATCTTGTGCCGGTACTTGCGCACCAGCAGGTCGAACGCCTTGGCATCGCCCTTGCGCACGCGCTCGACGAGCACGCGATCCGTCTCGACTTCGCCCATCCGGGCCGCACTCCTCCGGCGCCGAACGAGCGCGGCGCCTAAGACCTTGT
>DAIOUL010000079.1:0-11523 GCA_036759545.1 Rhodanobacteraceae bacterium
CGGGCCACGTGCACCACGAAACGCAGGTGCGACATCACCAGCTTGCGCGCCGCCTCGAGATCTTCCTCGTCGCGGTAGCGCACCGCCAGTTCGTGTTCCTCTTCCGCGGTCAGCACCGGGATGCGGTGCACCGCGCCGATGTAGGCGTCGAGGCTGCCGACCACGCTGGGGATCGGCAGATTGCTGGTCACCAAAGCTTCTGACATTTGGCCTCCGGAACAGATTGTGTCGGCGCTTTCCCCTTGGTGCGCCGGAAGGGTCCGTGGGTTCAACACCCGGCCCATCGACGGGAATAATTATACCGACTCGTACAGGAAAGGCAAGCTCGTCAGACTGGGGGCAAAGCAGCCCTGGGCGGCAGCGACCAATCGATCAGCGGCTGACCCTCGCCTTCCAGATAGCGGTTCGCAGCGGAAAAGTGGCCGCAGCCCAGGAATCCGCGATGCGCCGACAGCGGCGACGGATGCGGCGCTTTCAACACCAGATGCCGGTTGCGGTCGATCAGCCGGCCTTTGGCTTGCGCGTATGAGCCCCACAGCAAAAAGACCAGTCTTTCGCGCCCGCGGTTCAATTCGTCGATTACCCGATCGGTAAAACCTTCCCAGCCTTTGCCCTGATGCGAATTCGGCTGCCCGGCTTCCACCGTGAGTACGGCGTTCAGCAGCAGCACGCCCCGCTGCGCCCAGGGGAGCAGACAACCGTGATCGGGCGGCGGAATACCGAGATCTCGTTCGATCTCGGCAAAGATATTGACCAGCGATGGCGGCACCGGCACGCCTGGCTGCACCGAAAAACACAAGCCGTGCGCTTGCCCCGGTCCGTGGTACGGGTCTTGCCCTAGGATCACTACTTTGACCTGATCGAACGGCGTGGTGTTCAGCGCGGTGAAGATGCGCGGCCCGGGCGGATAGACGCGCGCACCGGCACGTTTCCGCTCCAGCAGGAACTCGCGCAGCGCCTTCATCTCCGGAAGATCGAAATGATCGCCCACGCGCGCTTTCCAGGACTGCTCCAGCTTCAAGCGCTCTTCCGCGCCTGCGTCGTTTTTCGCCCCGGCCGTTACCGATCCGGATTGACCGCCATACAAGTCCGTTTCCGTCGGATGGGTCATACCTGCGTCGGGTTCTGCTGACGCAACCTCTGCGCGACGCGCAACTGGAACAGCAGCTTCGTCACCAGCAGGCGTTCCTCGATCGGCTTCTGCACCAGATCGTTGGCGCCGGCTCGGAGCAGCGCCGCCTGATTTTGCGGATTGTCGTCGCCGGTCATTACCAGCACCGGTAATGCGCCTTTGCTGTAAACGTAATGCTCGCGGATGCGCGCCAGCAGATCGCCGCCGGAGAGTTCGCCTTTCAGATTGACGTCGGTCAGCACCAGATCCGCGCCGATCTCGCCGCGCTCGCGCGCGCCGTCCAACAAAGCGACCGCGTCTTCCGCGCTGATCATGTGGGTGACGGTCAATCCGTATTTTTCCAGCATGCGGCGCGTGGCCAGCGCGACGACCCGGCTGTCTTCGACGTACAGCACATTGCCCGAGCCCAATGGCTCCGGCCGCACGTAGCCGCGGATGAATTCAGCCAATGCGCCGATCCCTTGTGCCTTGTCGAAGTAATCGGTGATATCGCCGCCGATCTCGCGCTTGACCAGCCGTTCCTGTACGTCGCCCGAAACGGCCACGATCGGAATATAGGCTTGCGGCGCGTGCTCGCGGACGTAGTGCGCCAGTTCGAGGCCATCCATATCGGGCAGGCGCAGCGCGGTGGTGACCAGATCGACCACGCCTGCCTGCAATTCCCGTTGCGCATCCGCACCGGTTTCGCAGGCGATCACGGTCACGCCCGGCAATTCCTTCTCCAGCAATTGCGTGATCAGCTTGCGCGCGACTTTCGAGCCATCCACCACCATCACGCGCGGGTTGTCGCTGGAAATGTGGCGGGTGATATTGGTCATCGGAATCAGGAAAGTGGTGCCCGGAAGAGATAACGGGTACTAGCAAGAAAAGCACCCACCCATCCCAATAGTGCGGCCGCCAACGGTACCAGTACCAGCACCGCGGCGGACAGCCCGCCGAATGCGATCTGTTGCGCATAACTCGCGGCCAGCGCGCGCACCGGCGCGGCCACGCCGGCTTCCAGCGCGAGCAGCAGCGCCACCGCGATCACGCCTGCGGCCAAGCCGTACCAGATGCCTTCGTAGAGATACGGCCTGCGTACGAAGGAAGCGCTCGCGCCGACCAGCCGCTGCACGGCAATTTCATCGGCGCGCGCCCGGATATCCAGCCGAACGGTATTGCCGACCACCCCGAGTGCGGCGATCGCGAGCAGTGCGGCCAGCAGCACGGTGATGCGACGGCCGAGCGCGGTCAGCGCATCCAGCCGCACACGCCAGGCGCCGTTGTCCTGCACCAGATCAACCTGCGTCATCGCGCGAAGATTCGCGACCAGCGCATCGATCTGCGTTCGCGTCAGTCCATTCTGCGGCTGCACCATCAACGCGTAGGGCAAGGGATTGTCCGGCAGCGCGTGCAGCGCATCGCCGAAACCCTGCACGGCCGCGAGTTCCGACAAACCTTGCGCAGGCGACTTCACCGTCACTTGCGCGATGTCCGCACGCGCACGCAATTGCGCGGCCAGGGCATCGGCGTCGCGCGCGTCCACCGAAGGTTTTAGAAAGATGCTGATGGACTGCGATTCGCCCACCGCGCCGGCCAGCCGTTGCATGTTGGAAAGCAGCAGATAGAACGACAGCGGCAACGCCAGCGCGAAGCCCAGCACCACCACCGTGAGTGCCGTGCCGAAGGGACGTTGCGCCAAGGCACGCAGGCTGGCCTTGCAGCACCAGGCGTGCTGTTCGCGCCAGATACGCAGGCGCGGACGGCGGCGCACGCGCGGCGGCGCGGACAATTTCTCCTGCGCCGCGCTCACGCGATCTCCTCGGCCGGCACATCAGCGACCAACTTGCCGTGATCCAGGACCAGCGTGCGTTTCTTCAGGCGCTTCAGCAGCGCCAGATCGTGACTGGCGATCAGCACGGTGGCGCCGACCTGCTGGAACTGCGCGAACAACTGCATGATGTCGAACGACAACTGCGGATCGAGATTGCCGGTCGGTTCGTCCGCGATGATCAGCGAGGGTTTCGCCACGATCGCGCGCGCGATGCCCACGCGCTGTTGTTCGCCGGTGGAAAGATGGATCGGCGGCTGTTTCTCGTAGGCCAGCAGGCCGACCTTGTCCAGTGCCGCGCGCACGCGGCGAGCGCGTTCGTCCGATGGAACACCCGCGATCACCAGCGGCAGCTCCACATTGGCCGCGACGCTGCGGTCCATCAGCAGCCGGTGATCCTGAAACACCATGCCGATGCCGCGCCGCAGCCGGGCCACACGGCGGCCGCGCACCTTGCGCAGGTCGTCGCCGCCGATGCGGATCGTGCCGTGGCTCGGCCGCTCGATCAGCGCGATCAGTTTAAGCAGCGTGCTCTTGCCGGCGCCCGAATGACCGGTAACGAAGGCCATCTCGCCTGCGGCTATCTTGAACGACAGTCCGCTCAACGCATCGAAGCCGTTGTCATAGCACTTGCTGACGGAGTCGAAGTGGATCACGCGCGCAGCCGATGCAGAAATCCACGCGCAGAATAACGATCAGCGCGTGCAAGCCTCAAGCGTCAAGATCGGGGCGACGACGCGGAACGCGACTGCGGCTTGCGGCGACGGCGTTTGCGCCGCGACAGATTCGGCGCCGGTTCCGAAACGTGGGGCGACACCACAGCGTCTTCCTCGCTGTCCTCGCCTTCATGCGCGGCCTGCAACGCCTTGCCGCGCGGTTTGGGCATGCTCAGCAATTCCGCATCGATGCCGCGCACCGGAATTTTCATGCCGATGTACTGCTCGATGTCCGGCAGCGACATCGCATACAGATCGCATGCGAAACTGATCGCGTCGCCTTCGGCGCCCAGCCGCGCGGTTCGGCCGATGCGGTGCACGTAATCCTCGCCGTCCTGCGGCAGGTCGTAATTGAACACGTGCGAGACGTCGGGAATGTGCAAGCCGCGCGCGGCCACGTCGGTGGCGACCAGCAACTGCACTTCGCCTTTCTGAAAACGCTCCAGCAGCTTCTGCCGCTTTTTCTGCGGCACGTCGCCCGACAGCGCACCCACCACGTAGCCGTGCCGCGACAGCCGCTGCGTCACGCGCTCGGCCGCGGCCTTGGTGTTGACGAACACGATGCTGCGTGTCGGATCGGTCCGCTCCAGCAGATTCAGCAGCAGCGGGATCTTTTCTTCCTTCGAAGGGAAGAACACCTGCTGGCGCACGCGGTCGGCGGTAACGCTTTCGGTTTCCACCGTCAGCTTCTGCGGCTGGTTCATGTGCTCGTAGGCCAGCTCCAGCACGCGGTAACTGAGCGTGGCCGAGAACAGCATGCCTTGGCGTTCTTCGCGCGGCGGCAGCTTGCGCATGATGTAGCGCACGTCCTTGATGAAACCGAGGTCGAACATGCGGTCGGCCTCGTCGATCACGAACGTCTCGACCGCGCGGAAACTGAAAACGTGCTGCTTGAAATAATCCAGCAGCCGGCCGGGCGTGGCGATGATCACATCGCAGCCGGCGTGCAACTGCGCGCGCTGCTTGTCGTAGTCCACGCCGCCGTAGATCAGCGCCGTGCGCAATCCCGTGTGCCGCCCGATCGCGCGCGCGTCCTTGTCGATCTGCATCGCCAGCTCGCGCGTCGGCGCGATGATCAACGCGCGCGGGTCGTTGTCGCGGCGCGCAGGCGTCGCCGGTTGCGTCAACAAACGATTGAACACCGCGACCAGGAACGCGCAGGTCTTGCCGGTGCCGGTCTGCGCCTGGCCCGCCACGTCGCGGCCTTCCAGCGCCACCGGCAAGGTCAGCGCCTGGATCGGCGTGCAGCGCGTGAAACCGCAGTCCGCCAAGCCTTGCGCCAGCAAAGGATGCAGGTCGAACTGCTCGAAGAAGGTATCGGTGAGGACGTGTTCGGCCACGGAGCCCTTTGCGTTCGCGATCGAAAGATCGCGATCTGAAGTGTGACTTTGCGATCACGACGATCGCATGGACAAATAGGGATGCAGGAAGCTCCCTGCAAGACCTGCGCTCGCAGGTGAATCGAGGAAGTGTAGCCCAATCCCGGTTCCGCCGCCGGCTCTTGCAATCCTCCGCCGCACCCTCATAGTTGTAATCTACGCGAACGGCCGCAGCAGGATCGCAACGATGAACGAACACGTCACCCACGTCAGCGACGACGATTTCGACACGCAGGTGCTGAAATCCGACACACCGGTGCTGGTGGATTTTTGGGCCGAGTGGTGCGGGCCGTGCAAGGCCATCGCGCCAATGCTGGATGACATCGCTGTCTCTTATCAAGGCAAGTTGAAAATCGCCAAGATCAATACCGACGAGAACCAGAGAACACCGCGTGCCTACGGCATCCGCGGCATTCCGACGCTGATGATCTTCAAGGGCGGCAAGGTCGAAGCCACCCAGATCGGCGCGGTCAGCAAGGGCCAGTTGACCCAGCTCATCGACAAGACCATCGGGCAAGCCGGGCGGGTCGCGAACGCGTGAACCCGCAGGCGCGGTGAATTCCCGTAAGGGACGAACTTGGACCGGGCTTTCCATCACAAGCGCGGCTTGAGATTTCGCTTGTGGTCCCCCATTTCCAATGCTAGATTGATCGTGCCGGCTGCGTAACGCGCCGGCTTATCGCGACAGGGACTCTGGAACTTTCAGCAGCCCCGCGGGCCGAGAGGGCCCCGCGATCCTTTCCCACATCCCTTCTTGTTTTTCAACGGCGCCCCCGAGGCGAAAACCGTGTCCGATACCCAAAACACTCCCCCCGGCGATGACGCGCGCGCGTCCGCCAACCAAACCCCTGTAGAAACTTCCGACCGCAATGACGCGCCGCAAGCCCGCGAAAATGGCGGCGGACGTCCCGACCGCGGCCGCCGCCGGCGCGGCCGCCACGACCGCGGTCCGCGCAATGACGCCCGCGGCGGCGGTCTGCCGCAGGACAACGGCGACGAAGGCGAAGCCGGCGATCCCAATCGCCTGATCAACCTCACCGAACTCAAGCGCAAGAACGCGCCGCAACTCCTGGCGCTGGCCGAGGAACTCGGCATCCAGGAAGGCGTCGCCCGCGCGCGCAAGCAGGACGTGATCTTCGCGATCCTGAAAGCGCACGCGCGCAGCGGCGGCGGCATCTGGGCCGAAGGCGTGCTGGAAATCCTGCAGGACGGCTTCGGTTTCTTGCGTTCCGCCGACGAGTCGTATCTCGCCGGTCCGGACGACATCTACGTTTCGCCTTCGCAGATCCGCCGCTTCAACCTGCGCACCGGCGATTACCTCACCGGCGCCGTGCGCCATCCGAAGGACGGCGAACGCTACTTCGCGCTGCTGCGGGTCGAGACCATCAACAACGATCCGCCGGAAGCGTCGAAGAACAAGCTGCTGTTCGAGAACCTCACACCGCTGTTCCCGCGCAAGGCGTTCCATCTGGAACGCGGCAACGGTTCTTCCGAAGACATCACCGGCCGCATCCTCGATCTGATCGCGCCGGTCGGCAAAGGCCAGCGCGGGCTGATCGTGTCGCAGCCGAAAGCCGGCAAGACCATGATGCTGCAGAACGTCGCGCAGGCGATCGTGCACAACCATCCGGATGTGCACCTGATCATCCTGCTGATCGACGAGCGCCCGGAAGAAGTCACCGAGATGCAACGCAGTGTCAAGGCGGAAGTCGTGTCTTCCACCTTCGACGAACCCGCGGTGCGCCACGTGCAGGTCGCCGAGATGGTGATCGAGCGCGCCAAGCGTCTGGTCGAACACAAGCGCGACGTGGTGATCCTGCTGGATTCCATCACGCGTCTGGCGCGCGCCTACAACACCGTGGTGCCGTCTTCCGGCAAGGTGCTGACCGGCGGCGTGGACGCGAATGCGCTGCAGCGCCCGAAGCGTTTCTTCGGCGCCGCGCGCAACGTCGAGGAAGGCGGCTCGCTGACGATCCTCGCCACCGCGCTGATCGACACCGGCAGCAAGATGGACGAGGTGATCTACGAGGAATTCAAGGGCACCGGCAACTCCGAAGTGCACCTGGATCGCCGCATCAGCGAGAAGCGCGTGTATCCGGCCATCAACATCAACCGCTCCGGCACCCGCCGCGAGGAATTGCTGATCGCGCCCGACCTGCTCGCCAAGATCTGGATCCTGCGCAAACTGCTGCACCCGATGGACGAGCTGGCCGCGATCGAGTTCATGCTCGACAAGATGAAGAACACCAAGACCAACGACGAGTTCTTCAATTCGATGAAGCGGTGACAAAAGCCGGGACCGGGGACCGGGGACAAAAAGCGGAGACCGGGGACCGGAAAAATGTAACAGCCTCGTTGTCATTCCGGGGCCGTTCGCGGCTTTATTGCGAACGGAACCCGGACAAATTCGTCTGGAACGAATTTGAACAATCGAAGGTTGGCCCGAAGGGCAAAGTCCGTGGACGGACTTTGTAATCCATTTTGATCTTGCTCTTTCTTGAAAGCAGAATGGATTCCGGCTTGCGCCGGAATGACGAATCGGTTGCTCCGGCGCTACGCTCTTCGCGCCTCCGCCCACTTCCGGCTCTCCACATGCGCATCTGCGTCTACGCCGCTTCCAGCGGTCAAACCGATCCGGTTTATCGTGAGGCCGCGTTCCGCCTGGGCGAATTGCTGGCCGACGCACAGTGCACGGTCGTGTACGGCGGCGGTTCGGCGGGATCGATGGGCGCGGTCGCCGATGGCGCGTTGTCGAAAAGCGGCGAAGTGATCGGCGTGCTGCCGAAATTCATGGCCGATCTCGAGTGGGGCCATTCGGGTTTGACCCAACTCGAACTCGTCGAAGACATGCGCGAGCGCAAGCATCGGCTGCTGGCGGATTCCGACGCGGTGGTCGCGTTGCCCGGCGGCTGCGGCACGCTGGAGGAACTGTTCGAGGCGATCACGCTGAAGCGGCTCGGCCTGTATTTCAAGCCGATCGTGCTGCTGAACACGCGCGGTTACTTCGACGCGCTGCAAAGCTTTCTCGCGCACATGATCGAAGAGCGCTTCATGAATCCCGAACACGCGGCGATGTGGTCGATGGCCGCCGAACCGGAAGAAGTGTTGCCGGCGATCCGCAACGCACCGGCGTGGGATGCGAACGCCCGCGATTACGCCGTAGTGCGTTAACCGATCGATTCCACGAACACTTTGCACAGCGCTTCCATTCCCGCGCGGTCTTCCTCGTCGAAGCGCGCCAGCCGTGGCGAATCGACGTCCCACACGCCCAGCAGCGAACCGTCGCGCCGGACCAGCGGCACCACGATTTCCGATTGCGAAACCGCATCGCAGGCGATGTGGTCGACGAACGCGTTGACGTCTTGCACCAGTTGCGTGGTGCGCGATTGCGCCGCCGCGCCGCATACGCCGCGCCCGATCGCGATGCGCACGCACGCCGGTTTGCCCTGGAATGGCCCGACCACCAGCTCCTTGCCGTCGAACAAATAGAACCCGCACCAGTTGATGTCGGGCAGCGCGTGATACACGAGCGACGCAAAGTTCGCCGCATTGGCGATCAGATCGGTTTCGCCGTGCAACAATCCGCGCGCCTGCTGTGCCAGTTCGGCATAGAGTTCGGATTTGCTGTCGGCGTTGATCGCCGCGGCGGTGAACATGGCGCACGCTCCGTGAATCGCGCATTCTAGCCGCCCTCGCGGCATACTTCGCGATCCGCGGCGGCTAGGCATTCGCATGAGTGCGCGAGGCGTGTTCATCGCCGGTACCGATACCGGCATCGGCAAGACCTTCGTTTCCTGCGCGCTGCTGCACGCGCTGCGGGCGGAGGGAGTGCGCGCAACCGGCATGAAGCCGGTCGCCAGCGGCTGCGCACGTACGAGCGAAGGCCTGCGCAACGAAGACGCGCTGGCGTTGATCGCGGCCAGCGATCCAAGGCCCGACGATTACTCTCTTTGCAATCCGTATGCGTTCGAACCGGCGATCGCACCGCATCTCGCGGCGATCGAAGCGCGTGTCGATATCGATCTCTCGCGGATCGAATCGGCCTACGCACACCTTGCAGCGCGTGCGGATTGCGTGGTGATGGAAGGCGTGGGCGGCTGGATGGTGCCGCTGTCGGATTCGCTGGAGTCCGCCGACATCCCGCGCCGCCTGAATCTGCCGGTGATCCTGGTGGTCGGACTGCGGCTGGGTTGCATCAATCACGCGCGCCTGTCGGCGCGCGCGATCCTGGACGACGGCTGCGAGCTGCTCGGCTGGACCGGCTCTTGCCTCGATCCGGCGATGGAGCGGCCTCACGAGAACCTGGAAACCCTGCGCCGCCTGCTGCCGGCGCCCTGTCTGGGCGTGCTGCAGCACGGTGCGGAGCCGTTCGCCGCCGCGCGTTCCAATGCGTTGCGCGCAGCGGTGCTCTCCATACTCGAGCGACCATGACTTGCGGCACGGGATGGCACATGCTGCGCATTCGCGGCATCATCTTGTCGTTTGCGCGGCCCCGCACGGTCATTCGGTTCTTCGCATGGAGCATAAATGAGCGCACAGCGTTACTACTTGACGATCGACAATCTCGGCCAAGCTCGCGGTTCCGATCCCGATCTTGCGTTCCACGGGTCCAGTCCGCAGTCGTTCGCAGACGCGCTGCAAACGGCGCTGCAAACCAATGTGCTGTTCCAGCGCTGGCGTGCGCGCCAGCCGGATCCGGATGAAGTGGACGAGTCGCTGGCACCGGTCGATCCGAATGCATCCGTCAGCGCGCACCAGGACGATCTGCACGCCGAAGTCGAAGTCGTCACCTCACTGCCGCACGCAGTGCTGCGGCATCGCCTGAATCTGCTGATCGGCCCGCACTGGAAATTGCGCGACGTGCGTGCTGCCTGAAACTCCCGAAATCTTCCCGTTACGAGGAATCATCATGTCTCCTTTCCGCATCCGCCCGCTCGCGTTCGCCTGCTGCGTGCTGCTCTCGGGTTCAGTTGGCTTGAGCGCCTGTTCGCAACCCGCCGGCTCCCAAACCACGCCTGCTCCTGCGGCTTCCGCAGCCGCGCCCGCCAAGGCGGCAACCGTCGCCACCACCGCCGCCCCCGCCGACATCAAGAGCAATCCGTTCTACAACGCCAGCACGCTGCCGATGCAGGCGCCGCCATTCGACAAGATCAAGGACTCCGATTACCAGCCGGCGATCGAGGAAGGCATGCGCCAGCAGCAGGCGGAGATCGAGAAGATCGCGAACAATTCCGAGCCGCCGACCTTCGACAACACCATCGTGGCGATGGAGAAGAGCGGGCAGATGCTCACGCGCGTAATGAACACCTTCAGCGCGGTGGCCGGCGCCAACACCGACGACACCTTGCAGAAAGTGCAGGAAACCGAAGCGCCGAAACTGTCCGCGCACCAGGATGCGATCTATCTCAATCCGAAACTGTTCGCGCGCATCCAGACGCTGTACGACAAGCGCGATTCGCTGAAGCTCGATCCGGAATCGCAACGGCTGCTGGAATGGGATTACAAGGAATTCGTGCTCAACGGCGCCAAGCTGTCGGACGCCGACAAAGCCAAGCTGAAGCAGTACAACGCGCAGGAAGCCACGCTCTCGGCGCAGTTCCAGAACAAGCTGCTGGCCGCGGCCAAGGCCGGCGCGCTGGTGGTGGACGACAAGTCCAAGCTGGCCGGCATGTCGAATGAGGACACCGATGCCGCCGCGCAGGCCGCCAAGGACCGCAAGCTCGACGGCAAATGGGTGATTCCGCTGCAGAACACCACGCAGCAGCCGGCGCTGGCTTCGCTCACCGACCGCGACACGCGCCACGATTTGTTCGAACAATCGTGGACGCGCGCCGAGAAGGGCGACGCCAACGACACCCGCGCAACCATCGCGCAGATCGCGCAGATCCGCGCGCAGAAAGCCAAGCTGCTCGGCTTCGACGATTACGCCGCCTGGAAGCTGGAAGACCAGATGGCGAAGACGCCGACGCGGGTGATGAACTTCCTCGATCAACTGGTCGATCCGGCGACCGATCGCGCCAGGGCCGAAGCCGCCGACATCCAGAAGGTGATCGACGCCGATCAGGCCAAGGCCGGCAAGCCGACTTTCCAGCTCGAACCCTGGGATTGGGAGTTGTACGCCGAGCAGGTGCGCAAGGCGAAATACGATCTGGATGAAGACCAGATCAAACCGTATTTCGAATTGAACGACGTGCTGCAGAACGGCGTATTCTATGCGGCCAACCAGCTCTACGGCCTGACCTTCAAGGAGCGCCACGACATTCCGGTGTGGCAGCCGGACGTGCGCGTGTTCACCGTGTACGACAAGGACGGCTCGGAACTGGGTCTGTTCTATTGCGACTACTTCAAGCGCGACAACAAATCCGGCGGCGCGTGGATGAGCAACCTGGTGGGGCAGTCCAAGCTGCTCGGCACGAAACCCGTCATCTACAACGTCGCCAACTTCACCAAGCCCGCTCCGGGCCAGCCGGCGCTGCTGTCGTTCGA
>DAIOUL010000080.1:0-10774 GCA_036759545.1 Rhodanobacteraceae bacterium
CGAAGGACGCGAAAAAACCGCGTACGTTCCGCATTTACCGCTGGTCGCCGGACGACGGCCAGAACCCGCGCATCGACACCTATGAAGTCGATCTGGCCGCCTGCGGCCCGATGGTTCTGGACGCACTGCTGAAGATCAAGAACGAGATCGACCCTACCCTCACGCTGCGCCGTTCCTGCCGCGAAGGCATCTGCGGTTCCTGCGCGATGAACATCGACGGCACCAATACGCTGGCCTGCACCAAGTCCATCGAAGAGTGCGCATCGGGCGACGTGAAGATCTATCCGCTGCCGCACATGCCGGTGGTGAAGGATCTGGTGCCCGACCTCACGCACTTCTACGCGCAGTACGCCTCGATCAAGCCGTGGCTGCGCACGCAGAGCGCACCGCCGGATCGCGAGCGGCTGCAATCGCCGGAAGAACGCAAGAAGCTGGACGGCCTGTACGAATGCATCCTGTGCGCGTGCTGCTCGACATCCTGTCCGAGCTACTGGTGGAATCCGGATCGCTATCTCGGCCCCGCGGTGCTGCTGCAGGCGTACCGCTGGATCATCGACTCGCGCGACGAAGACACCGGCGCGCGGCTGGACGATCTGGAAGATCCGTTCCGGCTGTACCGCTGCCATACGATCATGAATTGCACCAACACCTGCCCGAAGGGTCTGAACCCGGCGCAGGCAATCGGCGAGATCAAGCAACTGATGGTGAAGCGGGCGGTGTGAATCGAGCCGCTTCAGAAGCGCAGCTGAAGCGCCTGCGCTGGCGTTGCCGGCGCGGCACGCGCGAGCTGGATGCGCTGCTGGGCGGATGGCTCGATGCGCAAGGCGCGCAAGCAAAAGACGGCGCGTTGACATCATTCGACGAATTGCTGGATCAACCCGATCCGCAGATCTGGGATTGGCTGATGGGATACACCCGGCCGCCGCGCGCGGATTGGCAGGAGATCGTGGATGCGATCCGCACCCGCAATCGGGTTTGAATACCGACCGTCGTGGACACTGGCTCTGTTGGCAGCGTCGCTGATCGCGCTGGCGATGATTGCGATTGGCATTGGTGGCGGTCCGGTTTGGTTGAAGGCCGTGCTCGAGGCATCGGCTCTGATCTATGGCGCGTGGTCGCTTTGGTGTTTTCTGCATCCGCGCGTTCGCGCCTTGAGCTGGCGCAGCGACGGCAGCGTTTCCGTCAAGTTGAGTAACCGTCATGGCGTGGAGGCGGAAGTGCAGGGCGCGCTGCACGACGCGCGCGTGCTCGGGCCGCTGATCGTGTTGCAGCTTCGCTGGACGCGGGGCGCGGCGAACCTGTGGCTGTTGCCGGGGAATCTGGATGACGATACCCGCAGGCGTCTGCGCATGCGCCTCGCACTCGATGGAGCGCGGCCGTCGGTGAACGCCGACAGCGTTTGAAGGTCTGAACTGCTTGTAATATTTGTGCGATCGTCCATGATCGCCGCTCAAACGCCGTCTTGCGAACTCTCGTTCTTTCGCACGGGCTGCACCAAAAGCGGCCATCCATGGCCGCACTCTTCAAAAGAAGCAACAAGCTCAGCCAATCCAGGTTCTCGACTCCGCCCGATGTTTCGTCCCCTCGAACTCTTCATCGGCCTGCGCTACACGCGCGCCAAACGGCGCGATCACTTCATCTCCTTCATCTCGGTGGTGTCCATCGTTTGCATCACGATCAGCGTCACCGCCTTGATCACGGTGATGTCGGTGATGAACGGCTTCGATTCGGAGTTGCGTACGCGCATCCTCGGCATGGTCGCGCACGCCACGGTTTCAGGCGTCGGTGGCAGCCTGACGGATTGGCCGCGCGCGGTCGAGATCGCGCAGCGCAACCCCCACGTGCGCGGCGCGGCACCGTATGTCGAGCGCGAAGCTTTCCTGCGGGGCGAGGCGGCCAGCCAGGGCGCGATCATCCGCGGCGTGTTGCCGGGCCAGGAACCGAAGGTGTCCGATATCGGCCAGAAGATGATTTCCGGAAAGCTTTCGTCGCTGACGCCCGGTTCATGGGGAATCATCCTCGGCAAGGATCTGGCGCTGAACCTCGGTGTCGGCGTGGGCGACAAGGTGGTCGTGTATGCGCCGGAGTTCAACGTGACTCCGATCGGCGTGGTGCCGCGCATCCGCCGCTTCACCGTGGTCGGGATTTTCGAAGCCGGCATGCAGGAATACGACTCCGGACTGGCCGTCATCGACATGCAGGATGCCGAGAAGCTCTACAACATGGACGGGCCCAGCGGCGTGCGGCTGCGGCTGGACGACATGTTTCAGGCGTACAGCGTGGCCCGGGATCTGGCGGATGAGTTGGGTCAGGCCTATCAGGTCCGAACCTGGATGCAGGACCATGCGAACTTCTTCAAGGCGGTCGCGATGGAGAAGCTGGTGATGTTCGTCATTCTTTCATTGGTCGTGCTGGTGGCGGCGATCAATCTGCTTTCCATGTTGATGATGCTGGTCATCGACAAACAGTCGGAGATCGCGATATTGCGGACATTGGGTGCGACGCCGCTGAGCATTATGCTGACCTTCATGGTGCAGGGCATGATTATCGGCATCGTCGGTGTCGGACTGGGCGTGACATTCGGCTCGCTGCTGTCGTGGAAACTGCCGGCCATCGCCGACTGGATACAGAACGTTTTCCACGTGCAGTTCCTGTCGCCCGATGTCTACTACATCAGCGATGTGCCCAGTCGGTTGCTGACGAGCGATGTGGGGTGGGTGGCCCTGGTCACGCTGCTGTTTTCGTTCACCATGACGCTCTATCCCGCATGGCGCGCGTCGCGCACCCAGCCGGCGCAGGCGTTGCGGTATGAATAAGCGGGAGCAGGGAGCAGGGAGCAGGGAGCAGGGCGACAGCGCAATCGTGTTGCGCGCGCGCAACATCGCAAAGACCTACCAGGAGGGCAAACTGCGCACGGAAGTGCTGCTCGATGCCAGTTTCGAATTGAATCGCGGCGAGACGCTGGCGATCGTCGGCGCTTCAGGCTCGGGCAAGAGCACGCTGCTGCACATCGTCGGCGGGCTGGACACGCCGACCGGCGGCGAAATCGAATTGCAGGGACGCGTGCTGTCGAAACTTTCCGATGCGGAACGCGGCCGCGTGCGCAATCGCTCGCTCGGTTTCGTCTACCAATTCCATCATCTGCTGCCGGAATTTACCGCACTGGAAAATGTGGCGATGCCGCTGCTGATCCGCGGCACGCCGATCCATGAGGCGCGCGAGAGCGCGAAAGCGCTGCTGGATCGGGTCGGCTTGGGCGCGCGCCTGCAACACAAGCCCGGCGAACTGTCCGGCGGCGAGCGCCAGCGTTGTGCGGTGGCGCGCGCGATCGTGACGCGCCCCGCGTGCGTACTGGGCGACGAGCCGACCGGAAATCTCGACGCGAAGAACGCCGCCGCGGTTTATGAATTGATGCTCGAGTTGAATCGCGAGATCGGCACCGGCTTCGTGCTGGTGACGCACGACCCGCATCTGGCGTCGCGCATGGACCGCGTGCTGGAGCTGACCGGCGGCAAGCTGCGGCCCTACGTCGCCGAGAGCTGACGCGGTTTTCCGATGAATGCGCTTTGGGGGAGCGCAACCAGATCATCTTGGCCGAGCGTTTTCGCGTGCGGCATCGCGTTGCTATTCGGCGCATTGGCAGCGCAGGCATTGCCAGGGTTGCCACCGTGGTGGCTGGATTGGTTGCTGATTGCCGCTCTCCCAGCGTTTACTTTCGTCATTCCGGCGAAAGCCGGAATCCAGTTTCTTCTTGCAAAGAGCCCGATGGAACCCGGCGTGCGCCGGGATGACGGGCAAAGACAAAGCCGGTTTTTCGAGTCTTTCACGCTGATGGCGATCGCCGTCGCCGCCTTCGGCTGGACGGCCCTGCGCGCCGACATCGCCATGCAAGCACGCCTGCCGCACGTACTGGAAGGCCGCGATCTGGTCGTCACCGGCAGCATCGACGATCTGCCGCGGACGCAAGACGAATCCACGCGTTTCGATTTCGATGTCGCCTCGGCGCGGCTCGACGGAAGGGCCATTCCGTTGAACGGCGCGTTGCGGCTGTCGTGGTATGCGTCGCGTAATGGCGCACCTCCGCCACTGACGCCGTGCTCACACTGGCGACTCATGGTGCGGCTGAAGCGGCCGCGCAGTCTGCTGAATCCGGGCGGTTTCGATTTCGAACGTTCGGCCTTGCAGCAGCGCATCATCGCCACCGGCTATGTGCGCGAAGACGCGGCCAACGCACAGCTTGCGCAATCGTGGTGCGTGGATGCCTTGCGCGCTCGCATTTCCAGCGCGATCGCTATGGCACTGCAGGACGATCCGCATGCCGCACATCTGTTGCGTGCATTGAGCGTGGGCGATCAGCGCGCGCTGGATGAATCGGATTGGCAGGTCGTGCGCGCCACGGGCGTGGCGCACCTGATCGCGATCTCGGGATTCCATGTCGGCCTGGCCGCGATCTTCGGTGCATTGCTGGCGCGCGCGTTGTGGTGGCTGTTTCCCGCGCTGGCTTTGCGAATGCCTCGACCGATCGCGGAAGCATGCTTCGCGTTGCCGGCGGCGATCGCATATGGCGCGCTGGCCGGCTTCGGCCTGCCGACCACGCGCACGCTGTGGATGATCGGCGCGGTGTCGCTGTCGCGCATCGCACGTCGCGGCGATGGATTGGGCGAAGGCCTAGGCCTGGCGCTCTGTGCGATCCTGATCGTCGATCCGCTGTCGGTGTTGTCGGCAGGATTATGGTTGTCGTTCGCCGGTGTGGCGCTGCTCGCATGGACACTGGCGCGAGGCGAAGGCTGGCGCGGACGGCTGCGCGAGATCGGATTGTCGCCGCTGCTGATGGCATTGGCGCTGCTGCCGCTGACCGTGTGGTTCTTCGGACAGGCTTCGCTGGTCGGACCGGTGGCAAACCTGATCGCGGTGCCTTTCATCAGCTTCGTGCTGGTGCCCTGCACCTTGCTGTCATGCGCATTGCTGCTTCCGCTGCCGCCGATCGGCATTCCGCTGCTGCACTTCTGCGCGCATTTGGCGGACGCGCAGTGGTGGCCGCTGACGAAACTCGCTGCGTGGCCGGCGGCGACGCACTACTTTCCGGCGCCTTCGCTGTTCGCGTTCGTGTTGGCGTGCATCGGTGCGGTCTGGCTGCTGGCACCGCGTGGAATTCCCGCGCGTCTGCTCGGGCCGCTGTTGTTGTTGCCGCTGCTGTGGCCGCGCATCGTTGTGCCGCAACGGGGCGCATTCGAAGCGATGGTGATCGACGTGGGGCAAGGCTTGTCGGTGCTGGTGCGCACGCGCGAACACACGCTGCTGTTCGACGCCGGTGCACGTTATCCGTCGGGTTTCGACCTGGGCGAAGCCGCAGTCGTGCCGTCGCTGCATGCGATTGGCGTGAATCGTTTGGACACGCTGATCATCAGCCACGGCGACAACGACCACGCCGGTGGTGCGCGCGCGGTGCTGAGCGCGTTTCCGCATGCCGTTGCGCTCGGCGGCGAGCCTGGCCGCGGCGACGTGCCTCTGAAACAATGCCTCACGGGTCAACATTGGCAATGGGATGGTGTGACATTCCGGATCTTGTCTCCGCCGGGGCAAGGCAGCGGCAACGATGAGGGTTGCGTATTGCTGGTGACTGGTGAAGGCGGACGATTGCTGTTGCCGGCCGATACCACATCGAAAGTGGAACGCGCGATCGCGAAAGCTGTTCCGGCCGGCGCACCGCTGGTGCTGGTCGTGCCGCACCACGGGAGCAAGAGTTCTTCCAGCGAGGACTATCTGCGCGCGCTGCATCCGCAGCTTGCCGTCGCTTCGGCGGGTTACCGCAATCATTTTGGCCATCCCGCGCCGGTGGTGGTCGCCCGATATCGTGCGCTCGACATCCCGCTCCTGGCGACCTTCGACACCGGCGCGGTCAGGATCGCGTTTCCCGCCGGTACGCCGCCTCGGCTGGTTTCCGAAGAGCGCAGCCAGCAGGCGCGCTACTGGCGGGAGCATTGAAGCTTGCGAAGCCGCGCACAAGCGGGCCCGCCGCGGCTGCTATGATTCGCGCGAATTCGACCCACGAGGAAGAGGCGTGTTCGAGATCATCAAGGCGGGCGGCTGGGGCATGTTGCCGATCCTGCTGTGTTCGGCCATCGCGCTGGCGATTGTGCTGGAGCGCTTCTGGACGCTCCGCCGCAGCGCCGTGCTGCCGCCCGGACTGGGCGAGCAGGTGCGCGGTTGGGCGCGCACGCGCAAGCTGGATCCCACGCATATCGAAGCGCTGCGCGGCAACTCGCCGCTGGGCGAACTGCTGGCCGGTGCGCTGGATGTGCGCCACCGCTCGCGCGAGATCATCAAGGAGCGCATCGAGGACACCGGCCGCCATGTGGTGCACCGGCTGGAGCGCTATCTCAACACGCTCGGCACGATCGCGCTGATCGGTCCGTTGCTCGGCCTGCTCGGCACCGTGCTGGGATTGATCCGCATGTTTCTCGCGGTGATGGTTTCCGGCGTGGGCGATCCAATGAAGATGGCCGGAGGCATCGGCGAAGCGCTGGTGTGCACCGCGGCCGGTCTGATCGTGGCGATTCCCGCCTACGTGCTGCATCGTTATTTCAGATCACGCGTGGCCGGTTACGTGGTGGCGATGGAGAAACAGGCGACCGCGCTGCTGGATGAACTTTCGGCCTTGCAGACGGAAGCGCCGCCGGCCGTGGCCGCTGCGCCAAAACCGGAAGTCGCGGCTTCCGCACCGTCGCCGAAACCGGCGCCGCGCCCTGCGGTGCACGCGAGCACGCGCTGAGCATCGTTCGATGAGGATCGCCCGCCGCCGCGAGGACGAGTTCGAGATCAACGTCGTTTCGCTGATCGATGTGCTGCTGACGCTGCTGATGTTCTTCGTGCTGACCACCACCTTCGTGCAGCAGGGGCATTTGAAGGTTTCATTGCCGCAGGCCAGCGCGCAGCCGCAGCAGACGGATCGCAACGCGCTGGTGTTGATCGTGGACCGTTCCGGACATTTCTACGTCGGCAACAACCGCGTGCTGGGCAACGACGAGGATGCGCTGAAGAAGGCGATCCGTGCGATCGCCGGCGACGACCGCGACCGGCCCGTGCTTCTGCGCGCAGATGGCCTGACGCCGCACCAATCGGTGGTTACCGCGATGGATGCGCTGGGCCAGCTCGGCTTCTCGCATCTCTCGATCGCCACCACGCCCGAGCAACAGGGCGCTCCGGAACAGTGAGCGCGGAGCCACGCGAAGTTTCCGCCTGGACCACCTACCGCCGCCTGTTCGGCTACCTGCGTCGGTTCAAATGGGTCGCTGCGATCGCGGTGCTGGGCATGGTCGTGGACGCGGGTGCGCTGGCGTTTTTCACCGGCCTGATCAAGCCGCTGCTGGACAAGCTGTTCGTGGTGCGCGACCCGGTGATGATCTTCTGGATGCCGACGATCATCGTCGCCATCTTTTTATTGCGTTCGCTGGCCGTGTATGTCGAAAACTACGGCACGGCCTACGTCGGCCGCGGTGTGGTGCAGTCGATGCGCGAACAGGTGTTCCGGCAATACCTGAAATTGCCCGCGCGCTTCTACGACGGCGAATCATCGGGTCACCAGATCGCGCGCATCACCTACACCGCCGAGCAGGTCGCTTCCGCGTGTTCCGATTCGCTGAAGATCGCGATCACTGACGCGCTCACCGTGATCGGCATGATCGTCGTGATGATCATCATGAGCCCGTGGTTGACGCTGGTCTTGCTGATCGTGATCCCCGGCTTGTCGCTGCTGGTGCGCGCGGTCAGCCGCCGCTACCGCCGCATCAGCCACGGCATCCAGGGTTCGATGGGTTCGGTGACCAACATCCTGGAAGAAGTCGTCGCCGGCCATCGCGAGGTGAAGGTGTACGGCGGGCAACCCTACGAAGACGCGCGCTTCGAAGCGGTGACGCAGCGCAATCGCCGCCTGAATCTGAAAGTCGCCGCCACCAACGGCATCGCCACCTCGACCGTGCAACTGGTCGCGGCGATCGCGCTGGCGCTGATCGTGTATTTCGCCACGCGCTTCCGCGGCATGACGCCCGGCACGTTTTCGTCTTTGATGCTGGCGATGGGCGGCATGTTGCCTTCGCTGAAACGCTTGACCACCGTGCAGGCCAATCTTCAGCGCGGCGTGGCGGCGGCGGAAGACCTGTTCGAAGTGCTGGACAGCGCACCAGAGGTCGACAGCGGTGCGTTACGCGTGCAGCGCGTGCGCGGCGAAATCGAATTCCGCAAAGTCATGCTGGATTACGGCAGCGGCCGCGGCCCGGCGCTGAACGGCATCGACCTGCATTGCGAAGCCGGCAAGGTCACCGCGCTGGTCGGACGTTCCGGCAGCGGCAAGAGTTCGCTGGTGAGCTTGCTGCCGCGTTTCTACGAAGCGACTTCGGGCGAGATCCTGCTGGATGGAAGACCATTGCGCGACTATGCGCTGGACAACCTGCGCGCGCAGATCGCCTGGGTCGGACAGAACGTGGTGCTGTTCAACGACACCATCGCGCGCAACATCGCTTACGGCGCGCTGGAAGGCGCGAGCGAAGCGCAGATCGTCGCCGCAGCGGAAGCGGCCAACGCGATGGAGTTCATCGCACCGCTGCCGAAAGGCATCCACACCGTGGTCGGCGAAAGCGGCACGCTGTTCTCCGGCGGCCAGCGCCAGCGCATCGCGATCGCGCGCGCGCTGCTGAAGAACGCGCCCATCCTGATTCTCGACGAAGCCACCAGCGCGCTGGATACCCAATCCGAGCACCTGATCCGCGAAGCGCTGATTCGTCTGATGCGCGAGCGCACCACGCTGGTGATCGCGCACCGGTTGTCCACCATCGAACACGCCGACCGCATCGCAGTGCTGGATTCCGGCCGCGTGGTGGAGCAGGGCACGCATTCGGAATTGTTGTCGCGCGGCGGACACTACGCCGCGCTGCACCGGTTGCAATTCCACGAACCCCAAACCGCTTGACTGCGGGCGTCATGTCGCTCAGCGAATCACTGCAGGAGCGCTGGTATCGGAATCGTCCGCCGGCTTGGTGGACATTGCCGATCGCGGCGTTGTATGGCTGCATCATCCGCATTCGCCGGGCGCTGTATCGCCTAGGCTGGAAGCGCTGCGAACACATGCCGGTGCCGATGATCGTGGTCGGCAATATCACGGCCGGCGGCGCGGGCAAGACGCCGCTGGTGATCGCGTTGGTGGAAGCGTTGCGCGGGCACGGTTTCAAACCAGGCGTAGTCAGCCGTGGTCATGGCGGCAGTGCGCGCGCGCCGATGTTGCTGGACGACAATCCCGATCCGTGCCTGGTGGGTGATGAGCCCGCGCTGATCGAGCTGCGCACGCGCGTGCCGGCCGCGATCGGCCGAGACCGGCCGGCGGCAGCGCGTCTGCTGCTGGATCAAAATGTCGATGTGATCGTCGCGGATGACGGCTTGCAGCACTACGCGCTGGCCCGCGACATCGAAATATGCGTGGTCGATGGGGCGCGCCGCTTCGGCAATGCGCGGCTGCTGCCCGCCGGCCCGTTGCGCGAACCGCCATCCCGGTTGGCCGAGGTGGACTTCGTGGTCTGCAACGGCGGCGAGCCGCAGCATGGAGAAATTCCGATGCGGTTGCACGCTGAGACGGCGTGCAACTTGCTCGATGATCCCGCGCGTCCGCTCGCCGCTTTCGCCAACGCGCGCGTACACGCCGTCGCCGGCATCGGCAACCCGCAGCGCTTTTTCGACATGCTGCGCGCACACGGCATCGATCCGGTCGAACGCGCGTTTCCGGACCATCATGCGTACACCGCGCACGATCTTCAGTTCAATGATTCACTGCCCGTGCTGATGACCGAGAAGGACGCGGTGAAGTGTCGCGCTTTTGCGCGCGAGAACTGGTGGAGCGTGCCGGTCACCGCCGAGCTGCCGGGGCCGTTCTTCGATTCGATCGCGCAGCGGGTGCGTACCGGATCGAGCGGGCGCTAGGCTGTTTTCGAGTCCCGAGCCCCGAGTTCCGAGTCCCGGCTCTTCAGCAGCACCGCCAGGATCGGCGGCGCGATGATCGAGGTCAGCAGCGACATCGCCACGATTACCGAGTAGATCCGGTTGCTGAAAACGCCGGCGGCCAAACCCAGTGCGGCGATCACCACGCCGACCTCGCCGCGCGGCATCATGCCGACGCCGACGTTCAGCGCGCCGCGAGGCCCGAGTTTCAACGCGCCCAGCCAGCCGCCGGCGAGCTTGGTCGCGAGCGCCAGCACGGTCGCCACTGCAAGCAACCACAGCGATTCCGCACTGGCGAGTTGCCGCAATTCCACTTTCGCGCCGGTCAGCACGAAGAAGAACGGCGTCAGCAGGATCAGCAGCGGGCGCGTTTGCTGTTCCAGTTGCGCGTGCTGGCGCGTTTCCGAGGCGATCATGCCGGCGAGGAACGCACCGATGATCGCGGCCAATCCGAAATTGGTGGCGAGCCACGCCAGCCCGAGGCACATCGCCAGCACCAGCGCCAGTGGCGAGAGCGGATCCGAGGGCCATTCCAGCCACGCGGAGCCGCGCCGCATCACGCGCGTGCCGACCCAACCGATCACCAGCACGAAACCGACCGCTTCGGCCAGCACGACCAGCAGGCTGCCGATCCGCAGTTGTCCGCCCGCTTGCAACGCGGTCACCACCCCGAGCAGCAGCATCGCGAGGATGTCGTCGATCACCGCGGCGCCGAGAATCACGCGGCTCTCGGCACGTTGCAGCACGCCGAGTTGCTTCAACACGCGCGCGGTGATGCCTGCGGACGTGG
>DAIOUL010000081.1:0-10484 GCA_036759545.1 Rhodanobacteraceae bacterium
GCCGCGCAAGGATTTCATCGAGCTGTTCCCGTCCAACGAAACCAATCTGGAGTGGGTCAACGAACTCTCGCGCAAGCGCCAGAAGTGGACACCGGCGGTGCGTAATCATCGCGAGGACATCCTGGCCGAGCAGCAGAAACTGGCCGAAATCGAGCGCGCGTTGTACCTGCCGCTGACCGACATCAAGGAAATCAACCGCGCGATGTCGATCGGCGAGGCGAAAGCGCGCCGCGCCAAGAAGGAAATGGTCGAAGCGAATCTTCGTCTTGTCATTTCAATCGCGAAGAAATACACCAATCGCGGCCTGCAATTCCTCGATCTGATCCAGGAAGGCAACATCGGCCTGATGAAGGCGGTGGACAAGTTCGAATACCGCCGCGGCTACAAGTTCTCGACCTACGCCACGTGGTGGATCCGCCAGGCCATCACGCGCTCGATCGCCGACCAGGCGCGCACCATCCGCATCCCGGTGCACATGATCGAGACGATCAACAAGCTGAACCGCATCAGCCGGCAGATGTTGCAGCTCTACGGCCGCGAACCCACACCGGAGGAACTGGCCGCGGCGATGGAGATGCCGGAGGACAAGATCCGCAAGGTGCTGAAGATCGCGAAAGAGCCGATCTCGATGGAGACGCCGATCGGCGACGACGAGGATTCGCATCTGGGCGATTTCATCGAAGACACCAATGTCGGATCGCCGATCGAATCGGCCACCGAAACGGGTCTGATGGAAACCGTGCGCGAAGTGCTCGCCGGGCTGACGCCGCGCGAAGCCAAGGTCTTGCGCATGCGCTTCGGCATCGACATGAACACCGACCACACGCTGGAAGAGGTCGGCAAACAGTTCGACGTCACCCGCGAGCGCATCCGTCAGATCGAAGCGAAAGCGCTGCGCAAGCTGCGGCATCCGTCGCGCTCGGAGCAGTTGCGCTCCTTCCTGGATTTCGAATAATTCTCGGGATTCGGGATTCGGGATTCGGGATTCGGCTCGGTAAGCCTCGTCTTATATGGACGTCATTCCGGGGCTGCGGCGCGCGCAGCGCGTCGCAGAACCCGGAACCCATTGTGATTTGCTTTTAAGAATCAAAATGGATTCCGGCTTTCGCCGGAATGACGAGCAACAGACGTAGTCTCAATAGTTCTTACTCTCATATTGGAGCAGCTACTTATGAACCGCATCGCCGTTTTCGTTGACGCCGGTTATCTCTTCGCCTCCGCCAGCGAGTTGCTGTTCGGCGAACGCCTGCGCCGCGGCGAGCTGCGGCTGGCCAATGCCGAATTCGCCGCGCACCTGAAGCAACTCGCCGAATCGATCGGCGGCTGCCCGTTGCTGCGCGTCTACTGGTACGACGGCACCAATGCCGGGCCGTCGCCGGCGCATCTCGCGATCGCCTATCTCGAAAACGTCAAGCTGCGCCTCGGCTTCGTCAACCAGTCCGGCGAACAGAAAGGCGTGGATGCGCTGATCTTTTCCGATCTCACCAACCTCGCGCGCAACAACGCGATTTCCGATGCGCTGATCGTTTCGGGCGACGAGGACTTGCGCGTCGGGGTGCAGCAGGCGCAGGAACACGGCATCCGCGTGCACCTGCTGGGCGTCGAAGCCGCCGACATCGGCGAGATGCGCGGCAACCAATCGGCCGCCCTGCAACGCGAAGTGGATACGCGCCATCTGCTGGACGCGAATACTCTGCGGCGATTCCTGCGCCGGCGCGAGTTCGCCGAGTGGACGCCGCCGCTGGCCGACAACGGCGAGATGCAGCAGAACCTCGCGCGCATGCAGGAACTCGCCGGCGAATACGCCGACACGCTCGGGGCCGAACAGCGCGAGCAGATCCGGCAATTGCCCGAACGCACGCCGTTGCCGCACGAACTCGATCGCGAACTGCTCTCCCGCGCCTCCGAACTGCTCGGTCGCAAACTCGAGGAAACCGAAAAGCGGACCCTGCGCGCCGCGCTGCGCACGGCGGTGTGCGAACCGGCGTAAATCCGCGCGAGCACGCTCGCTCCTGCAACAATCGCTTCGTAGAGCCGGCGCTCAGCGCCGTCTTTTCTCCATGCAGGCGATTAATGCTCCTTGACCTGCAAGTTCTTCATCAGCAGATCGAGCTTGCTCTTCATGAAATCCTGCGGGTGGTTTCCTTCGATGCCGTAGAACGCGGTGTACAGCACCGACGGTGTGTTGCCGGTATCGGCTGAGGCCGCCACGGCATTGATCTTCATCACGTCATCCTCGCTGCGCGCAACGCCGTCGTCGGGATGCTGGCGCTTCGATATTTTCTGCCAGGTGCTGGTCAGATCGTCATCCAACCCGATTGGCGGCGCGTGATAGCGCTGCACGCTGATGCGGTCGTAGTCATTGCCGGCCTTGTCCTTCCAAACGGTGACGTCCGCCACGTCCCAGTCCACGCGGCCGCCGTCCGGAAACCAGGTGAATGCCAGGTTCAGCAGGCTGTCTTGCGTGATGGCCTGCACCTCCGGCGTGAAGGAGAACGCGATGCGCGGCGAGGCATAAGCGAAGCGTTTGCCATAGTCGAAATCGATGTGCATGCTCTTCAACGCATCCGGCAGCAGGCGCGTGTCGCTCAAAAACTGTTTCCACTGCGCCAACGTGCCCTCGTAGCTCAGATAGACGAAACCGGCGAGCTGGTTGAAGTCCAGCAGGGTGTCGTGCACGCCGCCGGCGGGTTTGGGACGAAGCATTCCCACGCAGCCGTCCGGCGTAGGCAAGGTGTAGGTGACCACGCGTGCGTTGAGAAACGGCAGCGGCCACACTTCGGTCTGCCATCGCCGTCCCCAGCGATCCACGAATTCGGACTCGCTTTCCGGTTTGCCCAAGGACGTGATTTTCACCGAATCGCTGCCGACCGGACGCGTGAACAGTCCGGTCTTCATCAGCAAATCCATGCGCAACTTGGCGTCGTGATAGAAGGCATCCGGGGCGAGCTTGTCGGGCCGGCGGATGTGGAAGAGCACGGTGTGCCCCAGCGCACCGATGTCCACGTAACCATTGTCGTCCAGCGAAATGCGCTTGGTGCTGCTCTCCGCCAGCGCCCACTCGTTGTTGCTGTTGCGCGCAATCATGCCGGGGAAGCTCAGGATCTTCACAGGCTGCGCGTTGAGCAGCCGCGCCGATCCCCTGCCGACGGGGAACAGGTTGCCCGCTTCTCGCGCCAGCAATGCGCGCTGCAGTGCATCCTCGTGTTTGTCCATTTCCGTCTGGAAACTGCGATAGAAATCCGCAAGGCGGAGCGGCAGCGTGAATTTCGCCTGCACGATATCGCTCTGCACCTCGCCGTCCAGCACTTCCAGCGAGTAGGCCATGCGTTCGTCCAGCACGGCCTGGTTGTCGGGCGCATCCAATACCTGCTGGATCGGCAAGGCATAGTTGAGGTTCTCGTTGGGCGATTTCGCCAGCACCACGCCGATGACCTTGCCGTTCTTGTCCAGCAACGGCCCGCCGCTGTTGCCCGGAGAAGCCGCGGCGGAAAAGCGCATCCATTTCCACGCGCCGTCCTGCTGTTCCGGCGTGTCGGAGGTGTAGAGCCCGTCGCGGATCACCACGCCGGTGCCGAGCGCGTTGCCCACCGCATACACAACGTCGTTGGTCGCGGGTTTGCTGTCGATCTCCAGCGCCGCGTCTCCGGGTTGCGTGGCCAGCGAGAACACCACGAAGTCGCGGCGCAGCCCGAACTTCTCGATCTTGTCGACCGGATATACGTTGCCCTTGCTGTCGCGCAGCGCGGGCGGACCCCAGAGGCTGCCCACACCGGCCAGCAGCACGTGCGCGGCGGTGACGTAACGGCCGTGCCCGATCGCGAACGCGGTGCCGATCGAGTAGTACTTGTCGGTGCGCTCCTGATAGGGCAGCAGATCGAGCGGCAGCGGCTTCTCGTAGCTGAGCGGATCGGGATCCGGTTTGGCCTGCACGACTTCGAAGGTGGCGGCTTCCACCTTGGGCAGCACCGCAGGATTGAGCGTGGCCGCGTGGGCCGCGCCTGCAATGAAGAACAACACCAGCGCTGCCGCAAAGAGACGCGGGGCATCGAACCCCGCAACGAGGTGGAGACTCCCAATCGAGGTGCGCATCGAACCCCCTGCACGTTGACCGCGCGTCCTATGCGCATCCGTCCGGCGCGCATGTTGTCACGAACGCGCGGCGGCTGCATGGTCTTGTCGAGGCGATTACGCGGCTTTGCGAAACGTCAGGTTGATCCGGCAGGCATCGAGCAAAGGATGCATGCCGTCCTTCAGCGGCAGCACGCCGTGATAACGCATGCGCGCAGGACCACCCCAGACCACGACATCGCCGTGGACGAGCGGAACGCGCATCTGCTTGTCGTTGCGCCGCAGGCCACCGAACAGAAACGTGGCCGGCAGCCCGAGCGAAACCGACACGATCGGCTGCGAGAAATCGCGCTCGTCCCGATCCTGATGCAAAGACAGTTTCGCGCCGGGTTCGTAGCGGTTGATCAGGCAGGCGTCGGGTATGAAATCCGCAAATCCGGCGGCTGCGGCCGCCTCTCGCGCGAGTTGCGCAAAAACAGCGGGCATCGCCGGCCACGGGCTGCCGCTTTGTGGATCATCTGGCGAATAGCGGTAGCCGCGCCGGTCGCTGATCCAGCCCAGTGCGCCGCAGTTGCTCATCGATACCGACATGCGCAATCCGCCTGGGGTGGTCATGCGCCGCAGCGGTGCGGCGTGGATCACACCCTCGAGCGCACGCAGAATCTCGCGCTCGCGTGGCGATGCAAACCCGCGCAGCAGCACCGCGCCTTCCTGCAGCGCCTGCCGCGCGGGTTGCGGGTCGGAATTCGCGTCGAAAAGCTCTTCCGCCGCCCGCATCACATGTCGTAGAAGAACTGCTCGCGGTCGATTTTGCCATCGCGCACGTGATACACGCAGACCTCGCGCATGGTTACGCGCCCACGGCCTTTCATGGTCGCGTCCATCACGGCGGCGACGCTGAACCAGTCGCCCGCGATCACCGGCTCGCTGACTTCGTTGCTGTGCACCGCTTCCACCATTTCGCCGAATTGACGGCCTTTTTCCTTGATCGCATCCAGACCCGTGGCGTTGCCCATCGGCCCGCCGGACATGCCTTCCATCTCGATGTTCACCGCATCGCGCGCGAACAATTCCTCGTGCGCTTGCGTGTAATTGCCCTGGCGGCACAACTCGACCAGACGCTTGGCGACCTGTTGCGTGTTCATGGCGGCACTCCTTTCGTTCGGGGAGCGGGCAGTTTAAACACGGCTGCTGACAAGGTGGTGTCAGCAGAAACATGGCGCTGCGATCCCCTATCATTTGCACACGCGGGCCTATAGCTCAATCGGTTAGAGCAGGGGACTCATAATCCCTTGGTTCCAGGTTCGAGTCCTGGTGGGCCCATTACGAACGAGAAGAGTTGGCCCGGCACGCCTCGGAATGGGCTTGGCCTGTCGGCGTCGCCGGGCACTGAAAACCCGGGCGCTACTCTTCCTCTTCCGCGCGCGCGGCTTTGCGTTGCTGGTCCGCGCGCGCGCGGTCGATGCCCTTGCCGATCAGCCGCTGCGCCTTGCCGAAACGGTTTTCGACCTTGCCCAGCATTTCGGTGCGCTTGTTGCCCGTGACCTTGCCCGCCGCTTCGCGCACCGCGCCCTTGAGCTGGTGCTTGGTGCCTTCCACCCGATTCTTGTCCATGCGATGGTCTTCCTCGGTGGCCGGCGTCAGACGGGCGCAGTGGTTTCCAGCAGCTCCTGCTTGCGCGAATTCAACTGCTCGCCGAGGTTCTTCAGATCCTCGGCCGAGAAGATCTTCTTGGCGCGCGGGAACATCTCCGCTTCTTCCTCGTCGGCGTGATGTTCCACCAGTTCCTTCAGCACCTTCGCGCGGCCGCTGAACTTCTCCGAATTGACATCGGTGGCGAGAAGATCCGGCAGCACCAGTTCGCCGGCGGCGCGGTGTTCTTCCAAGGCCTCGAAGTAGAGTTTGTCGTTGTCGGCGTCGTTGCAGGCCTGCTTGAAAGCGGGGTAGAAGATTTCCTCCTCTATCTGCGTGTGCACCTTCAGCTCGACCGCGATCTTTTCCAGCAACTCCTCGCGGGTCTTGGTGGCACGCGCGGTGGTGCCGTTGAGTTCCTTGAGAAGCTTGCGAACTTTCTGATGGTCTTCGGTCAACAACGAGATCGCATCCATGTGCACTGCTCCCTTGTAGGTCCGCGGACAGTACCCAGCGCGTTGCGCAGGATTCGTGAAGCCGATGTTCCGAAAACAACGCCGTTCAGCGCGCGTCGCCTTTCGGAAAACGCACGCGCTCGGGTGCCTCGTTGAGCCGCTGCAGCATCTTCACGACCAGCCGGCTCTTCACGCGGCCGGCCTGCTTGGGATCGACGAGATAGCGTACGGTCGCATCCAGCCAGGTATTGGCGTCCACGCGGAAATGCACCGAAGGACGTTCCTGCACCTCGACTTCGTCCACCGGCGTGCGCGCCAGCAGTTCGCGGTATTTCCTGATCTGTGCGCGCATGGCCTCGCCGACTTCTTCGTCGGCCGCCTGCTGCATCACCTCGCTGACGAACGCCAGGTCGGTGTCGTAGGCGACCTGGAACGTGATTTCGTTCCACACGTAGGGAAAGAGCGCCCAGGAGGAATTGATCACCGGCGTGGTCAGCACGCGCGAATTGGGAAACTTGATCAGCCGCCCGCTCGGATGATGTTTGCTGTTGATCATCGGCCCGCCGATTTCCCACAGCGTCGTGTCGAGATAATTGACGTCGATGACGTCGCCGCTGGAGTCGCCGATGCTGATGCGGTCGCCGACCCAGTAGGGCCGCTTGGTGAGGATGTAGATCCAGCCGATGAAGCTGCCGAGCGGCGTCTGCAGCGAGAAGCCGAGCACGATCGAAATCAGGCCCAGCGAGGTGAGCGCCGCGTACCAGTTGGCGAACAGCACCGTCAGCGCGATCACCACCACGAGGGTGGCGAGCACCAGTTTGCCGATGCGCCGCACGTTGTAACGCAGCGCCACATCGGGAATCGCGCGCAGCCGGTTGTCCAGCAGCCGGTAGCAGGCGAGCAGCAGGGCGACCGCGCCGATGCCCAATGCGACCCGTTCCAGAAAACCGATGGCGCGTGCAGGCGCCGCCGGAAAAACATCCAGACGCAATGCGGCGTAGGCGCCGCCGGCCAGCGCCACGATCAGCAGGCAAATCCACCAGAACGCGAACGAGGGCCGCTGAGCGGGCGCCTCCGCCGCATCGGCCTGTTCGCGCAAATGGGTTTGCTGGTCCTCCATGCAGTCGCCTTTCCCTCGACGCGGCGTCTGCATCGAACGGCCGCTAGTGATGGTGCGACTGCAGTTCGCGCTCCACGTCTTTCGCCATCACGCCGACCTTGTCGACGGCCTCGCGCAGTTCGTCGGGCGTGACGCCGAATTTCGTGCTCCAGTCGCGCAACTCGTGTTCCTGGTTGACGTTGATGCGAAGGCGATCGGCTTTGCCGGTCTTGCTGGTGTCGTCGCTCATATCCGCTTCCTTGTGGGTTTCAGCCAGCACGGTCATGCATGACCGCTCGCGATCGGGTGATCGCGGTTCATCGCGGGCTTGAATGCCAATTCCGGTGTGAAGAACGGGTCAACGCGCGCGGCTTCACATGCGCCTCACCACGAGATGTTTATTGCTGACGCAGGTTCGGTGCGCGAGGTGGGTCATGGAGCGACTGATGCAGGCCTTCCGCAGAAACGGGGAGCCCGGCAAGCAGAAGGGCGCGATGGGTTACGTGCTCGCGTGGCTGCTGGGCGTGCCCATTCCCATCCTGATCATCGTCGCGCTGTTGCGCGGCTGCTCCTGACGAGGAAGCGTTCCGGACGAGGAGAAGGCCATGGCGATTTCCGACAATGCAATCGTGACGCAGGAACACCCTGTCATGCGCTGGGGCGCGGTGTGGGCGGGCTGGCTGGTCGCCACCGGGATCGCCGCGCTGCTGTACGCATTCGGATTGGCGGTCGGCTTCTCCGCGTTCGATCCGCACGACCCGGCCGCGGTCGCGCGCGGCATTTCCGGCGGAGCGATCACCTGGATGATCCTGACCTGGGCCGCGTCCCTGTGGCTGGGCTCGATGTTCGCCACCTGGTTCGACGGCCGCAACGATACCGAGATGGGCGTGATCCGCGGCCTGGCCGTGTGGGGCTTGTCGCTCACCGCGACCACGCTGCTGATCGCCAGCGGCATGACGCACCTCACCTTTGCCAGCGTCGCTGTCGCACCCGCGGAAAATCTGCCCAATCTGGACGCAGATATGGTCGCGCAATACACCGCCCGCATCATGTGGACCGCGTTCGGCTGCGCGCTGGCCTCGCTGATCACGGCAGCGTTCGGCGGCTGGCTGGGCGCACACCACGTGCACCGCGTCTATCACCTGCGCACTTACTCGAGACACGGCGTGCGCTGAGCGCATGCCGCGGCCGCTGCGCATCACGAGCTGGAACATCGAGAACCTCGCGCCGTTTTTGGCCGAGGATGTTCTCGCGGAAGATTCGGATCGCCCCCTGCGCGATCTGCTGAAGTCTTTGCAATCACCGGATGTGCTGTGCCTGCAGGAAATCCGCGTCCGTCCGCAGGACACGCGGCTCATCGAACGGATGCAGCGCGCGCTGACGGGTTATCGCTGTCATTACTCCTTGAACCACGATGCCCGCAACGCGGGCTATCGCGGCGGCCGCGCCTACGGCGTCGCGACGTGGACGCGCAAGGGTCTCGACGCGCAGGCCTATGTTCCGGAGTGGGACCGCGAGGGCAGGGTGTTGATGACACTGCTGCCGGCGTTGCGCTGGCTGGTCGTCAATGTGTACGCGGTCAACGGCACGGCCAAACCGTATTGGGATCACGAGCGCAACGGCTGGTTCGAGGATCGCCACGCCTTCAAGCGGCGCTTCGTCGAAAAGCTGGGCGGCGAACTCGCGGCGCTGCAGGAACAAGACCTGCAACTGATCCTGATCGGCGACTGGAACGTCTCGCGGACGAAGATCGACACCTTCCCGCGGCTGCGCACGGAAGCGCCGCACGCGCTGGCGCGCAAGGATTTCAACGAGAACTTCATGCCCCGCCTGGACGTGGTCGATGCATTTCGCACATTGCATCCCGATGCGCGTGAATACACCTGGTTCAATCGTCGCACGCGCGGCGGCAGGCTCGATGCCGCGCGCGTGGATTTCGCATTGGTTTCCCGATCGCTGATCGAACGCGTGATCGATGCAGATATCGCACAAGACGCACCGCCGTCGTCGCGCAGCGACCACGTGCCGCTGTGGATCACTTTGCGGCGCTGACGTTTTCACAAAAACGCGACACGCAAACGCAATAGTTGGCACTCGGTCAAATCGATGGGTCGAATCATGCAGCCGGTGAGGCTCCCACGTGCACTTCGCATCTGTTCCGCCGCGCTCGCTCTGTGCGCAGCCAGTTCCGCCGCCTTCAGCCAGCAATCGCCTGCGCTCGATCGCGTGGGCATCTGGCTCGGCGGCTACTACTCCAGCAACGACACCAGCCTTTCCGCGCAGGGCAGCGGCCCGTATGCGGGCCTCTACGGCAAATTGAATTTCGAGGATGACCTGGGGTTCGACAAGCACAGCGTCGATCCACGCGCGCGTCTGGATTTCCTGCTGGGCGACAGCCAGGGCTTCTCGTTCGATTACTACCAGATCGACCGCGATCTGAGCGCCAGCTACGCCGCGCCGATTCCCGCGCTCGGCACGGACGTCGGCGCCAGCTTGAAGAGCACCGTGGACTACGATTTCGGTTCGGCCTCGTATCGCTGGTGGTTCGGACACGGCGACGACGTGTTCGGGCTCGGACTCGGCGCGGCGTACTACAACGTGGATTTTCGCGTGGACGGCAGCGCGGAGGCGGCCGGCCAAGGCGCCACGATTTCCGAAAGCTATGACGAAAACGCCTGGGCGCCGATGCTGACGCTCGGCTGGCGGCATGCGTTCGACGAACACTGGCGCATGTATATCGATGCTTCCGGTGTGAAGAAGAACGGCGGCGATCTCAGCGGAAACATCTGGAATGCGTCGCTGGGCGTCGAGTGGTTTCCGTGGCAGAACGTCGGCTTTGCGCTGGAGTACGCTGCCTCGCGCCTGCATCTGGACAAGGATTACGACCAGGGTGCCGCCAAGCTCGATCTGAATTCCGACGGCCCGGCGTTCTACCTGCGCGCACGGTTCTAACGCGCGACGGCGATGCGTCGGGTGCGCCGCACTCGGCGCAGGCGAAGCCGCTAGAATTCGCATCGGCTTCCCACGGGCATCGCCATGAACACCGCTTCTTCCGCGGCGCCCATGCCCGCGCGCAGTTCGCTCTTCGCCAACCGCGATTTCAGCCTGCTGTTCGGCGGCAGCTCGATTTCGGCGTTCGGCGATCAGTTCACGCTGGTGGCGCTGCCGTGGTTGGTGCTGAAACTCACCGGCAGTCCCGCCGCACTCGGCATCGTGCTGGCGGTGAT
>DAIOUL010000082.1:0-10267 GCA_036759545.1 Rhodanobacteraceae bacterium
AAGCCGCTTACACACTTTCCAGGCGTGCTCCTTCAACCACTCGGACACCTCTCCGACTTACAGCGGCGCGCGTAGCGAGCCGTGCAGAATAACGGGCGGCAAGCGCAGTAACAAGTCGTCGCACGGATTTCGCTTGGTCTGCGCGCGCCGCCTTGGCACAATGCGCAATCGCCCCAAGATCATGCGCATGAGTTACCAAGTCCTCGCCCGCAAGTGGCGGCCGAAAGTCTTCACCGAACTGGTCGGCCAGGAGCATGTGGTGCGTGCGCTGACGCATGCGCTGGATTCCGGGCGCATGCATCACGCCTATCTGTTCACCGGCACGCGCGGAGTGGGCAAGACCACCATCGCCCGCATTTTCGCGAAGTCATTGAACTGCGAGCGCGGGCAGTCGTCGCAACCCTGCGGCAAGTGCGCGGTGTGCACGGCGGTAGATGCGGGCCGCTTCGTCGACCTGATCGAAATCGACGCCGCCAGCAACACCGGCGTGGACGACGTGCGCGAGGTGATCGAGAACGCGCAGTACGCGCCGGCGCGCGGTCGCTACAAGGTGTACCTGATCGACGAAGTGCACATGCTCTCGCGCAACGCCTTCAACGCGCTGCTGAAGACGCTGGAAGAGCCGCCGGAGCACGTGAAGTTCCTGCTGGCGACCACCGATCCGCAGAAATTGCCGGTGACGGTGCTCTCGCGCTGCCTGAAATTTTCATTGAAACGTCTGCTGCCCGAGCAGATCGCACAGCAGATGCGGATGATCCTTCAAGCCGAAGGCGTGCAGTTCGAAGACGAGGCGATCGTCGAACTCGCGCGAGGCGCGGACGGTTCGCTGCGTGATGGTTTGTCGCTGCTCGATCAGGCCATCGCGCACGGTGGCGGCGAACTGCGCGCGGACGATGTGCGCGCGATGCTGGGCACGATAGCCGGCAGCGAAGTCGGCGCGCTGCTGGACGCGCTGGCGGCAAACGACGGCAAGTCGCTGCTGGCGGAAGCCGACCGCCTGGCTGCGCTGGCACCGGATTTCGGCTCGGTGCTGGATCAGCTCGGCAACGCCTTGCATCGAATCCAGTTGCGGCAACTGGTGCCGGATTTTTCATCGAGCGGCGGGGCCGACGACGAACAGCTCGGCGCCCTCGCATCGAAACTCGATCCGGAAGACGTACAGCTCTGGTATCAGTTCGCACTGAACGGCCGGCGTGAATTGCCGTATGCGCCCGATCCGCGTTCGGGTTTCGAAATGACATTGCTGCGGATGCTGGCGTTTCGCGGTGAAGGTGCCGGCAAGTCGACGAATGCTTCGACAGCGCCAAAACCGGCTTCACAGGAACGACCCGCGTCGCCGCGCCTGGCGGCGGCGTCATCGAGCAGAAGCGAACGTGTTTCGCAGCCGACACCGGCAGCCACCGCGACTGTCTCCGAATCGGAGAAACCCGAGCCCTTGCCGTTGCAAGCCAATGGCTTGCCGGATTGGGAACAATGGATCGCGCGCGCACAACTGGGCGGCCCAGTCGGTCAACTCGCTCACCACGCCGCGCCGAAATCGCTGGACGGAAATTCATTGACGTTGGCGCTGAAGCCCGAGCACCAACACCTGGCCGACTACTTCGGCGCGGAATTGCAGCAGCAACTGGGCCGCGCGCTGGGCAAGCCGTTGCGAGTCCGCTTCGTGCCGGACGTGGAAGTGGAAACACCCGCCGCGCGGGCCGCGCGCGAGCGCTCGGCCGAACAGGCCGCGGCCGAGCGCGCGATCGAGGAAGATCCCGCGGTGCAGGCACTGCAACGGGAATTCAATGCGCGCGTGATTCCGGAAAGCGTGCGGCCGGTGCGCGCGAAATGATCAATATCGAAATGCAGACACGAACATGAAAGCCCAGATCGGACAATTGATGCAGCAGGCGCAGCGCATGCAGGAAGAGATGAAGCGCGCACAGGAAGAGATCGCAAAGCTCGAAGTCACCGGTAGCGCCGGCGGCGGAATGGTGAGCGTCACCATGACCGGCCGCCACGAAGTGCGCCGCGTGCAGATCGACCGCAAGCTGCTGGCGGACGATCCGGAGATGGCCGAAGACATGATCGCTGCGGCGGTCAACGATGCGGTCAACAAGGTGGCCGAAGCCAGCCAGCAGAAACTGGGCGGTGTCGCGCAGGGTCTGAATTTGCCGCCCGGATTCAAGCTGCCGTTCTGAAGCCGGGAATTGGGAATCGAAAAATGGGGATCGAATAACGAGTGCGGCAAATGCTTTTGCTCGTCATTCCGGGGCCGTTTCCGGCTTCGTCGGAAACGGTACCCGGAATCCAGCGCCTTTGTCTTGCTGTTTCGAAAGTCACTCGATGGGGAATGACGGCGGGATCCGATTCTCACAGCACACGTCCATGCCATCCGAATCCAATCTTCTCGCCGAACTGATCGAAGCGCTGCGCTGCCTGCCGGGCGTGGGCGCCAAGAGTGCGCAGCGCATGGCCTTCCACGTGCTGGAACGCGACCGCAACGGCGGCGCGCGGCTGGCGCGCGCGCTGGATCAGGCCGTGCAGCGCATCGGCCACTGCGCGCGCTGCCGTAATTTCAGCGAGTCGGAAATCTGCGCGTTATGCGCCAGTCCGTCGCGCGATGCGCACACGTTGTGTGTGGTCGAAACGCCAGCCGATCTGCTGGCGATCGAACAGGCCACCGGATTCCGCGGCCGCTATTTCGTGTTGATGGGGCGCTTGTCGCCGCTGGATGGATTGGGGCCGGAAGAACTCGGCGTCGATCTGCTGCGGCGCCGCCTCGAAGAAGACGAAGTGCGCGAACTGGTGATCGCCACCAATCCGACAGTCGAGGGCGAAGCCACCGCACATTGGCTGGCCGGTCTCGCGCGCGCGGCGAACGTGCGCGCCACGCGTCTCGCGCACGGCGTGCCGCTGGGCGGCGAACTGGAATACGTCGATCGCGGCACGCTGGCGCATGCATTCGGGTCGCGGCAGACTTTGGAATAGTCGTCATTCCGTTCGCGATCAAGCCGCGAACGGCCCCGGAATGACGATTTCGTCGTTATGCTTTTCCCATTCCCGATTCCCGATTCCCGCTCATGCCCGACACGATTTTCGACAAGATCATCCGCCGCGAGATTCCGGCCGACATCGTTTACGAGGACGACGACATCCTCGCGTTTCGCGACATCTCGCCGCAGGCGCCGGTACACGTGCTGTTCGTGCCAAAGAAGTCGCTGGCGACCTTGAACGATGCCGGTCCGCAAGACGCCGAGCTATTGGGCAAGATGCTGCTGGCCGCCGCGGCGTACGCGAAGAAGGAAGGCTTCGCCGAAAAGGGCTACCGCTGTCTGATCAATTGCAACGCGGACGGCGGGCAGACGGTGTTCCATCTGCACTTGCATTTGCTGGCCGGAAGGCGCCTCAGAGAGCCGTTGGGCTAACCCGCAAGTCCTACCGAATCCAGAAACTTCTCCGCATCCAGCGCGGCCATGCAGCCGAAACCCGCGGACGTGACGGCCTGGCGGTAGACCTGATCGGCCACGTCGCCCGCGGCGAACACACCGCGCACCGATGTTTGCGTCGCCATGCCTTCCAGCCCGGTCCTGATCTTGATGTAGCCGTTGCTCATGTCGAGCTGGCCTTCGAAGATGCTGGTGTTGGGCGTGTGGCCGATCGCCACGAACATGCCGCTGACCACGATGTCGCGCTTGCCCTTGCCGTCCGTGGAAGCCAGCCGCACGCCGGTCACCCCGGAATCGTCGCCCAGCACTTCGTCGACGGTGTGATTCCACACCAGTTCGACCTTGCCCGCACGCGCTTTCTCGAACAGCTTGTCCTGCAGGATCTTCTCCGCGCGCAATTTGTCGCGGCGATGCACCAGCGTGACCTTGCGGCAGATGTTGGCGAGGTACAGCGCTTCCTCGACCGCGGTGTTGCCGCCGCCGATCACCGCGACGTCCTGATCGCGGAAGAAGAAACCGTCGCAGGTGGCGCAGGCGGACACCCCGCGGCCCTTGAACGATTCTTCCGATTCGATACCGAGGTACTTCGCGTCCGCGCCGGTGGCGATGATCAGCGCGTCGCAACTGTATTCGCCGCTGTCACCCTTCAGGCGGAACGGCCGCTGCGAGAGATCGGCGGTGTGGATGTGGTCGAACACGATCTCCGTGTCGAAGCGTTCGGCGTGTTTCAGCAGTCGCGCCATCAGATCCGGTCCCTGCACGCCGGCGTCGTCGCCCGGCCAGTTGTCCACGTCGGTGGTGGTCATCAACTGCCCGCCCTGCGCGAGGCCCGTGATCAGCATCGGCTTCAAGTTGGCGCGCGCCGCGTACACCGCAGCGGTGTAGCCGGCCGGCCCGGAACCGAGGATCAGCAGACGCGAGTGCTTCGGAGTGCTCATGTATAATTTTCGCCTTTGTGACTGGGCCGAACGGCTTGCGAGCGCGCTAGATGGTGGCGCACGCGGGCATCGTCAAGCACGCGATTTTCGCACAACAGGACAAACTCCATGCGCATCGGCATTCCTTCCGAAACCAAGACGCTCGAGGGCCGCGTAGCTCTCGTTCCCGCCGCCTGTGCGGATCTGGTGCGGCACAGCCACGAGGTGTTTCTGCAATCCGGCGCCGGCATCAAGAGTGGGTTCGCCGATGCGGCGTTCGAGAAGGTCGGCGTCAAGATCGTGCCCGATGCCGCGGCGCTGTATGAGAAGGGCGAATTGATCGTCAAGGTGAAGGAACCGATTCAAGGCGATCTCGCGCTGCTGAAGAAACATCATCTGCTGTTCTGCTATCTGCATCTGGCGCCGGAACCGGAACTCACCAAGCGCCTGCTCGATATCGGCCTGACCGGCGTGGCGTTCGAGTCGGTGGAAGACGAGGAAGGAAACTTGCCGTTGCTGGCACCGATGTCGGTGATCGCCGGGCGCATCGGCGTGCAGGTGGGCACGCACCTGCTGCACCAGCCGGAAGGCGGCAAAGGAAAATTGCTGGGTGGCATGCCGACCACCGAACGCGGAAAAGTCGTCGTGCTGGGCGCGGGCGCGGCCGGCGGCAATTCCGCGGCGCTGGCCGCGGCCGGCGGCGCGAATGTCGTGGTGTTCGACAAGCGCCCGGACCGTCTGGCGCAAATGATGAACCTCGGCGCCAACGTCACGGCGCTTTACGCTTACGACTCGGTGGTCGCCGATGAGGTCGCGACGGCCGATCTGGTAATCGGCGCGGTACTGATTCCGTCGGCGAAAGCGCCGCACGTGGTCACCCGCAAAATGGTGCAGTCGATGGAGAAGGGCAGCGTAATGGTCGACATTTCGATCGACCAGGGCGGCTGCTTCGAAACTTCCAAGCCGACCACCTGGGCCGATCCGACTTACGTGGTCGACGGCGTGACGCACTTCTGCGTCACCAACATGCCGGGCGCGGTGCCGCAGACGTCTTCGCAGGCGATTTCCGCCGCATTGCTGCCGTACGTGCTGCGGCTGGCCGCGGGCGGCGACTGGCACGCGTATCAGCCGCTGGCGAAAGGCATCAACGTCGCCAATGGCGAGATCGTGCATCCGGCGTTGAAAGGGATGAAGTTGTAATGCGCCATCAATGATGACTTCGATGAATGCCTTCGCTGATTACCCTCACCCCTTGCCCTCTCCCGCAAGCGGGAGAGGGGGAGTGATCGTCGCGCTGCGCGCGACAGCATCATTTGATTCAAGCGGCGTTATAGTCACCGCCACGAAAGCAGGTTCGAGGTCGCAACACGTGGCGCGCGCCAAAGCCATCAATCAATCCATTCGCGATAATGGCGAGCGCACGCGGCGCGTGTTGCGCGAAGCGGCGGTGCTGTTGCTACTGCCGGTTGCCCTGTATCTGCTGGTTTGTCTGATCAGCCACAACCCGGCCGACCCAGGCTGGTCGCACACGGCCGAAACGAACACCGTGCACAACTTCGGCGGCACGGTTGGCGCGTATCTCGCCGATCTGCTGCTATATCTTTTCGGCAATATTGCTTACGCATTTCCGATCCTGCTGGGCGTGCTGTCGATCGGGGTGCTGCGCGGCTGGCGTTCGGCCGATCGCAGCGCGCTGGAGCCGACGCTGCGGCTGATCGGTTTCGTCGCCTTCTTCGTCGCCGGCTGCGGGCTGGCGTGGCTGCACGATTCCGGTTTGAGTGAATTGCCCGCGAGCGCCGGGGGCATTCTCGGGCAATTGGTCGGCAGCGGATTGACCCGCGGTTTCGCGGCGCTCGGCGCCACGCTGTTCCTGCTGGCGTTGTTCCTGATCGCGGTGACGCTGGCGACGGGCTTGTCCTGGTTCAAGCTGATGGACGCGATCGGCCGCGGCTTGCTCGCCGCATTCACGTGGCTGGGCGGAAAACTCAAACGCGCGCCGGAAGCGCTGGCCGCGCGTGCCGCGCGCAACGAGCGCGAGGAAGTGCGCAAAATCGAATTCGCCAAGCAGGCCAAACGCGAGCCGATCAAGATCGAACCCGTGCCCGCGCCGATCGTCAAGAGCGAGCGCTCCAAGCGCGAGAACCAGATCCCGATGTTCGCCGGCGCTTCCGCCGAAGGCGAACTGCCGCCACTGTCGCTGCTGGATCAGGCGCCGCCGCAGGGCAAAGGCTATTCCGAGGAAACGCTGGAAGTGCTCTCGCGCCAGGTCGAGATGAAGTTGAAGGACTTCAAGATCGACGCGCAGGTCGTCAGTGCGCATCCGGGGCCGGTGATCACGCGCTTCGAGCTGGAACCTGCGGCCGGCGTGCGGGGCAGCCAGATTTCGTCGCTGGACAAGGACATCGCGCGCGGGCTTTCGGTTTACAGCGTGCGCGTGGTGGATGTGATTCCAGGCAAGAACGTGATCGGTCTGGAAATCCCCAACGCCACGCGCGAGACGGTGTATCTATCGGAGATTTTCGATTCGAAGGAATACGGCGACGCGCGTTCGCCGCTGTCGCTGGCGCTGGGCAAAGACATCGGCGGCCGTCCGGTCGTCGTGGACTTGCAAAAGATGCCGCACCTGCTCGTCGCCGGCACCACGGGTTCGGGCAAGTCGGTCGCATTGAACGCGATGGTGCTGTCGCTGCTGTTCAAGGCCTCGCCCGCCGAAGTTCGCACGATCATGATCGACCCGAAGATGCTGGAGCTCTCGGTGTACGAGAAGATCCCGCATCTGCTGGCGCCGGTCGTGACCGACATGAAGGAGGCCGCGAATGCCTTGCGCTGGTGCGTGGCAGAGATGGAGCGCCGCTACAAGCTGATGGCCGCGGTGGGTGTGCGCAACCTGGCCGGCTTCAACAAGAAGGTGAAGGATGCGGAAGGCGCAGGCCAGCCGCTGCTCGACCCGCTGTTCAAGCCCAATCCCGACATGCCGATGGACATCGCGCAGCCGCTGCAGCCGCTGCCTTTCGTGGTGGTGATCATCGACGAATTCGCCGACATGATGATGATCGTCGGCAAGAAGGTCGAGGAGCTGATTGCGCGGCTGGCGCAGAAGGCGCGCGCGGCCGGCGTGCATTTGATTCTGGCCACGCAGCGGCCGTCGGTGGACGTGATCACCGGGCTGATCAAGGCGAATATTCCCACACGAATCGCGTTTCAGGTTTCATCCAAGATCGATTCGCGCACGATCCTCGACCAGTCCGGCGCCGAAACGCTGTTGGGTCACGGCGACATGCTTTACCTGCCGCCCGGCACCGCCACGCCCGAGCGCGTGCACGGCGCGTTCGTGGACGACCATGAAGTGCATAAAGTGGTCGAGTGGCTGCGCGCGCAAGGGGAGCCCAAATACATCGACGGCGTGCTGGAAGAAGTGCAGTCGCTGGGCGACGGCAAGGTCATCAACGAATCGGGCTTGCCGGAAGACGCCGAGGAAGGCGAGGGCGATTTCGACGAGCTGTACGACAAGGCCGTGCACCTGGTCACCACGACGCGGCGCGCCTCGATTTCCGGCGTGCAGCGGCACCTGCGGATCGGCTACAACCGCGCCGCGCGGCTGATCGAAATGATGGAGAGCCAGGGCATCGTCAGCCCGCCGCAGCACAACGGCAATCGCGAGGTGCTGGCCGCTCCTGCACCCAGCGGACGGGGATAACGCTCCATTCATTTTCATTGCGCATGATGCGCGGGTTCCCCTGATCGGAAAGCCGCCATGCGCAAGTCCATCCTGCTCGCAGCGATCGCATTGACAGGATGGCTTGTCCTCGGGATCGCACAGGCAGCAGACAACGCGCGCGCGCAACTGGACGCCTTCGCAAAGGACCTGCATTCGCTCAGCGGCTCTTTCAGTCAGACGGTCTACGACGCTAACGGCCGCCGCGGCGAAAGCTCGCACGGCACGCTCGCGTTGCAGGCGCCGCGGCAGTTCCGCTGGGATACACAGGGCCCGTACCGGCAACTGATCGTGGCAGACGGCAGCAAGGTGTGGATTTACGATCCGGAGCTGGAGCAGGTGACGGTGCGCGATCAGGGTTCGCAGGAAGCGCACAGCCCGTTGACGGTGCTGACCGATCTCTCCCAGCTCGATCGCGATTTCAAGGCCAGCGAACAGGGCGAGCGCGATGGACTCGAGTGGCTGCGCCTGAAATCGCGCGGCAAGGATCCGCAATTCGAGTACGCCGACATTGGTTTCGACGGCAATGCGCCGCGGCGCATGGTGTTCCAGGACACGCTCGGCAACCGCACCGAAATCGTGTTCTCCGACTGGCAGCGCAATCCGCAACTGCCTCCCGATACCTTCGTCTTCAACACGCCCAAGGGCACCGACGTGGTGGGCGAGGCGGCCGGGGTGTCGAATCACGATTGACCGCGCCGCCGTATCATCCACGGATGCCGCGCCGCAAATCCTCAAGTCCCGCGCCGGAACTGTTCGCCGAATCCGATGCGCTGAAGCCGCTGGCCGAGCGCATGCGCCCGCGCACGCTGGACGAAATCGTCGGTCAGCAGAGATTGCTCGGCCCGGGCACGCCGCTGCGGCGTGAACTGGAAGCGCATCGCGTGCACTCGATGGTGCTGTGGGGCCCGCCGGGCTGCGGCAAGACCACGCTGGCGCTGCTGGTCGCAAAATACGCCGATGCGCATTTCCGCGCCATCTCGGCGGTGCTTTCCGGTCTGGCCGAGGTGCGCGCCGCGTTGAGCGAAGCGGAAGTGAATTTCGCGCAAGGCCGGCGCAGCGTGCTGTTCGTGGACGAGGTACACCGCTTCAACAAAGCGCAGCAGGATGCGTTTCTGCCGCACATCGAACGCGGGATCATCGTCTTCGTCGGCGCGACCACCGAAAACCCGTCGTTCGAATTGAATTCCGCGCTGCTGTCGCGCTGCCGCGTGCACGTGATGGATGCGATTTCCGCGAACGATATCGTGATCGCGTTGCAGCGCGCACTGGGTGACGAAGAACGCGGGCTCGGTTCATTGCACCTGCAAGTCGATGACGAAGCATTGGGATTGATGGCCAAAGCCGCCGACGGCGACGTGCGTCGTGCGCTGACGTTCCTGGAGATCGCCTCCGAACTCGCGACCGACGGCCGCATCGACGAACACACCCTGCAGCAGGTGCTGGCCGATCGCACGCGCCGTTTCGACAAGGGCGGCGAGCAGTTCTACGATCAGATCTCCGCGCTGCACAAGTCGGTGCGCTCTTCCGATCCGGACGCGGCGCTTTACTGGCTGACGCGCATGCTGGACGGTGGTTGCGAGCCGTTGTATCTCGCACGACGCATGGTTCGCATGGCGGTGGAGGACATCGGTCTGGCCGATCCGCGCGCGTGGACGGTAACGCTGCACGCCTGGGATACATACGAGCGCCTGGGTTCGCCCGAAGGCGAACTCGCACTGGCCGAAGCCGCGCTGTATCTGGCGATGGCGCCGAAGAGCAATGCGGCGTATGTCGCGTACGGCAGCGCGCGGAAGATCGTGCGCGACACCGGCACGCTGGACGTGCCGATGCACCTGCGCAACGCGCCGACGAAATTGATGAAAGGCCTCGGCTACGGCAAAGGCTATCAATACGATCCCGATGTCGAAGGCGGCGTGGCACTGGATCAGCAGTGCCTGCCGGATGAACTGACCGGTACGCAGTTTTACGAACCGACCGAGAACGGCATCGAAGCGAAGATCAGGCAGAAGCTCGACGCCCTGCGCGCGGCGCGAGCGAAGGCGCGCGGCGACGGCTGAAGGCCGCGCTGCATCGCAGCTTGACGCACCTCCCGCGGGGGTCTAGCGTGCGCGCGCCATGTGGGTCTGCTCGCGCTATGCCAAATGGTCGCGCCGTCGGCCCTTTGTCTGCAGGGCAAGGAAGAACGAGGAAGGTGTATGTCG
>DAIOUL010000083.1:0-9541 GCA_036759545.1 Rhodanobacteraceae bacterium
GCACCATCACCGCCATGAAGCGGATCAGCAGCCAGGACACGCTGTTGACGCCGCGGTCGAAGCTGGTCTGCACGCGCTGGCCGACGATGGTGCGCGAGATCGAACCGAGATAGCTGCGCGCGCCGGTCGCGACCACCACCGCGGTCGCGCTGCCGCTGATCACATTGGTGCCCATGTAGCACACGCCCGGCAGGTCGAGCGGCGTGCCGTTCGCGTGCGTTTCCGCGCCGGGAATGGGAGCGCTTTTTTCCACCGGCAGCGATTCGCCGGTGAGGATGGCTTGACTGACGAACAGATCTTTCGCCGAGAGCAGGCGCAAATCCGCAGGCACCATGTCGCCCGCGGCCAGATGCACGATGTCGCCGGCCACCAGTTCGCCGACCGGCGCCTCGATGCGTTCGCTGTGTCCGTCGGACGCGCGGCGCGTGACGGTGGCGGTGTTGCGCACCATCGCCTTCAGTTTTTCGGCGGCTTTGGACGAGCGGTATTCCTGGGTGAAGCTCAAACCCGCGCTGATCAGCACCATCACCGCGATGATGATCGGGCCGGTGACATCGTCCGAGGTGAGCAACTGCACCACGGCCAGCACCCCCAGCACCACGATGAAGGGATTCCAGAACGCGCGCAGCAACTGCCGCGACCAGTGCGGCGGCTTCTCGTGGCTGACTTCGTTGGCGCCGTCGCGGTCCAGCCGCGACTCGATCTCTTCCTGATCGAGTCCGGCATGGCCGGTTTCCAGCGTGGTCAACAATTCCGCGTTGGGGAGCCAGGCTTGTTGCGCAACGAGCGGACGCGCGCTACCCGCGCCGTTTCTGGCGGCGGCGGCTTGTCGCGATTCGTTGAGCGGGGTTTGCAGCATGGCTCGCTTCCGTGGTTTTTGTTTTTGCCACGAAGCGAGCGGATCGATTCGCGGTCAGCGCAGCAGGCAACAGCGATCGACCCGACACGGTCGGGATCGCGGGAGGGAATATCGTTTTCGCAAACAGTGATGCATCAAGCTTGTGCGCGTGGCGCGGGCACGGTCACGTGCCACTCGCGGCGGCGGTTGGCGCGACGGAAGTGCGGCGCATGGCGGGGCGCCAGGCGCATACGAAAAAAATCACGAAGGAGTTTCATGGCCCATCTCCTCGATACGGTGCTCGCGACACCGCGGAGAGGGCCGGTTTCCTAGTCGAGGAAAGCTTCGGCTCTGCCGCTGCGGTTGCCGCAGGCGAACGACTGATTGTTGGTCGCCGTGATCCGATGCGAGCGGATTACGGCGCTGCGACTAGGGTGTACGTCCATAACCTTTGCTTGGGTTGAACGGGTGTCGCGAGCGCGAACGCCCGCGACGCGCGTATTTTCGCGGGTGAGCAGTACCTGCGTCAACCCTCGCGAAGCCAGTTTGTCGAAGTGGCGGGGTATCATTGTCGTTTCGTTCAAGCTCATTTCATGACTTTTCCCGCGTTCCGACGCTTTCTGCTGCTCGCGCTGTGCGCGCTCGTGCTGGCGTCCTGCCAGCAATCGCCGCCGCCGTGGCAGTTGAACGATGTGCGCGGACATCTGCCGGATCTGCAGTTCGATCTGACTTCGGATACAGGCAAGCCGGTGACGGCTGCGGATTTTCGTGGGCATTACGTGCTGATGTATTTCGGCTACACGCATTGCCCCGACGTTTGTCCGCTGACCTTGGTGCACCTGCATCTGGTGATGCAGAAGCTCGGCCCCGAAGCGGACAAGGTGCGCATCCTGTTCGTCAGCGTGGACCCGGCGCGCGACACGCCGCAGGTATTGCATCAATACGTCACTGCGTTCGATCCGCGCATCGTCGGGTTGACCGGCACGCCCAGCCAGATCGCCGCAATGGCGAAACGCTACCGCTCCGCTTTCAACGTCGATGCCAAGCAGGCCAACGGCAACTACACCGTCAGCCACGGTTCGATCATCTACGTGTTCGACAGGCGCGGCCACGCTCGGCTGATCGGAAATTCCACCGATACGCCGGACGCGATCGCGCACGATCTGAAATTGCTGATGAGGCAGGAATGAGGTGAAACGACTGATTCGTCTCGTGCTGAAACTCGCGGCGGTCGCCGCGCTCGCTGTCTGCGGCGTTGCCGGAGCGACTTCGGCTTCGTCAGTGAAGATCGAACACGGCTGGGTCCGCTGGTTGCCCGCGAATCTCCCGGCCGCGGGCTACGTCGTGATCCGCAACGATGGCGACAAGTCGGTAAAACTGGTGGGCGCCGACAGCCCCGACTACGGCATGGCGATGCTGCATCGTTCGACGCAGAAGAACGGCAGCGACAGCATGGAAATGGTGGACGCGATCGGCATTCCCGCGCACGGCAGCGTTCAACTCGCGCCGGGCGGCTATCACCTGATGCTGACGGATGCGAAACACGCGATCAAACCCGGCGACACGGTCCACGTGTCGTTGCACTTCGACGACGGCGAAACGCTTCAGGTGACGTGGCCGGTGCGGCCGGCCAATTCGTCGGGTGAATGAAGTCCGCGCGACTGCAACTTGCGTTGCTCCTTCCATCGCTGCTGGATCGCCGTGCGCCCGCGCGCGGAAAGCCGCAGCCAGTTGCGAAACGCCAGCAGGGCGCCGAACGCACTCATCATCGCCGTGGGAATCCACACGATCAGCCCGCCCATGTACTGGTCCGCCGACTGGCTGATGCCCGAAAACGCGCGTCCGCACAGCTCGTAAACCGGATAGAGATCCCGGTGCGCGAAGGTGATGTAGGCACCGACCAGAATCTGCGGCACCATCACCACCATCTCGACCAGGACGCGCACACCCGGCGCGAGGCGTGCCGGCGGCTTCGGGCGCGTGTCCAGGATCAGCCACCAGTACAGCAGCCCATCCAGCACCATGCTCCAGTTCATCACGCGATAGAGCCGCCAATCCAGCATCGCGGCGAAGTTCACGCTCGGCCACAGCCAGAAGATCATCAGGCCGACGAACAATAGTGATGCGACCAGCGGATTGAACAGGATATCGAGCAGCCAGCGCAGCGGGCCGCGGCTCAACAGCGGACGCATCACACGCGTGCGCCAGCGCAGCGGCAGGCCGCGCCGGAACGCCGCGCCGGGATACGACAGCGCGATCAGGAACGGCCCCAGGTGCTGCAGTCCGAATTGCTGCAGCCGGTTGATGAAGAACTCGTGCTCTGCGTAGTAATCCAGTTGCGTGTGCAGGCAAAAATAGGTCAGCACCAGTCCCGACCAGAACAACGCTTGCCGCGGCCACGGCGCGGTCATCGGCGAGCGCAGCGCACCGCGCGCGTACACGACCGCGGCCGCGGCGCAGCACACCACCACCGTGATCGACGGTTCCCACGGGACCAGCCAGTGCAGCACGGAGCCCATCAGCCGAGCCGTTCCAGCACGTAAGTGCTGGACGCCATCGTCCGCAGCAGCAGCCAATGGTCCGCCAGCAGGAACGCGAACAGCGCCATCAGATAGACGATCGAATAACCGAAAGCGCGCATCGCGAACAGTTCATCCGGCGGTTTCAGCAGCCGCAACGCGTAGTACAGGTAGGCAAAATCCAGCACCAGCGCACCGCCCAGATAAAACAAACCGCTCATGCCGGCGAGATAAGGCAGCACGCTGACCAGCATCAGCAACACGGTGTAGAACAGCACGTGCCAACGCGTGTACTGCACGCCGTAGGCGACGGGCAGCATCGGAATGCAGGCGCGGCGGTAATCCTCTCGTCGAAAGATCGCCAGCGACCAGAAGTGCGGCGGCGTCCAGGCGAAGATGATCAGCACCAGCAGCAATGCGTAAGCCCAGTCGGTCCGGCCTTGCATGTTGGTGACCGCGGCCCAGCCCAGCAGCGGCGGGATCGCGCCGGCTACGCCACCGATCACGATGTTCTGCGGCGTGGCGCGTTTGAGGAACGCGGTGTAGATCAACGCATAGCCGATCAGCCCCGCAAAGGTCAGCAACGCAGTCAGCGGATTCACCCCGAAAAACAGCACCGCCATCGAAATCGCGCCGATGATCAGCGCAAAGGCGAGCACCTGCCTCGAGCTCAACGCACCCGTCGGCAGCGGACGCTGCGACGTGCGCGCCATCAGCTTGTCGATGCGCTGGTCGATCAGTTGATTGAGCGCCGCGGCGGAAGAAGACGCCAGCCAGATGCCCAGCGTGCCGAACACCAGCGGCCGCCAGTCCGGCACACCCGGCGCGGCCAGGAACATGCCGATCACCGCGGTGAACACCAGCAGCGCGACCACGCGCGGTTTGGTGAGTTCGAAGTATTGGGTGGCTACGGACGGCATGTGTCAATTCTAATGTTGCACCACTTGCGAAGCAGGGAGCCGGTAACCGGCAACAGGGAGCCGGACGGCAAAAAACGCATGGAGATCGGCGCTTCCCGGCTCCCGGCTACCGATTCCCGGCTACCGGCTCATACGTCCGCGCCATCAGCGCCACCATCATGAACAGCAGCAGCGCCGCGCCGCCGTTGTGCGCGACGGCGACCGCCAGCGGCAAGCCGAGTTTCACGTTGCCGATACCCAGCGCGACCTGCGCGATCAGCAGCACGCCGAGCGCGATGCCGAGGCCGCGCAAACCGGCGCGCGAAACACGATGCGCCAGCCACGCGAGATAGACGAATACGATCAGCGCACCGAAACGATGCGCGATCTGGATCGCACTGCGCGCGGCGGCATCCAGGATGCCGCCTTCGAAGTTCACGCCGATACCGCGCCACAAAATAAAACCCTGATGGAAATCCACGGGCGGCCACCAATGCCCGAGGCACTTCGGAAAATCGGTGCCGCAGGCGAGCGCGGCATAGTTGCTGGACGTCCAGCCGCCGAGAAAAATCTGGCAGGCGAGCAGGATCAGGCCGATCAGCACCGCACCGAAGAGCGAAGCTTCGCGCGCATTGCGCGCACGCGCGCCTGAAAGTGTCCATGCCATCCAAGCCAGCAGCGCGAACGTGGTCATGCCGCCCAGCAGATGCCCCGACACCACGATGGGCTTCAGCAGCCAAGTGACCGTCCACATGCCGAGCAGCGCCTGGAACGCGACCACCACCAGCGCCAACACCGCGATGCGCCGCCAGCCCGCGTCGCGCCAGAAAATCACGCATGCCAGCAACAATGCTTCGCCGGCTCCCGCGCAAATCGCGGAAATAACGTAGCTCTTGTCGATGTAGAACGGAATGCCGATGGCGATCGACGCGATCCCCGCGATCACGATCGCCGTGCGTGTGCGATTTCGCCACGTGGCCGCCAACGCGAGCGCCAGCACCAGCACGCCCAAGGTGCCGGCCAGAAAACGATGCGTCTGTTCGCGCCAGGCTTTCGCCGTTTCGTATGGACGATCCGGAAAAGCCGCATCGGCTTGCGCGATCGCGTGGGGCCGTTGCGGCCAGGTGATGTGGCCATAGCAGGTCGGCCAATCGGGACAGGACAATCCCGCGTTCGACAGCCGCACGAACGCGCCGAACACGATCACGCAGAATGCGAAGGCACAGGCGAGCCACGCCAATCCGCGCAGCGCGGGCGAAACGCGCGTGTTCATCGCACCACCTTCTGCAAGTCCTTCTTCAAACCGTCCGGATCGAAGCCGGGCGGATAGTGCGTCAACGCCACACCGTCGGGCATGATCAGCACGGCCGCGAGCGAATCGCGCGCGTGCGAGCGCAGATCGTCGAGTTCAGGCGCATTCGACGCGCTCACCCGCCACGCATGCATCAGTTCGGACGTCTGCGTGCCATTGGGCGGCGAACCCAGATACAGCAGCCGCAACTTGTCCGCATTCTGATTCAAGGTGATGCGCGCGCGCTCGATCATGTCCAGCGCCTGCGTGCAGCGCGCGGCGCAGTCCGGTCCAGGGAGCGCCACCAGCGTCCAGCGGAAGGAACGATCACGCCACGCGAACGGCTGTCCGTTGTCCAGACGCACCGGCACGCTCGCGACACTGCGCTGCGGCAGGATCGGCAGGCCGTAGCTCTTGGTGCCCGGCATCCAGCCGGCCAGAACCAGCGCGATGCCGACCAGGATCGGCGCCGCGAAGAGCGACGCGACCCCGAGCAGTTGCAGACGACGGCGGTTGCGGATGTTCATGGGCATATTCTGCGAGGCGTTACACGTTAGACGTAGACGAAAGAGCAAGACGCGAAGACGTGTGCTTTTCGTCTCACGTCTGAGCGAGCGCAGCGAACGGACGTCTCACGTTTCACGCTTTTTTCTGTGCATCACGACGAAGATGACCACGGCCGCCAGCGCGAAGGTGAACCACTGGAAGGCGTATGCACGATTGCGCGCCGGCGCGATCACCTCGGGCGTCCACTGGCGCACGTAAGGGCTGGCCGGATCGGCGTCCAGCAGCAGCACGCGCGGATACAGATCGCGATGCAGGTGCGCGGCGATGGCTTTCGGATCGATCCAGGTCAGCAATTTCGGCCAGCTCGTTTCCGCGTTGAGCGGATTGCCGCCGAGTTTCAATCCCGCCGCGGGCGGCGGCGCGTACAAACCGCTCAAGGCGATTTCCTGTTGCGGTATCGGCGGCAGGTCCGGCAGCGCTTCCGCGGGGCCCTGCCGCGGCAGGAATCCCAAATCCACCAGCAGCACGCGATCGCGGTTGTCGGGCGTGAACGGCACGAATACATCGACCCCGAGTTGTCCCGCGTGCATGCGGTTGTCCAGCAGATACGCGCGATGCGCGGCGAAACTGCCGCGCACCCGCACGTGCGGATACACATCCGACGGGGCGGCGTGTTCGACCGCCGCGAACGGCTGCACCGCGGCGTGCGCCGCACCTGCGAAATGCGCCAGCACGGCTTCGTGATAACGCGCGCGGTGCAATTGCCACACCCCCAGCGCGATGAAAATCGCCACACCGGCCAGCGTCACGAGCACCGCGAACAAAGATGGACGGCGCAGACGGATCACGTGCGCCTATCAGCCGGAACACAGCTCATCGCTATACTGCAAAAACTTTTCCGGCCGGCGACCGCCATGACACCCACACTGTTCAAGATCATCCTCGTGGTGGTGTTTCTGGTGGTGCTCTGGAACCTGGGCCAGGCGTTGTATTTCATGATGACCGACAAGGGCCAGAGCGGCCGCACCGCCTGGGCACTGACCCGCCGCATCGGCTTGTCGCTGCTGCTGATCGCGCTGATCCTGCTGGGCATCTGGGCGGGATGGCTGCATCCGCATGGGGTGGGCCAATAACGGTAATTGGGATTCGGCTCGTCAAGTCCGCATTCGACCGATGTACCGTCATTCCGGCGCAAGCCGGAATCCATTTTGATTTCCTTCAAGAGCAAGATGGATCCCGGCTTGCGCCGGGATGACGAGTTTCTTGTGCTGGTGTTCCGTAATCGAACCGCGTCCTCAAAGGACATACACGAACAGAAACAGACACAGCCACACCACGTCCACGAAGTGCCAGTACCACGCCACCGCCTCGAAGCCGAAGTGGTGGTCGCGGTTGAAGTGGCCGCGTGCGCATCGCAGCCAGATGATGATCAGCATGATCGTGCCGAGCGTCACGTGCAGTCCGTGGAAGCCGGTCAGCATGAAGAACGTCGAGCCGTAGATGCCGGTGTGCAGCGTGAGGTTGAGGTTGGTGTAGGCCTCGTAGTACTCGTGCGCCTGCATGTAGAGGAAGCTCGCGCCCAGCAGCACCGTCAGCGCCAGGAAAACCAGCAGCCGCGCACGATGTCCCGCGCGCAGCGCGTGGTGTGCGATGGTGACGGTCACGCTCGAGGACAGCAGCAGCAGCGTGTTCACCAGCGGAATGCCCCACGGCGGCATGGTGCTGAAGGTGCCGCCGACGTGTTCCGGACCGTTGCTGGGCCAGGCCGGCGCGAAGCCGCTCCACAGGAACTGGTTGGTCAGCGCGCCCACGCCCTCGCCGCCCAGCGTCGGGATGCTGATCATGCGCGTGTAGAACAGCGCGCCGAAGAACGCGCCGAAGAACATCACTTCCGAGAAGATGAACCACATCATCCCCATGCGGAAAGACACGTCCACTTGGCTGTTGAAGGTGCCGCGCAAGGATTCGTGGATCACCGAACCGAACCAGCCCAGCATCATGCCGATGATGGTGAGCGCGCCGATCGCGATCATCACGTGGCCGACGGTGTCGTTGCCGTTTAGCCAGTTGGCCGCGCCAATCATGAACATGAAAAGCCCGACCGCGGCGACGATCGGCCAGCGGCTGCCGTGCGGGATGTAGTAAGCGCCTGGTTGGTTTGTCATGGTATTTCCGGCTTTTTTCGGAAGTGCGGCCAGGGATGGCCTCTTTTAATGTCGCCTATAGCTCTGATGTTTTCGGTCCATCACCGCCTGCTAATGCAGCGATCAAGGACGATCGCACGAATAAACACTCAATGATGATGTACCAATACGAGTTGCTGCACGATGCTCGCCACGAAAAATGCCGCCGCGATGATCGCGAGGATCACCGCCGTTCGGCGGGCGGCGCGTTGTGATTGATCGGTGTTTGTGTTCTGTTTGGAGTTCATTGCAACCCGTTCCTGCTCGTCATCCGGCGAAAGCCGGAATCCAGTTTCCACAATTTCAGAAGCTGGATTCCGGGTTCTGCGCATCGCTGCGCGACGCGCAGTCCCGGAATGACGACTCTTGTAGCCCGATCACGCTTCGCACAGCTCAGTGCAACACATCCCCGTGCGCCAACACGCTGTCGTCGATCACCGGCGGCGTCACGAAGCTGTGGTGCGGCGGCGGCGAGGACAGCGTCCACTCCAGCCCGCGCGCGCCTTCCCAGACCTTGGCCGGCGCGCGGTTCTTCGAGAAGAACGCGCAGTGGATCACCACGCCCACGAAGATCAATTGCGAGGCGCCGAACAGGAAGCCGCCGATCGAGGAGATCATGTTGAAGTCCGCGAAGGCGACGTTGTAATCGGGAATGCGGCGCGGCATGCCGGCGAGCCCGAGAAAGTGCTGCGGGAAGAACAGCACGTTCACCCAGATCGCGCTGTTCCAGAAATGCACCTTGCCCCAGAACTCCGAATACATGTTGCCAGTCCACTTCGGCAGCCAGTAGTACACGCCGGCGATGATCGCGAAGGCCGCGCCGGTGACCAGCACGTAGTGGAAATGCGCGACGATGAAATAGGTCTGGTTGTACTGAAAGTCGGCGGGTACCAGTGCCATCATCACGCCCGAGAAGCCGCCGATGGTGAAGAGGATCACGAAGGCGACGGAGAACAGCATCGGCGTCTCGAAAGTCATCGAGCCGCGCCACATCGTCGTCACCCAGTTGAACACCTTCACGCCGGTCGGCACCGCGATCAGCATGGTCGCGTACATGAAGAACAGTTCGCTGCCGATCGGCAGGCCGACCGTGAACATGTGATGCGACCACACGATGAAGGACAGGAACGCGATGCACGCGATCGCGTATACCATCGCCTTGTAGCCGAAGATCGGCTTGCGCGCGAAGGTCGGGATGATTTCCGAGATGATCCCGAATGCGGGCAGGATCATGATGTAGACCTCGGGGTGCCCGAAGAACCAGAACACGTGCTGGTACAGCACCGGGTCGCCGCCGCCGCCGG
>DAIOUL010000084.1:0-9506 GCA_036759545.1 Rhodanobacteraceae bacterium
CCCGGATCAACGCACGTCCCTGTGCTGTCCGGGACTCGGACATCCTGTCCTCGGCTACACGTTGAAGCGGAAGTGCAGGACGTCGCCTTCCTGCACGATGTAATCCTTGCCCTCGAGCCGTAGCCGGCCTGCTTCGCGCGCGCCGGCTTCGCCGCGGTATTTGATGTAGTCGTCGAACGAGACCGTTTCGGCGCGGATGAAGCCGCGCTCGAAATCGGTGTGGATCACGCCGGCGGCTTGCGGTGCGGTGGCGCCGCGCTTCACCGTCCACGCACGCACCTCTTTCTCGCCGGCGGTGAAATAGGTTTGCAGGCCGAGCAGTTTGTAGGCCGCGCGGATCATGCGGTTCAAGCCCGGCTCGTCCAGACCCATGTCGTGAAGAAACACGTCGCGATCGGCGTCGTCCAGTTGCGCCAGTTCTTCCTCGATCGCCGCGCACACCGGCACCACTTCCGCGCCTTCGCTTTCCGCGCGTCGACGCACGGCATCCAAGTGCGGATTGTTCGTGAAACCATCCTCGCGCACGTTGGCGATGTACATCAGCGGCTTCAAGGTCAGCAGAAACAGGTCGCGTACATGCGCCTTTTCTTCGTCAGACAAACCCAGCGAGCGCGCGGACTTTCCTTCATTCAAACCGCTCGCGAGCTTTTGCAGCACCGGCTTCTTCGCGATGGCTTCCTTGTCGTTGGCCTTGGCCGCGCGCTCGGCGCGCTGCAGCGCCTTGTCCACGGATTCCAGATCGGCCAGCGCCAGTTCCGTATCGATGGTTTCGATATCCGCGATCGGATCGATCCTGCCCGAAACGTGCACGATGTCGGAATGCTCGAAACAGCGCACCACGTGCGCGATCGCATCCACTTCGCGGATATGCGCCAGGAACTTGTTTCCCAGCCCTTCGCCCTTCGACGCGCCGGCGACCAGGCCCGCAATATCCACGAATTCCACCGCGGTCGGGATGATCTTCTGCGGGTGCGCGATGTCGGCGAGCTGTTGCAGCCGTGGATCGGGCACCGGTACCACGCCGATGTTCGGGTCGATCGTGCAGAACGGAAAGTTCGCCGCGGCGATTCCCGCCTTCGTCAGCGCGTTGAAGAGTGTCGATTTGCCGACATTGGGCAGGCCGACGATGCCGCATGCGATACCCATGAAAACTCCGGGAATAGGGAACAGGGAACAGGGAACAGGGTGCGTAGCGGCGCGACTACGTTCCCCGTTCCCCGTTCCCCGTTCCCGCTGTTTGTGTGTGCAACCTTTTCATCGCCTCGTTGAAATCGCCGGTGACAATGCGCGGCAGTTCATCCAATCCGCGCGCGATCGCATCCAGCATCGCTTCTTCGTCAGCCTGCGAAGGCTTGCCGAGCACCCACGGCGTAACGCGGTCCTTGTGGCCAGGATGACCGATGCCGATGCGCAGACGATGAAACGCGCCGGTACCGAGATGCTCGAACAAATCCCGCAAGCCGTTCTGTCCGCCGTGACCGCCGTCGAACTTCAACCGCACCGCACCGGGAGGAAGATCGAGGTCGTCGTGCACCACCAGCATTTCCGCGGGCTCGATCTTCCAGTAGCGCAGCGCGCTCGCTACCGCGATGCCGCTCTTGTTCATGAACGTGGTCGGCTTCAGCAGCCAGACCTGCCCATTGCCGATGCGTACGCGCGCTGTTTCCGAGTGCAGCTTGTTCTCGAAACCGAAGCGCGCGTCCGCGCCGGACGCCAGCGCGTCCACGAACCAGAACCCGGCATTGTGCCGGGTGCGCAGGTGTTCGGCGCCCGGATTGCCGAGGCCGACGATGAGGCGGATGGCTGACATGAGAAGAATCCGTCATTCCTGCGCAAGCGGGAATCCAGTGACTTTGATCTTGTGTCAAAACAAAGGCACTGGATTCCGGGTTCCGTTCCCGGATGAAGCCCGGGAACGGCCCCGGAATGACGAAGAGGACTACTTCTCTTCCTTCTTCGCAGCCGCCGGTTCCGCTGGCGCTGCGGCCGGTGCCGCGGCTTCCGGCGCGGCGGCCGCACCTTCTGCGGTTTCCGGCGTTTCCTCGACTTCCTCGCGGATTTCCTGCGCGGTCACGACCGGGTGATCGTGTTCCTTGCCGAGTTTCAATTCCGGGATTTCCACGCCCGCCGGCAGCTTGATGTCGGACATGTGCACGATGTCGCCAAGCTGCAAGTCGGCCAGATCGATCTCCAGAAATTCCGGCAGGTCCTTCGGCAGGCAGGAAATCTCCACGTCCGTCATTGCATGCGAAACCACCACGCCCGAAGCTTTGCCCGCCGGCGACTTCTCCTGGTTGACGAAGTGCAGCGGCACGCGCACGCGGATCGCCTGGTTCTCGTTGATGCGCAGGAAATCCAGATGCAACAGTTGCGGCTTGAACGGGTGCTTCTGCACGTCGCGCAGCAGCACCTTCTGGCGCTTGCCGTCGATCAGCAGATCAAGAATGGACGAGCTGAACCACTCGTGGCGCGCGGCCAGCGCCAGCGTGTTGTGTTCGAACTGGATGTTCTGCGGCGGCTCGCCCGCGCCATAGACGATGGCGGGCACCTGGCCGGCACGACGCAGGCGGCGGCTCGCACCCTTGCCCTGGTCGTTACGGCCCTGTGCCGCGAGTTCATGGATTTGTGCCATTGATGTTTACCTTCAGTTGCGTGATTCCGCCTCGCGGCGGATGAAAACTCTCCCGCGACCAGGAGAGTTGTTGGAGGTAGCCGGAAGCCGGTAACGGTAGCAGGAAAGCATGTTGCTTCTCCGGTTACCGGCTACCTGCTACCGGCCACCTGCTGTTCTCAATCCACATACAACGAACTCACCGACTCCCCATACGCCATGCGGCGCAGGGTTTCGGCCAGCAGTTCAGCGACCGACAACTGCCTGATCTTTCCACACGCCGCCGCTGCATCAGCCAGCGGAATCGTGTCGGTCACCACCAGTTCGTCCATCTGCGAATTCTCAATGTTGCTCACCGCGTTGCCCGACAGCACCGGATGCGTGCAGTAGGCGACCACCTTTTTCGCGCCGCGTTCCTTCAACGCCGCCGCAGCAGCGCACAACGTGCCCGCGGTATCCACGATATCGTCCACCAGCACGCAGATCTTGTTCTCCACCTCGCCGATGATGTTCATCACCGTCGCTTCGTTGGCGCGCGGCCGGCGCTTGTCGATGATCGCCAGATCCGCGTCGTCCAGCCGTTTCGCCACCGCACGGGCGCGCACCACGCCGCCTACGTCGGGGCTTACCACGATCAAGTTGTCACTTGCGTAATGCCGCCAGATGTCCGCCAGCAACACCGGCGAGGCGTACACATTGTCGTGCGGCATGTCGAAGAAGCCCTGTATCTGGTCGGCGTGGATGTCGACGGTCAACACGCGGTCCGTGCCGACCACACCGATCATCTGCGCCGCCACCTTCGCCGTGATCGGCACGCGCGCCGCGCGCAAGCGCCGATCCTGCCGCGCGTAGCCGAAATACGGAATCACCGCGGTGACGCTGGAGGCCGAGGCACGCTTCAGCGCGTCCACCAGCACCAGCAGCTCCATCAGGTTTTCCGCCGAAGGCGCGCAGGTGGACTGCATCACGAACACGTCCTGCTTGCGCACGTTCTCTTCGATCTCGACCTGCACCTCGCCGTCTGAAAATTTTCCGACCAGCGCCTTGCCGAGCGGTTCGCCCAGGCAATGCGTCACATCGCCTGCCAGCTTGAGCGAGGCGTTGCCGCTGAAAAGCATCAGGCCGGAAGCTGTATTCACGTCACCGCCTCGTCCATACCTGCTTTCAGCCCCCTTTAGTAAAGGGGGCAGTTCGATCAAAGATCGAGCGGGGTTGTGGAAGCAACCTACGCTCACCCGCAAGCCGAGGAACAACAAACCGCCTCGACGTACAACTGGCTGGGGCGGCAGGATTCGAACCTGCGAATGCCGGGATCAAAACCCGGTGCCTTACCACTTGGCGACGCCCCACCGATAGCTAATTTTGATACCGCGCCAGGGCTCGATCCAGTGGCGAAAAATCCAGACCTCTCGCAACGAGCGCCATGAATTCCGCGGGGCAGCGCTTCACGATTTCACGCGCCCTCGCTTCTTCCTCGAATTCCAGAAACACCGCGCCGCCGCTGCCTGAGAGCCGGGCGAGGCCGAACCCATTCAACCAACCCAGCGCCGCGGCCACCTGGCGATAACGCGCCCGTACCACCGGTTCAAAGGCATTGTCGGCAACTTCGCCGGAGACAAAGCCCGCAATTGTCGCGGGCGCGGCATTGCGTGTCAATTCAGGCGCTTGGAACAGCTCGGCGGTGCAGACATGCACGCACGGATCGAGGATCACGTACCAGCGCGGCGGCAGATCCAGCGGTGTCAGCTTTTCACCCACGCCTTCGGCCCAGGCACTGCGCCCGTGCACGAAGACCGGCACATCGGCGCCGAGGCTCAGCCCGATTTCCGCCAATCGATCGCGCTGCAAATCCGTTTTCCACAACGCATTCAACGCGACCAGCACCGTTGCGGCATCGGAACTGCCACCGCCCATTCCTGCGCCGACCGGAATGCGCTTCTCGACCGCGATTTCCGCGCCCAATCTCGTGCCGGTTTCGCGTTGCAGCACGCGCGCGGCGCGCACCGCGAGGTCGTCTTCGGCTTCGATAGCATCGGAACCTTGCACACGTACGATCGCGCCGTCCTCGCGCATCCGCAGCCGGATCTCATCGCCCCAGTCCAGCAGGCGGAAAACGGTTTGCAGCAAGTGATAGCCACCCGCGCGGCGGCCGACAACGCGCAGGAACAGGTTCAACTTGGCCGGTGCGGGCCAAGTGCTCCATTTGCTTTCGGTGTTAGCCATGGAGAAAGATCGAGCCGAAAACACTGGATCCCGGCCTGCGCCGGGATGACGAGCAAAAAGCGATGCCGCTCATCCTGTTCCCCGTTCCCTGTTCCCGCTCTATTCAATGCGCCATTGCTCGATCAGCAGACGCACCGTGTACGGCGGTTTGGCGGCGTAGATCTTGCGCGGCAACGGCGGCTTGCTGTCGGCGTACCAGTCGCGGTACTCCACCGTCCAGCCATCCTGCTGCAGCAGCGATGGCAAACCATCCTTGCCGTAACTCACCTCGGCCGGGCTTTCCGGTGCGCGCAGGCCGCGCACCCACCACGTCAATTGCTCCACCGGCATGTGCCAGCCGAATTCGTCCGTCAACAACGCTTGCGCGTTGTCGCCGCGGATCGGCAGTTCGCGCAAGCCCGTCAGCACCGCCCCGCCGGGCCCGCCCTGCAACTGCACGGTCTTGCCGGTCACGGGTGCGCGCAGTACCAGCGAGAAATTCGCGCCGTCGGCCTGCCAGGTCAGCGTGCCGCTGCCGCCGTCGTGTCCGTCCGACACCGCGAAGTGGCCGTCGAAATTCCAGGACGTGCGCGGTGCGAGTAGCGTTTCGCGCGATTGCTGCGCGGAAATTTGCGCGGCGGTGCCGCGCGTGCGCACCGGCGCGCAGGCGGCGAGCGCGATCAGGACGGCGGCGGCTCCGGACAGCCGCAGCAGGAAACCGGCGCCGAGGTTCACGGATGCAGGCGCTCCAGCGCGGCGTGCAGGGTCTTGCTGGACGGATCGATCTTGCGCACCTGTGCGAACACCGCGCGCGCCTGATCCTGTTTGCCGCGTTTCCATAGCACCTCGCCCAAGTGCACGCCGATGTCGGCATCCTTGCTCTTGTCCCAAGCCCGGCGCAGCGTCTGTTCGGCTTCGTCCAGATGTCCCAGCCGGTATTGCAGCCAGCCCCAGGAATCGATGATCGCGGGTTCCTGCGGTTTCGCCTTCAACGCCTTCGTCAGCAACTGCGTGGCTTCATCCAGATGCTGGCCGGAATCGGCCAGCGTGTAGCCCAGCGCGTTCATGGCCTCGACGTTGTCGGGTTTCAAGGCCAGCACGCGGCGCAGATCGGAGATGGCCGCCTGCGTATCTCCGGATTCCGCCTCGGACAGGCTGCGGCCGTAGAGCAATTCCTCGTCGTCGGGCAGCGCGTGCAGGCCGCGGCCGTAGACGTCGATCGCGGCTTTCTGGTCGCCCGCGCGCACGTACAGTTCCGCATCCAGTTCGTACGCGCGCCGCAGCGAATCCGGATCGTCGACGTAGTCCTGCTGCAGGCCGCGGGCGATCTGGTGTGCGTCCTCGTGACGCCCAGCCTTGTCGATCAGCACCGCACTGCGGGCTTGCGCATCGAACGCGTGCTCGTCGTCGTCGGGAACCTGCGCGTACCACTGCAAGGCTTCGCTGTCCTTGCCGAGCAGTTCGGCCAATTGGCCCAGCAGGAACGCGCTGTCCTGCTGCACGTCTTGCGGTGCGCGCTTCAGTTGCGAATAGAGTTTCGCGAGCAGCGCCTTGTCGTTGGCGCGCGCGGCATAGGCCACGCGCGCGGCCCAGGTCTGCGCGTCCTGCGGTCCTGCCGCCAGCACGCGTTCGGCGCCGGCATTGTCGCCATCCTGCGCCAGCAATGCGGCGTAAGCCATGCGCAAATCGGTGTCCTTGGGGCTCTTGGCGATTGCATGCGCGAACAGTGCCTTGGCACCCGCGCGATCGCCCGTCGTCAGTTTCATCTGTGCGGCCCACGTCAGGCTGGGCACACCGCCGAAACGCTTGACCGCGGCATCCGCAAGCTGCTGAGCGTAGGCGTGGCGGCCCAGCTTTTCGCCCAACTGGCTGAAGGCGACCCACAGCTTTTCGTCAGCAGGCAGTTTCGACACCGGTGCCAGCGATTCCAGCAGCACGCCGGCTAGCGCAGGATCGCGCGCCTGCAGCAGTGCCTGGCCGAAAGCTTTCCAGTCGTCCACCTTGCTCGATGTCAGCAGCGTGGCGAACTCGCGTTCGGCTTCGCCGCGATTCCCTTGCAGCATCGCCAGTTGCGCGCGCGCCGATGCCAGCTCGCGCGACGGCGCGCCCAACGCCTGCCACCGCGCCAGCGAAGCGGATGCACCGGGTTCGTCCTGGATCGCCAGATTCAAGTCGACCGCGCGCTGCGCGATCTTCGGATCATCCGATTGTGCGGCTGCCTGCGCGTAATCGGCTGCCGCGGTTTTCGCGTCGCCGTGCTGGAGCGCGAATTCAGCGGCCAGCACGAGCGTGGAAACAGCCTCGGCCGGCTGCTCCGGGAGATTCAAGGTGTGCAGCGGCTGCTTGCCGTCGGAGGCCCTCTGCGGCGCGTTGGCACAGCCGGCCAGAAGCAACGCGATGGCTACCAAAACCGCACCCAGCTTGAAGTTAAAATACCGCATCCGCACACTAGCTCCCGACTTCACGACCGCGTCAGGCTCAAGCTTAGCCGGTTGCACATTCTCTCGTCCGATGCCTTTGATCGCTCTGGGTTTGAACCACCTCACCGCGCCGGTCGCCCTGCGCGAGCAGGTGGCGTTCGATCCGGAAAACACGCCGCCCGCGTTGAGCGATCTGGCTGCGCAGAGCGGCGTGGAAGAAGCGCTGATCCTCTCGACCTGCAACCGCACCGAGTTGTACTGCACCGTCAGTGAAGGCGCCGAGGATGCGCCGTTGCGATGGCTGCATCATCACCATCGTTTGAATCCGGGCCGGCTGGACGAGTTCCTCTACCGCCACGACGAAGACGCCGCGGTGCGGCACATGTTCCGCGTCGCGACCGGCCTGGATTCGATGGTGCTGGGCGAGCCGCAAATCCTGGGCCAGGTGAAAGACGCTTGGCGCATCGCGCACGACGCCGGAACGCTGCACGCGCCGATGGATCGTCTGCTGCAGCACGCCTTTGCGGTGGCCAAGCGCGTGCGCACCGACACCCGCATCGGTGCCGCGCCGGTGTCGGTCGCTTACACTGCGGTGCGGCTGGTGGAGCGGGCGTTCACCGATTTGCGCGAAGCCTGCGTGCTGCTGATCGGCGCTGGCGAAACGATCGAACTGGCCGCGCGGCATCTGGTCGAGCGGCAGGTGCGCCGTCTGATCGTCGCCAACCGCAACGTCGACAACGCGCGTGCGCTCGCCGAACGTTTCGGCGGCTATGCGATTCCGCTGGCCGACCTGCCGCTGCACCTGGCCGAAGCCGACATCGTCTTGTCTGCCACCGCCAGCCGCGCGCCGGTGTTGACGCGCGCGATGCTGGACGATGCGTTGAAAGCGCGCCGGCGCCGGCCGATGTTCCTGCTGGATATTGCGGTGCCGCGCGACGTCGAAGCGGATGCGGCGCAACTGCCGGACGTGTTTCTCTACACCATCGACGATCTCAAGCAGGTGATCGACGCCGGCCAGCGCTCGCGTGAAAGTGCCGCGCACGAGGCCGAAGCGATCATCGAATTGCAGGTCGAGCGCTATCTCGCCTGGCGGCGCGCGGCGATGCTGGACCAGCCCCTGCGCGCCTTCCGCGCCGAAGCCGAGGCGCAGCGCGATCAGGTGCTGGCGCGCGCGCGGGAAATGCTCGAGCATGGCCGCGACCCGGCAGAAGCCCTGGAATATCTGGCGCACACGCTTACCGGCAAGCTGCTGCACACGCCGAGCGTCCGGTTGCGCGAAGCCGCACAGGCAGGCGATGCGGAGTTGCTGGAAGCCGCGGCGCGCTTGTTCGATCACGACGGCGATCGAGCACGATGAACCCCGCATTGCGCGCCCGGCTGGAGCGGCTCGCCGAGCGCCACCAGGAAATCGGCGCGCTGCTGGCAGAGCCCGACATCGCATCCGACGCGGCGCGCTTCCGCGATCTCTCGCGCGAATACGCGCAACTGCAACCGCTGGCCGAAACGCAGTCGGCGAGCCAGCGCAATGCGCGCGAACTGGAACACGCCCGCGCCATGCTCGCCGATCCCGATCTGCGCGAACTGGCACGCGACGAAATCGCGCGGCTGGAAAGCGAGGCGCAGAAGCTCGATCAACGATTGCAGGATTTGTTGGTTCCCGCCGATCCGCGCGACGAGGCCAATCTGTACCTGGAAGTGCGCGCCGGCACCGGCGGAGACGAAGCCGCGCTGTTCGCGGGCGATCTGTTGCGCATGTATCTGCGCTACGCCGAACGGCAAGACTGGCGCACGGAAATCCTGTCCGCCAACGAAGGCGAGCACGGCGGCTACAAGGAAGCCGTGGCGCGCGTGGAAGGCCGCGGCGCGTTTTCAAAGTTGAAATACGAATCGGGCACGCATCGCGTGCAGCGCGTGCCGGTCACCGAAAGCGGCGGCCGCATCCACACGTCGGCCGCGACGGTGGCCATCCTTCCCGAACTGGACGAAATCGAAGACGTGGAAATCAATCCCGCCGATTTGAAGATCGATACTTATCGCGCGTCCGGCGCCGGCGGTCAGCACGTCAACAAGACCGATTCGGCGATCCGCATCACCCACCTGCCGAGCGGCATCGTGGTGGAATGCCAGGAGGAACGCAGCCAGCACAAGAACCGCGCGCGTGCCATGTCGTTGCTGAAAGCACGATTGCGGGATGAGGCACAGGCCAGACAGACCGCAGAACAAGCCGCCTCGCGCAAGCTGCAGGTGGGCTCGGGCGACCGCAGCCAGCGCAT
>DAIOUL010000085.1:0-9295 GCA_036759545.1 Rhodanobacteraceae bacterium
GCGTGCTGCGCGGTCACGAAGCCGCGCCGCTGGTGATCGGCGACACGATGTACGTAATCACGCCCTGGCCGAACATCGTGTACGCGCTCGATCTCACCCAGGATGGCGCGATCAAGTGGGTGTTCAAGCCGCATCCCGAACCCGCCGCGCAAGGCGTAGCGTGTTGCGACGTGATCAATCGCGGCGTGGCCTATTCCGACGGCAGGATCTTCTTCAACACGCTGGACGACCACACGATCGCGTTGGATGCCAACACCGGCAAGCAGGTCTGGAACACCAAGGTCGGCGAGATCAACCACGGCGACACCATGACCATGGCGCCGCTGGTGGTGAAGAATCACGTGCTGGTCGGCGTCAGCGGCGGCGAACTGGGTGTGCGCGGCTGGCTGAAATCGCTCGACACCGGGGACGGCCACGTGCAATGGACCGCGTATTCCACCGGGCCCGACAAGGACGTGCTGATCGGCCCGGATTTCAATCCGCCGTATCCCGAAGACAAGGGCAAGGATCTCGGCGCGACCAGTTGGCCGAACAAGGCCGCATGGATGATCGGCGGCGGGCCGGTGTGGGGCTGGATCACCTACGATCCGAAGTTGAATCTGATCTATTACGGCACCGGCAATCCGGGGCCGTGGAATCCGTATCAGCGGCCGGGTCTGAATTTCTGGACCTGCACGCTGTTCGCGCGCGATCCCGACACCGGCGCGGCGAAGTGGGCGGTGCAATGGAATCCGCACGACACGCACGATTACGACGGCGTCAACGAGAACGTGCTGTTAGATGCGACGATCAATGGTCAGCAACGGCAGTTGCTGGCGCATCCGGATCGCAACGGTTTTCTGTACGTGCAGGATCGCACCACCGGCAAGATCATTTCGGCGAACAAGTTCTTCCCCGGCGCCAACACCATCGAGAAGATCAATCTGGAAACCGGCGCGCCGGTGGTGAATCCGGCCGAGGTGCCGCAGCTCGACAAAACGGTGACGAACATCTGCCCGGCATCCACCGGCGGCAAGGATTGGCAGCCGAGCGCGTATTCGCCGGTGACCGGCTTGTTGTACATCCCGCACAACAACGTCTGCCAGGACGAGGAAGTTTCCAAGGTCGGTTATATCGAAGGCACGCCCTACGTCGGTGCGAAGGTGGCGATGAAGGCCGGGCCGGGCGGCTATCGCGGTGCGTTCACCGCCTACGACCCGGTGCGCGCGCGCATCGTGTGGTCAGATCACGAAAACTTCCCGGTGTGGAGCGGCGCGCTGGTGACGGCCGGCGGCATCGCCTTCTACGGCACGATGGATCGCTGGTTCAAGGCGGTGGATGCGAAAACCGGCAAGCTGTTGTGGAAGTTCCACGTCGGCTCCGGCATCAACGGCCAGCCGATCGCATACCAGGGGCCGGACGGCCGCGAATACGTCGCCGTGCTCTCTGGCGTGGGCGGCTGGTCGGGCGCGGTGGTGGCGGGCGATCTCGACCCGCGCAATCCGTACGGCGCGCTCGGTTTCGTCGGCGCGACGCAGGACCTCCCCGATTACACGGCGAAGGGTGGCACGCTGTACGTGTTCGCGCTGCCGAAGGCGGGAGGGTCGCCGTGATGGGTGCAACTTTCCGGAACGCAGTCGTGTGCGCGTTGTTCTTCGCACCCGCACTCGCCTTCGCGCAGCACACCCAATATCCCGGCGCCGCGCCGGCATCTGCGAATGAGCCGCTGCGCGTGTGCGCCGATCCCAACAACCTGCCGTTCTCCAATCGCGCGGGCGAGGGTTTCGAGAACAAGCTGGCGCAGATGGTCGCGCAGGCGATGGGCAAGACCGTCGAATATACCTGGGAGCCGCAGCGCAAGCAGTTTCTGCAGGACACGCTGGACGCGGACAAATGCGACGTGGTGATGTCGCTGCCGACCATCGACCGCGAGGAACTGACCACTCAGCCGTATTACCGCTCGGCTTATGCCTTCGTGTATCGCGCGAATGCGCCGTATCAATTGCGATCGCTGGATGATCCGCGTCTGCGCAAATTGAAGATCGGCGTGCATTCGCTGGGCGATGACTGGGTCGACCTGCCCGGCGGCGCCACGCTGGCGCAACGCGGCATCATCGACAATGTGCATATCTACAAGATGGACGCGGACGAGGGCCGCGCCAATCCCGCCGCCGATCTGATGGACGCGGTGGCGAAAGGCGAGGTGGACGTGGCGATCGTGTGGGGACCGCGTGCCGGCTATTTCGCCACGCGCGAGCCGGTGAAACTGCAAGTGGTGCCGCTCACCGACGCGCATACGGTCCTGCCGTTCCAGTTTGCGATCTCGATGGCCGTGCGTCACGGCGATGAAGCCTTGCGCGACAAGTTGAACACGATCCTGAGCGACAAACGCGGTGCGATCCACGCGCTGCTGAAGCAATACGGCGTGCCGCAACTGGACATGCAGAACGCGCCGGCGGCATCGAAGGAGACCGTCACGCAACGCTGAACACATCGTTGTCACGGAGGACACGATGAAGAAGACATTGATCGCCATCCTCTTCGCAGCCGTCGCAGCGATCGCCGCGCGCGCGTTTCCGCAAGCCGCCGTGCCGCGCGTGGACGTCAACGGCGCACAGCAGTTGCAGCGCGTGCCGGTTTCCGGTTTGCACATCGGTCCGGCAACGCATGTCGAGAATCCCTACGCGAACGATCCGAACGCGCTGGTCGAAGGCAAGCGCCTGTTCCAGAGTTTGAATTGCGCGGGCTGCCACGCGCCGGGCGGCGGCGGCGGCATGGGACCGGCGTTGTCGGACAACGTGTGGATCTACGGCAGCGATCCGGGCCAGATCTATCTCACCATCGAACACGGCAGGCCCAACGGCATGCCGGCGTGGGGCAATGCGCTGCCGCCGCAGGCGATCTGGTCGCTGGTGACTTACGTCAAGAGTCTTTCCAATCCGAGTCCGGAGTTCGAACCGCAAACGAAACTGGGCGCGACGCCCGCACCGGGGCCCGGCAACACGCCGCATCCGCCGGGCAACAAACAGCCGCCGCCGTTGCCGAAACATCCCAAGCCGCCGCCGCAACCGCCGAAACCCGGGCGGCCCTCCACCACGGGTGGCCGTTGATGCGGCGCGTGTTCGCCATCGCGTTCGCATTCGCGCCGTGCATGGCGGGCGCGGCGCCGCCCATGACGTACATGGTTTCGCACGGCCCCGCGGCCAATCCGATCACCGCGCTGGGCTGGGGGCTGCTCGGATTGTCGATTTTCGTCGCGGCGTTCGTTTCACTCTCGGTATTGATCGGCATCTGGTGGAAACGCGGCCGCGGCGAGTACGACGAAGTGGGCTGGCCGCTGTTGTCACGCGGGCGCAATGGCATGCCGTGGCTCACGATCGGCGTGCCGGTTTCGATCGTGTTGTTGCTGCTCTCCGCGATCTGGACTTTCTTCGTGCTGGGCGCAACCGCCGCACCCTCGAAAACTCCGCAGATCACGTTGCTGATCATCGGGCATCAATGGTGGTGGGAAGTGCGCTACGAACGCGAAGGCGCACCGCAATTGAGCTTCGACACCGCCAACGAGATCCACGTCCCCGTCGGCGTGCCGGTGCGGTTGCGTTTGATGAGCGCCGACGTGATCCACTCGTTCTGGATTCCACAGCTCGCCGGCAAGACCGACACCATTCCGGGGCAGGTCAATCTCGCCTGGCTGGAAGCGGACAAACCGGGCATCTATCGCGGCCAGTGCACCGAGTTCTGCGGCTTGCAGCACGCGCACATGGCGATGTACGTGATCGCGCAGAAGCCGAGCGCGTTCAAGGCGTGGTGGATGGCGCAATTGCGCGATGCGTCGGGGCCGCCGGCCGGGCTGGCCTTGCAAGGTCAGAGCGTTTTCCAGGCGCGTTGCGCGATCTGCCATTCGGTGCGTGGATTGGCCGGCAGCCAGGGCTCGCTCGGTCCCGATCTCACGCACGTGATGAGCCGCCGCACCATCGCCGCCGGCACGCTGACGAACAACACCGGCAACCTCGCCGCGTGGATCAGCAATTCGCAATCGCTGAAACCGGGCAACGACATGCCCAACGAAGATTTGAACGCTCCGCAGTTGCAGGCGCTGCTGGCGTATTTGCAGACATTGAAATAGCGGAAGTGCCGCGCGAGAAAGGAAACCACCGAATGGCCGTGAATCCCGTCTATCGCACGCCGCTGATCGCACGTCCGACCGAGGAGTTGCGCGAGAAACTGGAGCGCATCTGGGCCGATCCGCCGAATCTGTACGGCTGGTTCGCGACCACCGACCACAAGAAGATCGGCCACCGTTATCTCTTCACCGCGTTCGTGTTCATGCTGGTGGGCGGACTGGAGGCGCTCGGCATGCGCCTGCAACTGGCGCAACCCAACGAACACCTGCTGCCGCCGAACCTCTACAACCAGTTCTTCAGCATGCACGGGATGACGATGATCTTCCTGTACGCGCTGCCGATCCTCTCCGGTTTCAGCAATTACCTGTGGCCGCTGATCCTCGGCACGCGCGACATGGCGTTCCCGCGCTTGAACGCATTCACCTACTGGGTGTTCCTGCTCGCCGGCATTTTTCTCTACATCGGTTTCTGGAACGGCAAGGGCACCAACGTCGGCTGGTTCAACTACGTGCCGCTGGCCTCGCGTCCGTACAACCCGGACTGGAATGTGGACATCTATTCGCTCGGAATGGTGTTCCTCGGCATCTCCACCACCGCGGGCGCGGTGAACTTCATCGCCACGATGTTCCGCACGCGCGCGCCGGGCATGTCGATCAGCCGCGTGCCGATCATGATCTGGGGCACGCTGGTGGCGAACATCGGAATCCTGTTCGCGGTGCCGGCGGTGAGCCTGGATTTCATGCTGCTGTGGTGCGACCGCCGTTTCGGCACGCACTTCTTCGACGCGTCCGCGGGCGGCCGGCCGCTGCTGTGGCAGCACCTGTTCTGGATCTTCGGGCATCCCTGGGTGTACGCGATCGTGCTGCCGGCGATGAGCATCGTCTCGCAGGCGCTGCCCGTATATTGCCGGCGCCCGCTGGTGGCGCAGCCCGCGGTGGTGCTGGCGACGATATTGACGATGGTGCTGGGCTTCGGCGTGTGGGTACACCACATGTTCTCGACCGGCCTGCCGGTGATCGCGATGGGATTTTTCTCCGCCGCGAGTTTCGTGATCGTGATTCCCTCCGCGGTGTCGGTGTTCGCCTGGGTGGCGACGATCTGGACCGGGCGGCCGGTGTTCACCACTGCATTCAAGTTTCTCGCCGCCGAGGTGGTGCTGTTCGTGATCGGCGGCGTATCCGGTTTCATGACCGCTGCGGTGCCGCTGGACTGGCAACTCACCGACACGTATTTCGTGGTCGCGCATCTGCACTACGTGTTGATCGGCATCAACGTGTTTCCGGTGATCGGCGGCATCTATCACTGGTTCCCGAAAATGACCGGCAAGATGATGAGCGAGAAACTCGGCTGGTGGAATTTCTGGCTGATGTTCGTCGGCTTCAATCTCGGTTTCTTCCCGATGCACATCTCCGGGCTGCTCGGCATGCCGCGGCGCATCTACACGTATCCGGCGGAGATCGGCTGGGGCACGACCAACCTGATCACCACTATCGGTTCGTTCGTGTTCGCCTTCGGCGTGCTGCTGTTCGTGATCAACGTGATCCGCAGTTTGCTGGTCGGCGCGAAGGCGCCGGCGAATCCCTGGGACGCGGATACGCTGGAATGGTCGGTGACTTCGCCGCCGCCCAGTTACAACTTCGCGGTGATTCCACGCGTCGCCACCATCCATCCGCTGTGGGAAGGGCGGCTGGAAGGCGAGACGCTGAGCGTTCTGCATGAAGGCCCGGTGCTGGATCACGAACACGAGATGCCCGGCACGACCACGCTCGACGCGGAACCGGACGTGATCCTCAAGCAACCCAGTCACTCGCTGGTGCCGCTGTGCACGGCGCTGCTGATAGCCGGCATGTTCGTCGGATTGTTGTTGGAGATGTGGTGGGTATCTGCCGGCTGCATGCTGGCGATGATCCCGGCGCTGCTGTGGTGGTTCTGGCCGCGTGTGGAAACTGGCTGGGCAGTGCGCGCATGAATACGAATATTTATCGTGCACCCGCTTACGAGGAAACGACCGAGCCGCGGCCGCTGCCGGTCGGCAAGGCCGGGTGGCGCACGCCGGGGTGGTGGGGCGTGCTGGCGCTGATCGGCACCGAAGCGGCGGTGTTCTCGTATCTGATCTTCAGCTACTTCTATCTGCAATCGCAGACGTTGCAACCCTGGCCGCCCAGCGGGCTTCCGCCGCTGCGTTACGCGGCGCCGAGCACCGCGGCCTTGCTCATCAGCATCGGCACGATGTGGTGGGCCGAACGCGGCGCGCGGCTGGGCTCCGCCGGACGATTGTTCTCGGGACTGCTGGTCACGCTGTTGCTGGGCGTGTGCTACGTGATCCTGCAATGCTTCGATTGGCACGACGAACCGTTTCTGCCTCGCAGCGGTGCCTACGGTTCGCTGTTCTTCGCGATCACCGCTTTCCACGTGCTGCACGCGGCGGCCGGCGTGCTGATCCTCGCGGCGATGATCTGGTGGAGCGCGTTGAGGCACATCACCGCCGAGCGTTACACGCCGATCACGGTCAGTGCGTTGTACTGGTATTTCGTGGTGGCCGCGTGGATCGCGGTGTTCATCACGCTGTATCTGCTGCCGTGGATCACTCCGCACTGAGGCACGCCATGTCCGTCGTCACCTCCACCCATCCACCCGCGGTCACGCGCATTCCGGTCGGCTTCGCGCTGAACTTCGCGGTGTTCGGTGCACCGCTTGCATGGTTTCTGCAACTGGTGGCCGGCTACGCGTTGGCCGCGCACGCGTGTTTTCCGATCGACGTTCCGCTGGTGGTGCCGGTGTGGGGGAGCCTGTGGTGGCTCCTGCTCGGCATCGATCTGGCGGCGGTCAGCGTGGCCGGCGCGGCGCTGCTGACCGCGCTGGGCTGCCGTGCGGCTTGGCGCGGCGTGGAACCACAGAACATCGGCGAAGCGCGCAACCGCTTCATCGCGCACTGGTCGGTGCTGACCAGCGTACTGTTCTCGATCGCGGTGGTGTTCACCATCGTGATGTTGTTCATCGAGCCCGTCTGCAATTACTGATCGGCACAGCGAAATGCCGGAACTGCTTTTCCAATGGCGATGGGAACCGTGGCTGCTGGCCTGCATCGCCGCTGCGCTGGCGCCTTATGTCATCGGCATGGTGCGCATGGATGCGCAGCGCGCATCGATCCTGGGCCGCTGGCGCGCGCCTGCGTTCTTCGCGGGCCTTGCGATCCTGCTGCTGACGCTGATGTCGCCGCTGGACGCCTTGGCGGACGATCTGTTCTCCGCGCACATGACCCAGCACATGCTGTTGCTGCTGGTGATCCCGCCGCTGCTGGTGTACGGCCGGCCGGTGATCGTGTGGCTGTGGGCGTTCGATCTCGATGCACGGCGTGCGCTCACGCGCGGCTGGAAACGCGCGGGACTGGATGCGGCGTTCCGTTGGCTGATGCGGCCGTTGTGCGTATGGCTGTTGCTGAGCGGCGCGCTGTGCTTCTGGCATCTGCCCGGGCCGTATGACGCCGCCGTGCGGCACGAATGGCTGCACGATCTGGAGCACGCCAGTTTCCTCGCGTTCTCCCTGGCGTTCTGGACCATCGTGATCGAGCCGTATGGAAAACGTCGGGCGCTCGGTTACGGCGCGACGATCGTGTTCGTGGTGTCGTCGGGTTTCGTAATGAGCCTGATCGGCGCGATCCTGACCTTCGCCACGGCACCTGCGTACGCCGTGCACCTGCACACCACGCAAGCGTGGGGATTGAGCCCGCTGCAGGATCAGCAACTGGCGGGCATCATCATGTGGATTCCGTCGAACCTGGTGCACGTAGCGGCATTGTGCACGGTGTTCTTCGCCTGGTTCCGCGCGGATGAACATCGCGCACGGGAACTGCGGCGAGTACCGCACGCTGCCGCACACACGCTGATGATCGTGCTGCCGCTTTGTGTGCTCGCGCTCACCGGCTGCGCGCAAAGCAACTACACCGCGCAAGAAAACGCAGCGGCACAACGCGGCGCGAGACTGATCGCGCACTACGGCTGCGGTTCCTGCCACACCATTCCGGGAATCAACGGCGCCGACGGTCTGGTCGGGCCGCCGCTCGATCACTGGAGCCGGCGCAGCTACATCGCCGGCGTGCTGCCCAACGATCCCGAAAATCTGACGCTGTGGATCAGCCATCCGCAAAGCGTGGTGCCGGGCGTGGACATGCCGGAAATGGGCATCAAGGACAGCCAGGCGCGCGACATTGCTGCATACCTTTACACCATTCGATAGCGATCGTCCTTGATCGCGAAGATCAAAAGCGGACATCCCTGTCCGCACCTTCAAATAAAACGATCACCTCTGATCGCGAACAACCGGCCAAGGAAGGTCATCGATGAAAGCAGTCACGTTCCACGGGAAGGAAGATTTTCGCGTCGACACCGTGCCGGATCCGAAGATCCGGCAGCCCACCGACGCGATCGTTCGCATCACCTCCACCGCGATCTGCGGTTCGGATCTTCATCTCTACAGCGTGCTGACTCCGTTTCTGGAAGAGGGCGACATCATCGGCCACGAACCGATGGGCATCGTCGAGGAAGTCGGCGCCGAGGTGATGCAGATCCAGCCCGGCGATCGCGTTGTCGTGCCGTTCGGCATTGCCTGCGGACATTGCTGGATGTGCGATCGGCAGCTCTACGCGCAATGCGAAACCACGCAGGTGCGCGAACACGGCAATGGCGCGGCCCTGTTCGGTTACACCAAGTTGTACGGTCAGGTGCCGGGCGGACAGGCCGAATACCTGCGCGTGCCGCAGGCGCAGTTCGGCCCGATCAAGGTACCGGAAGGTCCGAACGACGAACGTTTTCTGTTTCTCTCCGACGTGCTGCCGACCGCCTGGCAGGCGGTCGAGTTCGCCGAGATTCCGCAAGGCGGCAGCGTGGCCGTGTTCGGACTGGGGCCTATCGGCCAAATGTGTTGTCGAATCGCTCTGAAACGAGGTGCAGAGCGCGTGTTCGGCATCGATCTCGTGCCGGAACGGTTAAGCATGGCCAAACGGCACGGCGTGGAAACCATCAATATGGATGAAATCGAAGACGTGGCCGCGTATCTGCGCGACCAGACCGGCGGCCGCGGTCCCGACAGTGTGATCGACGCGGTCGGCATGGAAGCGCACGGCGCGCCGATGCAGGAAACGATGCAGAAATCCACCGGCCTGCTGCCGGATGCCTGGTCGCAGAAGCTGATGC
>DAIOUL010000086.1:0-9219 GCA_036759545.1 Rhodanobacteraceae bacterium
GTGGCGATCGACATGCTGGCGTTCGGGATCATCATCCCGGTGCTGCCGCACCTGATCGTGCAATTGATCGGCGGCAGCATTGCCAAGGCGGCGGTGTGGCAGAGCGCATTCGGCACGTTGTTCATGCTGATGCAGTTCGTGTGTTCGCCGATCCAGGGCGCGCTGTCGGACCGCTTCGGCCGGCGCGCCGTGATCCTGATCTCCTGCTTCGGGCTAGGAATCGACTTCATCGTGATGGCGCTGACGCCCGTGTTGTGGCTGCTGTTTCTGGGCCGCGGAATTTCGGGCATGTGCGCGGCCAGCAATTCCACCGCGAGCGCCTACGTCGCCGACATCACGCCGCGCGAGAAGCGCGCCGCCGCGTTCGGCCTGATCGGCGCCGCGTTCGGGATCGGCTTCGTGGTCGGGCCCGCGGTGGGCAGCGCGCTCGCGCACTTCGGCCTGCGCGCGCCGTTCTGGGGCGCGGCATTTCTGGCGCTGGTCAATTTCTGCTTCGGCTTGTTCGTGCTGCCGGAATCCCTGCCGAAGGAACGCCGCAGCGCGCGCGTGGACTGGCGGCACGCCAACCCGCTCGGTTCGTTGCTGCTGCTGCGCCGTTACCGCCAAGTGTTCGGTTTCGCCGCGGTGTTCTTCCTGATCGCGCTGGCGCAGTACTCGCTCAATTCCACCTACGTGCTCTACACCGATTACCGCTACGGCTGGGGCCCGGTGACGGTCGGCAATACCTTGAGTCTGGTCGGCCTGTGCACGGCGCTGGTGCAGGCCGTGCTGGTGCGCAAGCTGATGCCGGTGATGAGCGAGCGGAAGATGATCCTGATCGGGCTTTCGTTCTGCACGCTCGGATACCTGTGTTTCGGGCTGGCGCCGTCCGCGTGGATTTTCCTGTGCGGCATCCCGTTGCTGTGCCTCGGCGGATTGTCCGGGCCGCCCGCGCAATCGCTGGTCACGCACCAGGTCGATCCCACGGAACAGGGCCGCTTGCAGGGCGCGTTCACCAGCCTGCAGAGCCTCGCCGGCATCTTCGGCCCGGCGCTGTTCGCCAATCTGTTCGCGCTGTTCATCAGCGATCATGCGCCGGTGAAGCACCTGCCCGGCGTTTCCTATTTGCTGGCGGGCGTGCTGATCCTCGCCGCGCTGGTGTTGAGCGCGTGGATCACGCGCGGCAGTTCGCAGCCGGCATTGAGTGAAGTTTGATGCGCATCCTTAGCGCGTGAAAGCAGCCATCCCTGGCTGCACTCTTCAACAAAGCACGCTTCATGCGTTGTCATCAGGAGAACGAATTATGAGCATTTCGATGTACACCGCTTCCGTCCCCGTATTCGTGCGCGCTTTGAACAACCTCACGCACGTGCTGAAGAAAGGCGAGGCGCACGCGAAGGCGAAGAACGTCGATCCCGACACGCTGCTGCAGCAGCGGCTGATCTTCGACATGCTGCCGCTGGTGAAGCAGGTGCAGATCGCCTGCGACATGGGCGCGCGCGGTGCGGCGCGGCTGGCCGGCGCGGAACCGCAAAGTTTCGAGGACAACGAAAAAACCTTCGCGGAAGTCTATTCGCGCATCGAACGCGCGCTGGCCTACATCCAGTCGTTCAAGCGCGAGCAGATCGACGGCAGCGAAGAGCGCCGCATCAGTTTCAAGGGCCGCAACGGCGAGCAGAATTTCACCGGCATCGAATACCTGCAGCAGTTCACCCTGCCCAATCTGTTCTTCCACTGCGCCACGGCTTACGACATCCTGCGCGTCGCCGGAACGGACCTCGGCAAAGCGGATTTCATCGGCAATCGGTGAGCGGTAAGAAAAAAATCGCGGCGCTTTCGCGTTGCGTGCACGCGCGGGTTGTCAAGGTCGGAGGGGAAAGCATCGACAAGGAACCGTCATGCCGCAGTACACACCGCCGCCGCGCCGCCCACGCCCGGTGATCTTCTGGATCATCGCCGCGATCGTAATCGCGGCCCTGATTGTCGCCTGGATTTTCTGGGCCAATAATCTGGGCAAAGGCGTGAATCCGAAAACCAATGTGCCGATGACACCGGGCTACGCACCGGCCACCAGCACGGGCGCGCATCCCGCGGTGCCCGCGAATCAGGCGTTGCGCCCGGCGCCCGCCGCTTCGCCGGGCGCCGCGCGTGAATCGACCACGCTGCCGTCTCCGCCGGCTTCGGGTGCATCGCCGCCCAGCGGCGGCACACATTAGATTTGCGCGACGGGAACGATCGCGCCGCACGCGCGTCAAAGCCGTTGACGCACGCGCAAGGAGAAACCGATGAGGCGAGGTTCGGCGGCGCAATGGATCGCGATCATCGTGCTGGCGGTGATCATCGCCGTGGCGGTGTGGTTTTTCGTTTTCCAGCGGCCGGGTCCGCGCGGACCGACGCCCGCGACACTCAATCCGCAGCCCGCCGCCGCGAGCAGCGCGCCGCAACATCCGATCAGCGCAGCGAGAGTGCCGGCCTCGGCTTCCACCGCGCCACTGCCGCCGCTGCAGGACAGCGACGCGAGCGTGCTGCAAGCCTTGCTGTCCTTGCCCGGCATGCAGGGCATGAGCGATCTGCTGGTAAAGCAGGCGATCATTCCCAATATCGTCGCCACCGTGGATGCGCTGCCGCGGCAGCAGTTCGGCAGCACGCGCATCCTGCCGCTGCGCACGCCGGGCGGCGCGTTCGCCGTTCAACAGAACGGCAATCAACAGACGATCGGCGCACAGAACTACCAGCGCTATGACGCCTACATGCGCGTGCTGGAGTCGGCCGATCCCAAGGCGCTGGTCACCTGGTACGTGCACGACTACCCGCTGTTCCAGCAGGCGTATCGTGAACTCGGATATCCCAAGGCGTATTTCAACGATCGCCTGATCGCAACGATCGACAACCTGCTCGGCGCGCCAGAGCCCACGCAATCGCCTGCGGTGCAACGGCAAGGCGCGTTCTACGTCTACACGGATCCCGCGCTGGAACACTTGAGCGCCGGGCAGAAGATGCTGATCCACGCCGGGCCGCAGAACGAAGCGAAGATCAAGGCGAAACTGCGCCAAATCCGCGCGATGCTGGTCGGCCAGCGACTGCCGTCGGGCCGGTCTTAGCGCGGATCACGGCCACTCCGGAATCGCCGGTACGCGCAGGCGCTCGACTTCCGGCAAATCGAAACCGAAGTGTTCCGCAAGCAATGCGTGCAATTCGAGGCGGTCTGCGAGTCGCGTTTTTTCGATTTCGCCGTCGCGACGAAAGGTGACATCGCGGTTCATCACGCTGACGCTGCCGTCAGTGCTGCGCGCGTGCAACATCAACCGATTGACGAACGCGGAATCCGGATATGTGGACGTGTAGTGATTGCCGAGCACGAAATCGGTCTGGTTGTCGGCGTCCAGTGTGGTCGCCCAGCATTCCACGATCTTCTCCGGCGTGCGCATGCGCAACGTCCACCAGCGGCCGTCGCGTTGCAGCCAGTGCGTGGCATCCGCCGATTCCGCAGCGTCGATCAGCGGCACGGGAAACGGTGCCGACTGGCCGCCGAAGCCGGGATCCAGCACGAACCGGTCTTCGGGCAAATTCGCGATCAGGAACATATGCGTGCGCGGTGCTTGCTCGCGCGGCGACACCAGGATCACGCGCGCGGTATGGCACGCGATCTCGAACCCGAGCTTCTCCAGCACCGCGGCGAACAGGGTGCCGTGCTCGAAGCAGTAGCCGCCGCGGCGCGCGTGCACTAGCTTCCGTTGCAGACCCTCCATGTCGAGGCGAATCGGACGCTGCAGCAGCACGTCCAGGTTCTCGAACGGGATGCTGCGCATGTGGGCCGCCAACAGCCCCGACATCGCGCCGAAGTCGGCGCGGGTCTCGCCATTCCAGCCGACGCGTTCGAAATAGGCGTCTAGATCGATGGCCGAAGTTTCCGGACTCGTCATGACAACTCCGCAGAAGCGGGAACTATAAGCTCGCGGTGTAAACGGAACAATCGCGACCCTTGCCGCAACGCAATGCTGAAGTAATCTGCGCGGATGCGATTCCTGATCTCTTGCATTCTGGCAATGTCGTTTTGCGCAGCCGCCGTCTTCGGCACACCCGCGCGCGCGCAAAGCGACGATGCCCAACGCCAGGCGCAGCGGATCGAAACGCAGAAGAAGCTCGATGCCGTGCGCGCGCAGATCGCGCAGATCGCGCAAGCGCAACATGACACCGCCGCGCAGCGCGACCAGATCGATGCCGCGTTGGCCGATCAGGCGAAGCAGTTGAACGACGCATCGAGAGCATTGAGCGAAACCGATTCCGCGATCGCACAGAAATCTTCGGAACTCGCGCAATTGCAGGACCAACACGCGCAATTGCAGACGAAACTCGCGGGACAACGCGAGGCGCTGGCGGAATTGCTGCGCGCCGCCTACGCCTTGAACCGCGGCAGCGATCTGTCGCTGCTGCTGGGCGATGAAGACATCGCACGCATCTCGCGCGCGCTGGCCTATTCGCGCTATTTCCAGCGCGACCGCGTGCAGCGCATTCGCTCGCTGCTCGGCGATTTGTCGAAGCTCGAAGCATTGCAGCGCGGGATTCAAGCCGATCAGGCCGTCTTGCAACAGCAACGCGACGAACGTGCCGCGCGCGCGCAAACCCTGCAGCAGGCGCGCGACGAACAGCAGAAGCTGCTGGCGCAGGCGGACGCGCAGCTCAAGCAGCAGAAGGATCAGCTCGCGGCGCTGCAGCGCCAACAGCAGGGTCTGGATCAGTTGCTGGAAAAATTGAAGGACCTGTTCGCCGACATCCCCAAGCAACTCGGCGTCGAAAAGCCTTTCGCGCAACTGCACGGCGAATTGCCTTGGCCGGTTTCCGGAAGCGCGCATCCGGGCGGCGGCCCGCTGGCGCGCGGCCTGCTGATCGCTGCGGAGCCCGGTACGAGCGTGCGTGCGGTGGCCTACGGCCGGGTGGCGTGGGCGGATTTCATGCGCGGCTACGGCATGCTCGTGATCGTCGATCACGGCAACGGCTGGATGAGCCTGTACGGCAACAACGAGGCCGCGCTGGTCGAGGATGGCGACTGGGTAAAGCCGGGGCAGCCGATCGCCAAGGTCGGCCGCGGCGAGAACCAGACGGGCGCGTATTTCGAACTGCGCAAGGACGGCAAGCCGGTGGATGCGAAGGACTGGTTGAAACCGCGGCGTTGACACCGTGCCACTGGATGCGCTTTGCGACGGACTCAACATCTTTCTCACGCTTCTGGCGCATAATCTAGCCAACGTTCCGCGGTTTTCCTCCATGTCATTCACCCGTCTGATCCCCGCGCTGCTGCTGGTTTGCAGCGGTATGGCTTTCGCCGCTGCGCCCGCATCGAAAGTGCCGCCCGCGGCGACACCCGCCGCGCAGCAGAAGGCGCAGCCGCAGAAGTCACCGCCGGACGTCACGCCTGAAAATGCGCCGGCCGGCGTCGCTCCGGCTGCGGCGTCCAGCGCTGCAACGAACAGCGACGTGCCCGATCTCGCCGACATCCGCGCCTTCACCCGCGTGTACGCGATGGTGAAACAGGCGTATGTCGACAAGGTGGACGACAAGACGCTGATGCGCGCGGCGATCCGCGGCATGCTCGCCGGCCTCGATCCGCACAGCGATTATCTGGACGAAAGCGATCTCAAGGACCTCACCGAAGACACCACGGGCGCGTATTCCGGTCTCGGCATCGAGGTCGCGCAATTGAACGATCAATTGCGCATCGTCACGCCGATCGACGGCACGCCCGCCGCGCGCGCGGGCATCAAACCGGGCGACGTGATCGTGTCGATCAACGGCAAGATGGTGCAACCCGATGCGCTGGACGCCGCGGTGAAACAGTTGCGCGGGGCGCCCGGCAGCAAGATCACGCTCGGCATCCTGCACGCGGATGCGAAGGCGCCGGTGACGATCCCGCTGACGCGAGAACGCATCCGCGTCGGCAGCGTCAAGACGCGCCTGCTGGAGCCCGGCTATGCCTACATCCGCGTCAGCCAGTTCCAGGAAGACACCGCGAGCGACCTCGACAAGCAACTGGAAGCATTGCAGAAGAAGAGCGGTCCACTGCGCGGAGCGGTGCTGGATCTGCGTTCCAATCCCGGTGGTTTGCTAACTTCAGCCGTCGGCGTCAGCGATGCATTCCTGGGTTCGGGCACCATCGTCACCACCAAGGGCCGCCTGAAACAGGCCGATCTGGATTTCAGCGCCACGCCCGGCGACGAGTTGAATGGCGCACCGATGGTGGTGCTGGTGGACAACGGCACGGCGTCCGCCGCGGAAATCGTGGCCGGCGCATTGAAGGACGATCATCGCGCGCTGCTGATGGGCCAGCGCACTTTCGGTAAAGGTTCCGTGCAGACCATCCTGCCGCTCACCGACACCACCGCGCTGAAACTCACCACCGCGCGTTACTACACGCCCGACGGCACCTCGATCCAGGCCGCCGGCATCACGCCCGACATCGCGCTCGGAAATCTCAGCGTCAGCACGCAGCCGGGCGATTTCAGCGACGACGAGCACGAGAGCGATCTCCCCAATCACCTGGCCGGCAACTCGCCGATCGTCGACGACACCGCCGTGACCAGCGACGCCGGCAAGCTCGCGCAGGACGATTACGCGCTGTCCGAAGCGCTGCACGTATTGAAGGGACTGGCGCTGGCGCGGCCGGCACACGGCGCGACCGCGACAGTGAAGCGCTGACGCACTTCCGTCATTCCGGTGCCGCGCGGAGCGCGGAACCCGGCATCCAGTGACTTTGTTCGTCATTCCGGCGAAAGCCGGAATCCAGTTTTGTCTTCCGCAAGATTTACTTGGTTCGGCTCGCCCTGTGTTCAAACGTGCGGCCCTTCCTCCGCCATTAGGCTGCGGTCATCCGTGGCCTGCTTTGGGTGCCGTAGGTCTTTCGGTCACGTATAGTTCGCAAGAGCTTCGGCGACGGAATTCCCGATGAAACTGATCACCGCGATTATCAAGCCGTTCAAGCTGGACGACGTGCGCGAGGCGCTGTCGGAAGTCGGCGTGGCCGGCATCACCGTCACCGAGGTCAAGGGTTTCGGCCGGCAGAAGGGCCACACGGAGCTGTACCGCGGCGCGGAATACGTGGTGGATTTCTTGCCCAAGGTGAAACTGGAGATCGCGCTGCCCGACGATCTGGTCGAACGCGCGATCGAGGCGATCATGCAGGCCGCACGCACCGGAAAGATCGGCGACGGCAAGATTTTTGTGAGTTCTTTGGATCAGGTGATCCGCATCCGCACGGGGGAGCTGGATGCGGACGCGCTGTAGTGTTACGGACAATCAAATTTGGGAGTGCCGTAGGAATTTTTGCCGCTTGCGATTGCTTCGTCCTTCAGTCTCATTTGTTCCTTCCACCATTTTGCGTAGCAGGCTCCTTGACCAGCGACATCCAGGGGTTTTTCATTCAAGTGACGCCAATATGGAGTGAGCAAGATGGATGACATGTCATCGAGGGAGCGCGCACCGGCAGCGTGCAATTGATCGACCAACCGGGAATGACCAGCTCTGAACCACGTATTTCGGATATACATGCCCAAACCCATGTGCGCGTTTGTCACGGCCTTGGATTCCGGTTCGCTCTTGAACAATTCTCGTTGCTGCCAGCTCAATTGATGGTCGAGCGCAAAAAATGCTTGATCCAAGGTTTGAGGGACCTCGTCCGCTCTCGAAGTTGAAAAAGCGAGTACAAGTGCGATTGATAGGGCGAACTTGATGCACTTGAACATGTGGACCTCCGATTGGAGAGGTTCTGAAGATTGCAGTCGGCGTTGCTAAGCTCGCGCGTCCTGCGCTCGCTAAGCAACCCTGCCCTCCGCGTCCTGCTTCGGGCGCTCGCCGGCGCGAGCTGCCATTCAAGGCAGCTCGCTTCACTTCCCGGCTCGCCCCTGCGCCGCCACCGCCGCGGCTTTCGCCGCAATCTCCGCCTCATTCCCCAGATACCGGCGGCTGCGCGGTTTCAGTAATTCGTCGAATTCGTACACGATCGGCACGCCGGTGGGGATGTTCATCTCCACGATCGCGTCGTCGGAGATGTTGTCGAGATACTTGATCAGCGCGCGCAGGGAATTGCCGTGCGCGACCACCAGCACGCGCTGGCCGGCCTTGATCGCGGGCGCCAGCACCTCGTGCCAGTACGGCAGCACGCGCGCGACGGTGTCCTTCAGGCATTCGGTCAGCGGAATCTGTTCGGGTTTCAGTCCCGCATACCGCGGATCGTTGGCGAAAATATTCTGTTCCGGCGTCCACGCCGGCGGTCGTATGTCGTAAGAGCGGCGCCAGATGTGCACTTGGCTATCGCCGTACTTCGCCGCGGTCTCGGCCTTGTCCAGGCCGGTGAGTGCACCGTAGTGGCGTTCGTTCAAGCGCCAGTCGGTGCGCACCGGCAGCCACATTCGGTCCATCGCGTCCTGGATTTCCCACAGTGTGCGCACCGCGCGTTTCAGCACCGAGGTGTGCGCGTGGTCGAAAGCGAACCCTTCCGCTTTGAGCAATTCGCCGGCTTCGCGCGCTTCCTGGCGCCCCAGTTCGGACAGATCGACATCCGCCCAGCCGGTGAAGCGGTTCTCCTTGTTCCATTGCGACTGGCCGTGGCGGATCAGGACGAGGGTGGGCATGGCGGGGTTCCGGTCAAAGCATCATTCTAGGGTGACTTCCGGTTATTGCTAAACCTTTTGCCCGCGCGCAGCATCCAAACCGCATTCCCGACCGCACGAGGTTTGCCATGAACGCGCGTTTCCTGCTCCTGCTGCCGCTGCTGCTGCTCACCACCGCCTGCGTCGCCGGCGACGACAGCGACAGCGGCGGCATGAGCAAGGTCAACGGTTCGATCACGGTGGAGGCCGGCCGCGCCGCCGCGGACGCCAATACCGTCAATGGCTCCATCCACATCGAACCCAACGCCAAGATCGAAGACGCCTCCACCGTCAACGGTTCGATTTCGCTGGGTGAGCATGCTTCGGCCAAATCGGCCAACACGGTCAACGGCGCGATCACGCTGGACGACGGCGCGCAAGTCGCCAAGGGAATCGAGTCGGTGAACGGCGCGCTGACGCTCTCGCCGGGCGCCGGCGTCGGCGGTCATGCCACCAACGTCAACGGACACATCAGCCTCGATAGCGCGCACGTCGGCGGCGGCCTGGAAACCGTGGGCGGCGACATCGACATCACCGGCAACTCGCGCGTGGACGGCGGGATCCTGGTGCACAAGCCGGACAACGGCTGGTTCCACTT
>DAIOUL010000087.1:0-5437 GCA_036759545.1 Rhodanobacteraceae bacterium
TGCCCGAGTCGGTTTCCGACGCGACCATCGCGAGCTGGCACAAGAATCCGGGCGATGCGGTCAAGCGCGATGAGAATCTGGTCGATCTGGAAACCGACAAGGTGGTGCTGGAAGTGCCTGCGCCCGCCGACGGCGTATTGAAGGAAATCCGCGCCAAGCAGGGCGATACGGTCGGCAGCCAGGACGTGATCGCGGTGATCGAGGAAGGGGCTGCCAAAGCGGCGCCGGCGGAACCCAAACCCGCGCCGAAAGATGTGTCTGTGCAAGAAGCGAAGAAAGCCGCAGCCGACACGCGTCCGGTGATGAGCAAGGACGAAGCGGTGAAGGCGGAACAAGCCGCGGCGAAACCCGCTGCCGCCCAGAGTCGCCCTTCGGAGAATCTTTCACCTGCCGCGCAGCGCATGGCGACCGAAGAAAAGATCGACACCTCGAAAGTCGAGGGCACCGGCCGCGGCGGACAAGTCACAAAAGAAGATCTGATGAATTACGCACGCGCACCGCAACCGGCAGCGCGTCCAAGTCCCGAGTCCCGAGTCCCGAGCCCCGCAGGCCAACGCGCCGAAGAACGCGTGCCGATGACGCGCATGCGCGCGCGCATCGCCGAACGCCTGATGCAATCGAAGAACTCGATCGCGATGCTGACCTCGTTCAACGAGGTCAACCTCTCGAAAGTCGTCGCGATGCGCAAGCAGCTCGGCGAACAATTCGAGAAGACGCATGGCGTCAAACTCGGCTACATGAGCTTTTTCGTGCGCGCGGTGTGCGAAGCGCTGAAGCGGCATCCGATCGTCAATGCCTCGGTCGACGGTAACGACGTGATCTATCACGGCTACCAGGACATCTCCGTCGCCGTTTCCACCGACAAGGGGCTGGTGACGCCGGTGCTGCGCGATGCGCAGTCGATGGGCTTCGCCGAAATCGAAAGGTCCATCGGCGATTTCGCGCGGCGCGCGCGCGAAGGCGGCCTCACGCTGGAGGAATTGCAGGGCGGCACCTTCACCATCACCAACGGCGGCACGTTCGGTTCGTTGTTCTCCACGCCGATCGTCAACCCGCCGCAGAGCGCGATCCTGGGGATGCACACCATCAAGGAACGCGCGGTGGTGGAGAACGGACAAGTCATCGCCGCGCCGATGATGTACATCGCGATCTCTTACGACCACCGCATCATCGACGGCAAGGACGCGGTGCTGTTCCTGGTGGATATCAAGAACCAGCTCGAGAATCCGCAGCGGATGCTGCTGGGGTTGTAATGCGGGAACGGGGAACAGGGAACGGGGATCGAAGTCGCCTCGTTTTTGTTCCCTGTTCCCAGTTCCCTGTTCCCGCTTTTAAGGACTGCACATGGCCGACGCACAAAAATTCGACCTCATCGTCATCGGCGGCGGTCCCGCCGGCTATCACGCCGCGATCCGCGCCGCGCAGCTCGGGCTGAAGGTCGCCTGCATCGATCGCTGGATCGGCCGCGACGGCAAGCAGGCGCTCGGCGGCACGTGCTTGAACGTCGGCTGCATTCCTTCGAAAGCGTTGCTGGATTCCTCAAAGCAGTTCTGGAATCTCAACCACCAGTTCGAGGTGCACGGCATCGCAGCGAAGGGCGTGAGCATCGACGTCGGCACGATGGTCGGCCGCAAGGACAAGATCGTCAAACAGTTCACCGGCGGCGTGGCGATGCTGTTCAAGGCCAACAAGATCACGCCGTTCTTCGGCGCCGGAAAACTGCTGAAGGCCAACCAGGTGGAAGTGACCGGCTCGGATGGCGCGAAACAGATGCTGCAAGCGCCGAACGTGATCATCGCCACTGGGTCCGTGCCGATCGAACTGCCGTTCGCGAAGTTCGACGGCAAATACATCGTGGACAACGCCGGCGCGCTGGATTTCGACGCGGTGCCAAAACGTCTCGGCGTGATCGGCGCCGGCGTAATCGGGCTGGAGCTCGGTTCGGTATGGAACCGTCTCGGAGCGCAGGTCACCATTCTCGAAGCGCTGCCGGATTTCCTTGGCGCAGCCGATGCGGACATTGCCAAGGCCGCCGCGCGCGAATTCAAGAAACAGAATCTCGACATCAAGCTCGGCGCGAAAGTCAGCAAGGCTGAAGTGAAAAAGAACGAAGTCGTCGTCACCTACACCGACAAGGACGGCGAGCACACGCTCACGGTGGACAAGCTGCTGGTCGCGGTCGGCCGGCGCGCCTACACCGAAAACCTGCTGGGCGACGGCACCGGCGTGCAGACCGACGAACGCGGCCGCATCGTGGTAGACGAACACTGCTGGACCGGCGTGGACGGCGTGTGGGCGATCGGCGACTGCGTGCGCGGCGCGATGCTGGCGCACAAGGGTTTCGAGGAAGGCATGATGGTCGCCGAATTGATCGCGGGCAAGGCCGGTCACGTGGATTACGACATCATTCCTTGGGTGATCTACACCGAACCGGAAATCGCCTGGGCCGGCAAGACCGAACGGCAATGCGAGGCCGAGAATATTCCATACAAGGTCGGCACCTTCCCGTTCGCGGCGATTGGCCGCGCAGTGGCGATGAACGAACCCGCCGGCATGGTGAAGATGATCGCGCACGCGGAAACCGACAGAATTCTCGGTGTGCACATGGTCGGCGCGGCGGTTTCCGAATTGATCTCCGAAGCCGTGGTCGCGATGGCGTTCAAGGGCTCGTCCGAAGACCTCGCCCGCATCGTGCACGCACACCCGACCTTGTCCGAAGCCGTGCACGAAGCCGCCCTGGCGGTGGACAAGCGGGCGATACACAAGGCGAACTGATGTAGGAGGGCGCCTTGCGCGCAACCCATACTCGAATATCGCGAGCAGGGCTCGCTCCTACAACAGCGGGCAAGATCATGAGCACACCGAATTCCTTCCGCGCCTTCCGCGTCCGCAACGACACCGACGGTTATCGCGCCGGCATCGAGACGATGCGCGCCGACGAGTTGTCGCCGGGCGACGTGCTGATCAAGACTGCGTATTCGTCGGTCAATTACAAGGACGCGCTGGCGGGAACGGGCCAGGGCAAGATCCTGCGCACGTTTCCGTTGAACGGCGGCATCGATGTCGCCGGGCACGTGGTTGAATCTTCCGATCCGCATTTCAAAGCGGGCGATGCGGTGCTGTGCACCGGCTGCGGTTTAAGCGAAACGCGCGACGGCGGTTACGCCGAATTCGCACGGCTGCAAGGCGAATGGACGATCCGCCTGCCGGGCAATCTTTCGCTGCGCGAGAGCATGATCCTCGGCACCGCGGGGTTTACCGCAGGCTTGGCGCTGCTGCGCATGCGCGATAACCGCCAGCGTCCCGAACTGGGGCCGATTGCGATCACCGGCGCCACCGGCGGCGTGGGCATGCTGGCGATCGACATCTTTTCGCGCGCAGGTTACGAAGTGCACGCGATCAGCGGCAAGGCCGATCGCGCGGCGTTTCTGGAAGGGCTGGGCGCGGCGAAGGTGCTCGATCGCCATGAATTGAATCTGGGTGAGAAGCCGATGGAGTCCGCGCGCTTCGGCGGTGCTTTGGACGCCATCGGCGGCAAACTGCTCGCGCAATTGCTGGCGAGCACGGTGCCTTACGGCAATGTCGCCAGCGTGGGCCTCGCCGCCGACAGCAAACTCGATACCACGGTGATGCCCTTCATCATCCGCGGCGTCAGCCTGCTGGGCGTCGCCTCGGCGGGTACCGCGCGCGAGATCCGTGAACAAGTGTGGCGGCATCTGGCTTCCGACTGGAAGCCGGCACATCTGGATACGATCTGCACGCGCGAGGTCACGCTGGACGAACTGCCCAACGTTTTCGGGCACATGCTCAATGGCGGTTCGTTCGGGCGTACGCTGGTGTGCATCGCCGATCCGTGATAGAGAGCTTGGCGCGCCGGGCCTGCCGTCCATGGCCAAGAGCTCCATGGCGCTTTACACGCGGCTTCCCTAGAATCGCCGCAAACGTGGAGTGGGGAGGGGCCTGCCAATGCCAAACCAAATGGCCGCGCCGTTGGCCCTGCGTCTGCAGGGCAAGGAAGAGCGAGGAAGGTGTATGTCGATACATCGACGAGCGATGACGCAGCCATGCGGGCGCAGGGCCATGGCCCTTCGGGTTGCTCCGCAGCGGCCGCCATACTGCGGCGCGCGCCTTGACCATAGAATGGCTATGGCGCTGCGGCGCGCGTCTTGTCTGGCAACCGCTGCGGAAGCAACGCGACTCATTTGGTTTGGCATTGGCAGGCCCTAACATGGCGCGCATCCTGATCGTGGACGATTCGCCGTCGCAGTTGCTGGGCTTGAAGCGGCTGGTCGAAAAGCTGGGCCATGAAACGCTGACGGCCGAGGACGGGGCCGCGGGCGTGGAGGCGACCAAGCGCGAGAAACCCGATCTGGTGTTGATGGACGTGGTGATGCCCAACCTCAACGGCTTCCAGGCCACGCGGGCGATTTCCAAGGACGCCGCCACCGCGCACATCCCGGTGATCCTGGTGACCACCAAGGATCAGGACACCGATCGCGTCTGGGGCATGCGCCAAGGCGCCAAGGCCTACGTCACCAAGCCGGTAAACGAGGCGGAATTGACCAAGGCGTTGAATGACGCCCTTGCGAAATAATCGCGGTAACCATCACGCCCGCGGATCGAACTCCGCAAATGCTTTTTCGAACGCCGCATATGCCGCACGCGACTTTTCGTCATCGGCGGACGGCGTCTGGATCGTCAGAGTGACGATCTGATCACCGTTTGTGCGGCCCGGCATGCCGCGGCCTTTCAAACGCAGCTTGCGTCCCGAACGCGAACCCGCGGGGATGCGCAGTTCCACATTGCCCCCCAGTGTCGGCACCGGCACTTTCGCGCCGAGCGCGGCTTCCCACGGCGCGACCGGCACCTCCACCAGCACGTCGCTGCCGTCGAGTTTGAAACGCGAATCGTCGCGCACCTGCACTTCCAGCAACAGATCGCCGGCCGGTCCACCCTGCATGCCCGGCTCGCCCTGCCCGGCAAGACGGATCACGCGACCCGGCAGAATGCCCGCGGGGATGTTTACCTCCAGCGTGCGATCACCGTGCGCGTCGCGCAGGCTCAGCCGCTGTTTCCCGCCGGTGTAGGCGGTGTGCAGATCGATCGTGACGCCCGCGCGCACGTCGCGCCCACGCATCGGCCCGCGTTGCGCGCGCCCACGCGCTTGCGCACCGGCACCACGGCCGAACAGCGATTCGAAGAAATCGCTGAAGCCGCCGACATCCTCGTCGCCCATGTCGCGGAACTGGAATCCGCTGCCGCCGTGTTGCTGCGCCCAATCCGGTGGCGGGCGAAACTGGTCGCCGCCGCGATAACCGCCCGCGCGCAACTGGTCGTAGGCGGCGCGCTTCTCCTTGTCGCCCAGCACTTCGTTGGCTTCGTTGATCGCCTTGAATTTCTCCTCGGCGCCGGCTTCCTTGTTCTTGTCCGGGTGATA
>DAIOUL010000087.1:5537-9204 GCA_036759545.1 Rhodanobacteraceae bacterium
ACGCCGCGCGAACGCTCCACGCGCGTGTAGTTGCCCTCTTCCACCGTGCTCTCGCTCTTGCGCTCGCCGCGGATGGAAAGGATGCCCTTGTCCATGTGCACTTCGATGTCCTTGGGATCGACGCCGGGGATGTCCGCTTCGATCACGAATTGCTTCGGTTCCTCGCGGATGTCCACGCGCGGCGCCCACTGGCTGGTGACCACGCTGGATTGGTCGCCGTCCTCGTAGTCGGCGAAGAACCGGTCGACCATGCGCTGAAATTCATTGTGCAGGGGGTTGTGTGCGCCCCAGCGGTAACGGGTGATGTGATTCATGTGTTTGCCTCCTTACGCCCACAAAGGACCGGCCGCTCGGGGCCGTATGCCGGATAGATAAGGATGGCTGCGCCCGTTTCAAGGCTGCGTCAAAAGCCGGGCGGCGCTACGATGGCCGTTCGCCCCACCGCAAGGAGCAGCACCCATGACCATCAAAGTCGGCGACCGCCTTCCTTCCGCCACCTTCAACCTGATCCGGGATGGCGTGCAGAGCGTCAGCACGGATGACGTCTTCAAAGGCAAGAAAGTCGTGCTGTTCTCGGTGCCTGGGGCGTTCACGCCCACCTGCTCCGAGCGCCATCTGCCCGGCTACGTCGAGCACTACCAGGAGTTCAAGAAGCGCGGCATCGAAGTCGCCTGCCTGGCGGTCAACGACGCCTTCGTGATGAAAGCCTGGGCTAAGGACCAGTCCGTGCCCGACGGCCTGCTGATGCTGGCCGACGGCAACGGCGATTTCTCGAAAGCGCTGGGACTGGAGATGGACGCCAGCAAGTTCGGCATGGGCCTGCGTTCAAAACGCTTCGCCCTCTATGCCGACGACGGGGTGGTGAAGGTGCTGCAGGTCGAAGCGCCGGGAGAGTTCAAGGTGTCGAGCGCCGAGGCGATGCTGGCGGTTTTGTAGGAGCGCGCCTGCGCGCGATTTGCGAGCGAGGGATCAGGGGCGAGTAGCGAGGGCGCTCTGATCGAGCGAGAATCGTAAGTTGCGGCGGAAACGGCGAGATTTTAACTCTCGATTGAAATTGCGGCATTCATCGAGGTCAGCGTTTCTTGCCACACCGCCGGGCTTATCAGCCTAGCCTACTCATTCGCAACTACCGCGCCGTCCGGCTCTCCCGCACCATTCGTAATCGCAGCTTCGGCTTCGCCATTCCCTTCAGCCGAATCCTCGTCGCCCAGCTTCTCGATCCGCACCACGCCGGCTAGTTTTTCGTCTTCCGGCAGACGGATCAGGGTGACGCCTTGGGTGTTTCGGCCTTGGCGGGAAATCTCGGCCACGCGCGTGCGCACCAGCGTGCCCTGGTTGGAGATCAGCATCAGCTCGTGCTTCTCGTCGGTTTCGACGCCGGCGACCAGCGCGCCGTTGCGTTCTGAACACTGAATCGCGATCACCCCCTGCGAGCCACGCCGCTTGCGCGGGAATTTCGACAGCGCGGTGCGCTTGCCGTAGCCCCGCTCGGTGGCGGTGAGCACGTAAGTTTCCGACGCAGCTACCGCTTCTTCCGCAGCGGTTTCGTTTTCGATGGCCTCGTTCGTCTCTTCTTCCTCGCCGTTCTGTTCGCCCGCCTGCTCCTCGAGCGCATGTTCGACCACCGCCATCGACACGACGTGTGCGCCCTCGGCGAGTTTCATGCCACGCACGCCGGTGGCGGTGCGGCCCATCGGGCGCACGTCGGTTTCGGCGAAGCGCGCGGCTTTGCCGTTGGAGGCGAACAGCAGCACGTCGCGGCTGCCGTCGGTCAGCTCCGCCTCGACCAGCGCATCGCCTTCGTCCAGGTTGATCGCGGCCTTGCCCTTCTGCAACTGAAACGCGAATTCGGTCAGCGGCGTTTTCTTCACCGTGCCGTTGCACGTGGCGAAGAACACGTAGTGATTCTCGTCGTACTCACGCACCGGCAGCACAGCCTGCACCTTCTCGCCTTCCTGCAACGGTAGAAGGTTGACGATCGGCTTGCCGCGCGCGCCCGGTCCAGCTTCCGGAATCTGATACACCTTCAGCCAATACACGCGGCCGGCACTGGTGAAGGTGAGCAGCGTGTCGTGCGTGTTGACCACCCACAGCTTCTCGACGAAATCCTCTTCCTTGATCGCCGCCGCCATGCGGCCCTTGCCGCCGCGGCGCTGCGCGCGGTAGATGCCGACCGACTGGCGCTTGCACCAGCCGGCGTGCGAGAGCGTGACCACCACGTCTTCCGGCGCGATCAGGTCCAGCGTCTGGAAATCTTCCTGGCTGCTCTGGATCAGCGTGCGGCGCGCATCGCCATAAGCCTCTTTCATCTCCACCAGTTCGGTGCGGATCACCGCGAGCAGCTTGTCCGGATCTTCCAGGATCGCGATCAGGCCGCGGATGGTGTCGAGCAGTTGCCGGTATTCGTCTGAAAGTTTTTCCTGCTCCAGCCCGGTGAGGCGGTGCAGGCGCATTTCCAGGATCTCTTTCGCTTGCGTTTCCGACAACTGATAGCCGTCGTCGAACAGGCCGGCTTTCGGATCGAGATCTTCGGGACGCGAGATCGCCGCGCCGGATTCGGCCAGCAGCGCGCGCACCAGACCGGGTTCCCATTTGCGTTCCAGCAGGCGCTCGCGCGCGATCTGCGGCGTCTGCGAAGTCTTGACCAGCTCGATCATCGCGTCGATGTTGGCGAGCGCGACGGTCAGGCCTTCCAGCACGTGCGCACGGGCGCGCGCCTTGCGCAGATCGAAGATCGTGCGGCGCGTGACCACTTCGCGGCGGTGACGCACGAAGGCTTCGAGGATTTCCTTGAGGTTCAACAGCCGCGGCTGTCCGTCCACCAGCGCGACCATGTTGATGCCGAAGGTGACCTGCAACTGCGTCTGCTGGAACAGGTTGTTCAACAGTACATCGGCCATCGCATCCTTGCGCACTTCGATCACGATGCGCATGCCGTCCTTGTCGGATTCATCGCGAAGACCGTCCTGCTTGATGCCTTCGATCTTCTTGTCCTTGTGCAGCTCGGCGATTGCCTGGATCAGCTTGGCCTTGTTGACCTGGTAGGGCAATTCGTTGACGACGATCGTCTCGTTGCCCTTGTCATCTTTCTCGATCTCCGTCTTCGCCCGCACCAGCAGACGGCCGCGGCCGGTCTTGTAGGCTTCGATGATCCCCGCCGCGCCATTGATGATGCCGGCGGTCGGGAAATCCGGGCCGGGAATGTGCTGCATCAGGCCATCGAGGCCGATCGACGGATCGTCGATCAGCGCGATCGTCGCATCGATCACTTCATTGAGATTGTGCGGCGGGATGTTGGTCGCCATGCCCACCGCGATGCCGGCCGAACCGTTGATCAGCAGGTTCGGCACGCGCGTGGGCAGCACCAGCGGTTCGCGTTCGCTTTCGTCGTAATTGGGACCGAAATCGACCGTTTCCTTGTCGATATCGGCCAGCAGCTCGTGGGTGAGCCGCGCCATGCGCACTTCGGTGTAACGCATGGCCGCCGGCGGGTCGCCGTCCACCGAACCGAAGTTGCCTTGTCCGTCCACCAGCATGTAGCGCAATGAGAACGGCTGCGCCATGCGCACGATCGCGTCGTAGACCGAAGACTCGCCGTGCGGGTGATACTTACCGATCACGTCGCCGACCACGCGCGCGGATTTCTTGTACGGCTTGTTCCAGGCGT
>DAIOUL010000088.1:0-9179 GCA_036759545.1 Rhodanobacteraceae bacterium
CGCCATACTGCGTTGCGCGGCTTGGCCATAGAAGTGCTATGGCGCTGCGCCGCGCGCCTTGTCTGGCAGCCGCTGCGGAAGCAACGCGGCTCATTTGGCATAGCGTGAACAGACCCTAGGGAGATGTGCCATGCGTATCGCCGTCGCGGCGCTGCTGGGCGCCATCGTGATGTTCCTGTGGCAGTTCGTTTCGCACATGCTGCTGCCGATCGGCGTGATGGGTTTTCGCGCGCCGCAGAACGAGGCTGTCGTCTTGCAAGCCGCGACCAGCGGTTTGCCTGAATCGGGCGCCTATCTGTTGCCTTACCTCACGCCCGAAAAAATGAAAGATGCGGCGGCGATGCAGGCCTGGACCGAAAAGGCGCAGAAGAATCCGTCGCTGTTCGTGGTGGTCAGCCCGCCTAACACCATGGCGGCGAACATGGCGCCGGAATTGATCAAGCAGTTCGTGACCAACCTGCTGGGCGCGCTGCTGATCGCCTTCGTGCTCGCCGCGACCGCGTGGAGCTTCGGCATGCGCGTGCTGGGCGCGCTGGCATTCGGCATATTCGGCTGGTTGCTCGACATCGTGCCGATGTGGACCTGGTACAAGTTTCCGGCCGATTACGTAGTCGGAAATCTGCTGGACCAGGGCATCGGCTGGCTGCTGGCCGGCATCGCGATCGCCTGGTGGCTGGGACGCCGCCGCGCAAAGCTCGCGCCCGCAATCTGATTCGCTTTGCTCGACGTGCCGGCGCGCCGCGCCGGCACGTTTGCGCGCGCATGTCGACCGCCGCGATAATCCATGCTTTCCTTGGTTCCTCGAGGATCGAACATGCTGGATCCGGTCCTGCTGCGCGCGCAACTCGCAGAGACCGCCACGCGGCTGAAGACGCGCGGCTTCGATTTGCCCGTGGCGGAAATCGAATCGCTGGAAGCCGGGCGCAAGAAGCTTGCGACGGAGACGCAGGAACTGCAAGCGTTGCGCAATGCGCGTTCGAAGGCGATCGGGCAAGCCAAGGCCAAGGGCGAAGACGTTTCGGCGATCATGGCCGAAGTCGCCGGCATCGGCGACAGGCTGAAAGCTAACGAAGCTGCGCTCGCTGAAGTGCAGTCGAAACTTTCCGACATCGCGCTGCGCATTCCCAACCTGCCGCACGAATCGGTGCCGGTGGGCGAGGACGAGCACGACAACGTGGAAATCTCGCGCTGGGGCGAACCGCGCAAATTCGATTTCGCAGCGAAGGATCACGTCGAACTTGGCGCGCGCCACGGCTGGCTGGATGGCGAGGCCGGCGCGAAACTGTCCGGGGCGCGCTTCACCGTATTGCGCGGCGAACTGGCGCGACTGCACCGCGCGCTCGCTCAGTTCATGCTGGACCTGCACGCGCGCGAGCATGGCTACACCGAATGCAATGTGCCGTTGCTGGTGAATCCGGAAACGATGCAGGGCACCGGGCAGTTGCCGAAGTTCGAGGAGGATCTGTTTGCGACCTTTCGGTTACCAGATGAAAAAAGCGGCTGGCAGTTCACGGTCAGCGGAAGCAATTGGAATGACATTAAATCAGCAATTCTAGATGACGATGAATTGGCAGCTATCAACGTTCTGGATCAAATTATTGAGTCTCATCGCGACCGCTATTTGATCCCCACCGCCGAAGTCTCGCTCACCAATCTCGTACGCGATTCCATCGTGGAAGCCGACGCGCTGCCGATGCGGCTGACCGCGCACACGCCGTGCTTCCGCGCGGAAGCGGGTTCCTACGGCAAGGACGTGAAGGGCATGATCCGCCAGCACCAGTTCGAGAAAGTCGAGCTGGTGCAGATCGTCGAGCCGTCGAAATCGTACGACGCACTGGAAGAATTGACCGGCCACGCCGAGCGCGTGCTGCAACTGCTGGAACTGCCGTACCGCAAGGTGCAGCTCTGCACCGGGGACATGGGATTCGCGGCAGCCAAAACCTACGATCTGGAAGTCTGGTTGCCGTCGCAAAATACCTATCGCGAAATCTCATCGTGCTCCAACTGCACCGATTTCCAGGCCCGCCGCATGCAGGCGCGCTGGCGCAATCCGGCCACCGGCAAACCGGAACTGGTGCATACGCTCAACGGCTCCGGCCTCGCCGTTGGCCGCACCCTGATCGCGGTGATGGAGAACTACCAGAACGCCGACGGCTCGATCACCGTTCCGGAAGCGCTGCAACGCTACATGAAAGATGCGGCAAAAATCGCGTGAAGCGTTCGGCGCAGCACAAGAACATCATAGAATCGTCATTCCGGGGCCGCCGCGGTTTCATCGCGGCGGAACCCGGAATCCAGCGTCTTTCGCTCCTGGCCACAAAGACACTGGATTCCCGCTTGCGCGGGAATGACCAAGCTATGGAGAGGTGGCTGAGTGGTCTAAAGCACCGGACTTGAAATCCGGCGTACGGCTTGCCGTACCGTGGGTTCGAATCCCACCCTCTCCGCCACTCACCGCATCGTATTCCTTCCCGTCTTTGCCGCCCGTTTCGCGCCCATGCGGCGCAATGTGGTCTTGTCGTCTTCGTCGATTTCCGGTTGCAGGTCGATGTCCGGCGGCGGGTTCGGGTACTTCTTGCGGCCGCCGATCGCCTTGATCCATTTGCTGCAGAAGCGGTTGTAGGCCGACCACGCCAGGCCGTCGGATTCCACCAGCGCGCGTTCGGCGCGCAGCGCGAGCTGGTGCGCGTCGCGATACTGGAAGTGCAGCACGTGTTCGAACAGCATCTCCACCACTTCGTGCATGGTGATGTAGCGATCGATGTCGTAGCGCTTGCCGCGATAAGTAAGATGCATCGGCAGCTGGTGGTCAATGTAGACGCGCTTGCCGTCCTTGCTGCATGAGCCGACGTAGGGCACGTCGAAGTCGCGGATCACCCGCACCGATTTCATCACTGCGTTCGCGGCTTCGTCCAGGATTCGGCTGTTGACCAGCCATTCGCCTTCCTGCGGCCGATGTCCCCAGCTCATTTGTGCGCTCCGGTTGTGAGTTGCGGCGCAGTCTAGTCCCGCTCTTGCGGTCACGTCATGTTTGCGCGGTTGCGCCATAATCGGGCGCAACGGATGCCGCGAGGTGCGCCATGGCCAGACGCAAGCCCTACGTGAAACCCTACAAGGGTCCGGCCGGCGGCTGGGGTTCGCTGAAGTCGGTGGCGAGCATCCTGATGCGCGAGAAGGCGCCGCTCACCACCGCGCACGAACTGATGCGGCAGAACAAGGCCGACGGCTTCATGTGCGTGTCGTGCGCCTGGGCCAAGCCTGCGAATGCGCATCCGTTCGAGTTTTGCGAGAACGGCGCCAAGGCCACGGCGTGGGAACTCGGCGCCGGTGAAGTGGGGCCGGAATTTTTCGCGGAGCACACGATCACCGACCTGCTGGGCTGGACTGACCACGAACTGGAAAAGGTCGGGCGGCTGACGCACCCGATGCGCTACGACCGCGCAACCGACAAGTACGTGCCGTGCGAATGGAGCGAAGCGTTCAACGCGATCGGCGCGGAGCTGAAAAAACTCGATCCGAAATCCACGGTGTTCTACGCCTCGGGCCGCGCCTCGCTCGAGACCAGCTACATGTATGCGCTGTTCGCGCGGCTGTACGGGCACAACAATTTGCCGGACAGTTCCAACATGTGCCACGAGACCACTGGCACCGCGCTGAAGAAGAGCGTGGGTTCGCCGGTGGGCACGGTCACGCTGGAGGATTTCGACAAAACCGACTGCGTGTTCTTCTTCGGCCAGAACGTCGGTTCCAACAGCCCGCGCATGCTGCATTCGTTGCAGAAGATTTCGCAGCGCGGCGTGCCGATCATCACCTTCAATCCGCTGCGCGAGCGCGGGCTGGAAAGCTTCATCAATCCGCAGAATCCGGTGCAGATGCTGAGCGGCAAGGCGACGCGCATCTCGTCGCAATACCATCAGGTGAAGGCTGGCGGCGACATCGCCGCGATCATGGGCATCTGCAAAGCGCTGTTCGCGCTGGATGACCAAGCGATCGCGCAAGGCCAACCACGCGTTCTGGATCAAGCGTTTATCGAACAACATACGCATGGTTTCGAGGAATTCGCGGCCTGCGTGCGATCGCAGGACTGGGATGCAATCGAGGCGGCGTCCGGCTTGAAGCGCGCGGACCTGGAACAAACCGCGCGCGCTTACGCGCAGTCGACCGCGGCGATCGGCATCTACGGGATGGGCCTGACGCAACACCATTTCGGCGAGCACAACCTGCACATGATCGCCAACCTGCTGCTGTTGCGTGGCAACGTCGGCAAGCTCGGCGCGGGCCTGTGTCCCGTGCGCGGGCATTCGAACGTCCAAGGCCAGCGCACGGTCGGCATTGCGGACGATCCCAAGCTGGCGCCGCTGGACCGGCTCGCCGAGCAATATGGTTTCGAGCCGCCGCGCGAGCCGGGCATGAAGACGGTGGAAGTCTGTCGCGGCGTTCTCGATGGAACGGTGCACGCGTTCATTGGCCTCGGTGGCAATTTCCTGCGCGCAGTGCCCGACAGTCCGCGCGTGGAAGAGGCTTGGCGTCGTTTGCGCTTGACGGTGCAGATCGCGACGAAGCTCAACCGCTCGCACCTGATCAACGGCGAGGTCGCGTACCTGCTGCCGTGCCTCGGGCGCGTCGATGCGGACATCCAGAACGGCAAGGTGCAGGCGGTCAGCACCGAGGATTCCACCAGTTGCATCCACGGCTCGTTGGGCAAGCACAGGCCGATCAGTCCGCATCTGCTTTCGGAACCGAGGATCGTGGCGGAGATGGCGAAAGCCACGCTGCCGGCGAATCCCAAGGTGCCGTGGGACGCGTGGGTCGACGATTATTCGAAAGTGCGCGACGCGATCGAGCAGACCTATCCCGAACAGTTCAAGGACTTCAACAAGCGCATGTTCACGCCGGGCGGCTTCCATCGGCCCAATGCGGCGCGCCATCGCCAATGGAAGACCGAAACCGGCAAGGCCAACTTCATTTCACCGCCGGGCTTGAGTGCAACGGGTTTCGACGATGCGCCCGGCCGGCTGCGGCTGGTCACGTTGCGCTCCAACGGCCAGTTCAACACCACGGTCTATTCGAACGACGATCGTTTCCGCGGCGTGCACGACACGCGCATGATCGTTTTCATGAATCCGGCCGACATCGCGCAATTCAAATTGCGCGACGGGCAGGAGATCACGCTGGTATCGGATGCGGGCGACGACGTGCACCGCGAAGTGCGCGGCTTGCGCGTGGTCAGCTACAACATCCCGCAGGGCTGCATCGGCGGCTACTATCCCGAGTGCAACGCGCTGATCCCGTTCTGGCACCACGCGCAGGAAAGCAAGACGCCGGCGGCGAAGTCGGTGCCGGTGCGGATCGTGGTCTGACGCAAATCCATCGGCGCGTCACCCGTCCGCCCGCCATTCGCCACGATTTGCGGTAATACTTTCGCCCGTCGAACCGGAGAAGGGGAAGCTCCATGTCGCACTTGCCGTGCTTCCGCGCATTGCGCCGCGGTGGTTTCGTTGCGCTCGTCTGCGTGCTGCTGCTGGCCGGTTGCGGCAAACCGGAATCGACCACACCGACGTTGCAAGGCGCACCGGCTGCGGCCGGTTCCAGCAGCAAGTCGCACAAGACCGCGTTCGGACTGAGCTCCGCCGGCTCCGAAACGCGCGACGGCCAGACCGCTCTGGTTCTGCGTTTCAACGCGCCGTTGGCCGCTGCACAGGCATTCGACAGCCAGATTGCCGTGACCGGTCCGAACGGCGAAGCGGTCAGTGGAAGCTGGAGCCTGGACGACGACAACAAGACGCTGCGTTTCCCGTTCGTGCAGCCCAACCAGCACTACGCGGTGACGCTGCACGCGAAGCTGCTTGCCGCGGACGGCCGCACTCTCGGGCGCGACATCAAGCGCGACGTCTATTCCGGCAGCGCGCCGCCTGCGATCGGTTTCGCCTCGCACGGCAGTGTGCTGCCCGCGCGCGGCACGCGTGGGCTGCCGCTGGTATCGGTGAACGTGCACGATGCCGACATCGAATTCTTCAAGTTGCACGACGACGCGCTGTCCGATCTCTACTGCGCGTATCCACAGAACAAGCACCGCGACGGCTACGAACTCGACCACGAAGACAATACCTGGGACACCTGCGGGAAGGGCCGCGTCAAGCGGCCGATCACCGAGATGGCCGATTCGGTGTACGCCAACCACTACACGCTGGGCGGCGCGGAGAACGAACGCACCGTCACCTACATCCCCGTGCAGAACGTCAAGCAGTTGTCCGCGCCCGGCGTGTACATGGCGGTGGTGAAAGCCGGCGGCACGTTCAAGGGCTCGTACGACACCGCGATCTTCTTCGTAAGCGATCTCGGTCTGCACCTGCGCGTGTACCGTGACAATTCGTTGCTGCACGTCGCCTCGTTGCGCAACGGCTCGCCGATCGCCAACGTCGCGGTGGAAATCGACGATGCCAGTGGTGCGGCCAAACTGAAAGCCACGACCGACGCCGGCGGCAACGCGCTGATCGCGTACACGGTCAAACCCGACGACGTGCTGATCGCGCGCCACGGCGGCGACGTGTCGGTGCTGCCGTTCAACCGGCCCGCACTGGACATTTCCAACTTCGACGTCACCGGGCGCAAGCAGGCGCCGTTCGAGGTCTATGCCTGGTCGGGCCGCGATCTCTACCGCCCAGGCGAAACGTTGCGCGTCTCGGCGCTGCTGCGCGATTACGACGGCAAGCCGATGAAGTCGCAGTCGCTGTTCGTGCGCTTGAAACAGCCGGACGGCCGCGCGTTGCCAGATCAACGTCTCGAACCTTCGAAGCTCAATTATTTCGAACTGACACAGACCATCCCCGCCGACGCGCCGACCGGGTTGTGGCAACTGGAATTCCGCCTCGATCCGGCGTCGAAGGAATCGGTGCAGGCGTTTCCGTTCCATGTCGAGGAATTCCTGCCGGAGCGTTTGAAACTTGCGCTGCAAAGTCCGCAAGCGCGGCTGGTTCCGGACGAACCGTTGAAGCTGCAAGCGGCGGCAAGTTATCTCTACGGCGCGCCGGCCGACGGCAATCGCTTCACCGCGAAGTTGCTGGTCGCTCCGGAAGTGCATCCGCTGGACAACATGAAAGACACCTTCTTCGGCGATCCGACGCTCGATCTGCCGAAAGCCGCCAGCGACATCATCGATACCAAACTCGATGCACAAGGTGCGTTGCAGCAGGACGTCAATCTTCCCGATGACGTGAAACCCATCGCACCGCTGGCGGTGACGGTTTCCGGCAGCGTCTACGAAACCGGCGGCCGCGCGGTGACGCGCACATTGAAGCGCGTCTATTGGCCGGCGCCGCAACTTGTCGGCGTGCGGCCGCTGTTCGATCCCAAGCAGGGCGCCGAGAGCGAAGGCCAGGCCGCGTTCGAGATCGTGCGCGCGGACGTAGACGGCAAGCTCGTCGCGGGTTCGCATCTCAAGGTGCGTTTGCAGCGCGAGCTGCGCGACTTCTATTGGCTGTACGAACACGGCGACGGCTGGAAGTCCGATTCGCACCAGCAATTGCAATTGATCGAAGAGAAGGACATCGACGTCGCCGCGGGCGGCCGCGCACGCGTGGAGTTTCCGGTGGAGTGGGACGGCTATCGCATCGAGGTGTACGACCCGCAGACGAAACTGACCACGGTGTTTCCGTTCTTCGCCGGCTGGAGCTGGGACGACGAAAACCTCGGCAAGGAAGCGCGGCCGGACAAGGTCAAGCTGCAATTGGACAAGGCGCGCTATCGAGCAGGCGACACCATGAAGGTGACGGTGACGCCGCCGCACGACGGCCCCGGCGTGCTGCTGGTCGAATCCGATCATCTGCTTTATCTGAAGGACATCGACGCCAAAGCCGGCAGCACGTTCGAAATTCCGGTGACGAAGGATTGGGAGCGTCACGACGTGTACGTGTCCGCGCTGGTGTTCCGCGGCGGCGCAGCGGACGAGCACACCACGCCAGCACGCGCGCTCGGCATCGAACACGTGGCGATGGAACGCAACGACCGCCGCATTCCGCTGACGCTGTCCGCACCGGACATGATGCGGCCGGGCAATCCGTTGAACGTGACGGTACAGGCGAAAAATCTCGCCGGCACGCAGGCGTTCGTGACGCTCTCCGCTGTCGATCAGGGCGTGATCAATATCACCGACTATCCGGTGTCCGATGCGTGGTCGTGGATATTTGCGCAACGCGCATTGAGCGTGGATGCGTACGATCTCTACGGCCGCATCATCGAGGCGATGGACGGTGCGGAAGCCAAGCTGCGTTACGGCGGCGACATGGCGGCCAAACCGCTGCCGCACGCAACGCGCCTTAATCCGAACGTCAAGATCGTGGATCTGTTCGCCGAACCCGTGCAGTTCGATGCACAAGGCCGCGCGACGCTGCGTGTGGACGTGCCGGATTTCAACGGCACCCTGCGATTGAGCGCACTCGCCTGGAGCGCGGACAAATTCGGCAACGCCGACGGTTCGATCATCGTGCGTGCGCCGCTGGTGGTGGAGCCCAGCACGCCGCGCGTGATGGCGGCGGGCGACAGCGCGCAGATCAGTCTCGACCTGAAAAATCTTTCAGGCAAGGACGGCACGGCAAAGGTTTCGGTGAAAGCGGACGGACCGATCAGCGTCGCCAATGCGACGCGCTCGGTCGCGCTGAAGGATGGCGCGGGCACCACGCTGATCATGCCGGTCACCGCGCAGGCCGGCGCAGCAGTGGCGAAGCTGGACATCCACGCCTCATTGAACGATTACACGCTGGATCGCCACTTCGAGTTCGCGGTGCGCCCGGCGTGGCCGGAGCAGCAGACCACGCAGCCTTACGCGATCGAAAACGGCAAGCCATTGCAACTCGATGCAAGCGCCGCGAGCGGATTGTTCGCATCGAACGTGCATGCGCAACTGACGCTGGGCACGCTGCCGCCGTTGCCGTACCACTCGGCGCTGCGCAATCTGCTCGATTATCCGTATGGCTGCGTGGAGCAGACCACCAGCAAAGGCTACGCCGCGTTGATTCTCGATCCCGCGACCGCGAAAGCGTTGGGATTCACCGTAACGGATGCGACGCGCCAGGCCTCGGTGGAAGGCGCATTGTCGCGGCTCGCTTCGTTCCAGGCGAGCAACGGACATTTCAGTTTCTGGGGCGGCACCAGTCCGATCGAAACCTTCACCACGCCGTACG
>DAIOUL010000089.1:0-9057 GCA_036759545.1 Rhodanobacteraceae bacterium
GCCGCGCAACACAGCGCGAGCAAAAGCGAACGCGAGAGGGACATGGCCTGCTCCTGCACCTTGACGGCCGACCTTAGCACCCGGTTCGTGCGCGACAAGGCGCGTGCTGGCGCGTATGCTCGCGCCGGGGTATCTTCGAGGCTTGTCGGATGAAACGCGACTGGGCGGCGGAAAGCACGCCGTCGCGCGCCTGCATCCGTGATGGGGGAATGCAACGTTTGCGGGCGCGTGGCCCGTTCACTTCGAGAAGAGGGGAAGACCATGAAGCGTGGAGTTCCGAAGTTTCTCTCGTACCGTTCCCTTGTCGCGCGCGGTGACCTGCTGGCCGCATGCGCGTTGATCTGCCTGTTCGGCGTAGTCGCGGTAATGCAGGCCTCCGCGGCATTCGCGCGCGGTGTCACGCCGGGCCAGCCGACCGCGTTGAACAGCAATGCGCCGCGCAACGTGCCATCCAATTATGTCGTTACGCCGGATGGTTATTTCCATCCTTCCTGCGTGGATACCGTGGCTTCCGATGAAAGTCTGGATGCTTACGGAAATATCATCAACGCGAGCGGTGTCGTGCGCCATCTGGCGCCGTGCGCGTATCCGCACTACGCGCCGAACGGCGCACGCCTGCAGGGCGACGCGCTGCCTCGTGTTTCCCGGTTCGCGACCAGCGCCAGTCCAACTATCAATGGCTGGGTGGTTACCGGCCAGTACCCGGCGCAAGCCACCTCATCGGCAACTTATCTCTCGGCAGAAATGACGGTTCCGCCGGCGCCGCCCGTCACGTCGGGACAGGTCATCTACTTCTTTCCCGGCCTCGAAGATCTCGAGAACGTCGTGACGATCGTGCAGCCGGTGCTTGCGTGGAACGGCTTCAACGACAACGCCTGGACGGTCGCGAGCTGGAACTGCTGCCGCAACGGCCGTGCCCTGCACAGCGCGCCGGTGGCCGTTTCCACCGGCGATACGATCCTGGGCCGCATGAACGGCGTGCGCTGCACGGGCGGGTCTTGTGCCTTGTGGTCGATCCTCTCCAGCGACGTGACCAGCGGCGAATCGACCACGTTGAACACATCGAGCTACGGCCAAGTGTTCGACTGGATATTTGGCGGTGTGCTGGAAGCCTATGGCGTGTCGCAGTGCGGGCAGTTCCCCAATGCCACAACCGAAGATTTCACGGGCATAACGGTAAGGCATGGAAAAGTACCGCTGACCCCACCCTGGCAGCAGATGCTGGTCGCGAACTCGCCCGCCTGTGGCTATTCGGCAGCCGGCTATCCGAACCCCAATTCGCCCAACGTACGCCTGACGTACTGATCGAGCATTGTGAATGCGTACCGCCGCGACGCAAGCCGCGGCGGTGTCGTGCTTGATGCAGCGCGGTCGCCATCGCGTATCCTGCGCGTCACCCTCCCGGCGCGCGCATCCATGGACGCTTTCAGCTATCTGTCCGTCCTGCTGTCGATCATCCTGGGTCTGGCGATCACGCAGATCCTGCAGGGCTTCCGCGATCTGATGCAGGCGCGCACGCGTTTGCGCCTGTACTGGCCTTCGCTGCTGTGGGCGATCCTGCTGGGGGTGATCTGCGTGCAGGAATGGTGGGCGATGTTCGGCTGGCGCCATTACCGGCCTTGGACGTTCGCCGGATTTTCGGTGATGCTGGGACAAACGGTCGCGACCTATCTCGCCGCGGCGCTGGTGCTGCCGGACGTGGGTGGCGACGAGCCGATCGATCTGCGCTCGTACTACTACGCCAACCACCGCTGGCTGTTCGCCAGCTTCGGCATGGTGGTCGTGATCAGCATCGCCAAGGACCTGGTATTGAGCGGGTCGCTGCCGTCGCCGGTGTCCAATTTCCTTGCGCAGGTGGCGTTCATTGCAATCGCGCTGGTTGCGGCGATCAGCACTCGCGAGCGCGTGCACAAGGTGATCGCACCGCTATCTGCGATCCTGTTTCTCGTCTATACCGCGGGCCTGTTCATGTACCTGCATTGATCGCGATAACCGCGCCGTCAAGGTTCGATCGCGAGCGAAGCGTGCCGGCAGGGCCGCGCGGCATGCTGCGTTCACATGGATACTTGCACCCTGAGGGAGCTCTCGCACGGAGGAGCACAACGCATGCAGGGAAGCACGCGCGACAGCCGCCCGATGTGGATCGCCGCCAGCGGCATCGGCCTGCTCTACGTCGGCAGCACGCTGCTGACGCCGCTGTATCCGATCTACCGGCGCGAATTCCATTTCTCCGAACTGATCGTCACCGCGATTTACGCGGTGTACGTGATCGGCAATCTCGCCGTGCTGTTCTTCTTCGGCCGGCTGTCCGACCAGATCGGCCGCCGCGCGGCCACGTGGATCGCGGTGGCGATCACCGCCGCGAGCGCGCTGCTGTTCCTGTGCGCACAGAGCGAGGCGTGGCTGTTTCCCGCGCGCATCCTCAACGGTTTCGCGGCGGGCCTCGGCGCGGGCGCACTGACCGCGTGGATCGCCGAACTGGAGCCGCGCGGCGATCGCGTGCGCGCGGCCGTGGTGGCGAGCGCGGCAAACCTGGGTGGACTCGCGTTCGGCGCGCTGCTGGCGGGCGTGCTGGCGCAGTTCGCGCCGTGGCCGTTGCGTTTGCCGTACATCGCATTCCTGATCCTGTTGCTCGCGTTGTTCGTGGCGTTGCGCGCGGTGACTGAAACCGTGCAGCAGCCCGTGCGCGAAGTCGCGAAGTTGGAATTGCGGCCACGCATCGGGGTGCCGCGCGAATTGCGCCTCGCCTTCGTCGCACCGGCGGCGATCGCCTTCGCCGCGTTCGCGCTGGGCGGCTTTTACGCTGCACTGGCGCCCGAAGTGCAGACGCGCAGCCTGCACCGCGGCGCGCCCTTGATCGTCGGCGGCATCGTCGCTTTGTTCTTTTTCAGTGGCGTGCTCACGGCGGTGCTGACGCGCACGCTGCGCGGCCGCAACGCGATGCTCGCGGCGTTGGTCCTGTTATGGATCGGCCTGGGATTGCTGACGCTGTCCGAAGCGCTGCACTCGATGACGCTGCTGGTGCTCGCCTCGGTCCTCACCGGCGCGGCGATGGCACTGGGTTATCGCGGCAGCCTGCAAATCATCAACGAGATCGCGCCGGAACGGCAGCGCGCGGAACTGGTATCGAGCTATCTGCTGGTCTGCTACAGCGCCAATTCGCTGCCGGTGATCGGCGTGGGCGTATTGTCGCTGCCGCTCGGCCCCGAAAACGCGCACCGCGTGTTCGCGATCGTGCTGGTGGCGCTGGCATCAACCGCCTGCGCGATCGGCCTGCGCTACGCGCCGCGGTAAAAACCTGCTTTCGCGTCCTGCGGGCGGCGCCGGAAAGCCACACTGATGCGCGATCCAACATTTGCGCGCGTCTTGGGGACACCATGATCATAGTTGAGCTGCGTGCGCCAGCTCATCAGCAGCAGGCTGCCCGGTTCCAGATCGAGGTGCAGCGCGCGCCGCGGCGGATGCTTGGAGCGGATGTCCATGCGCCGCGTGGCTCCCAGCGACAGCAGCGCGATCGGAAAGCCGCGCTGCAGATCTTCAAGGCGATCGTTGTGCGGCGCCACGCTGTCGCGGCCATCGCGGTAGAAGTTCAAACCGATGCTGTTGAAGTCGATGTGCGTGAGCGAGCGCACGGCATCCGCCGCTTCGCGCAGGCTTTCGGGCAACTCCGGCTCGTCCAGGCGGAAATGATGCGTGAGCCTCGGAACGTCGACTTGCCGCCCATACATCTCGCGGCGCTGCGCGTGCCAGTCGATGCTGTCGCGCAGTTGTGCGAACCAAGCCTGTCCGCGTTCGGGCGGCACGGCGTCGCGGATGTAACGGATACGGCCGGTCGCGTCATCGAGCAGCAGACTGGGATCGGAGCCCAGCAGATCGGGTTGCGCCATGCGGCGATGCTAGCCGCGGCGAGGTGAGTCCGATGTTAGCTGCCGGCTTTCACCAGCAGATGCTTGGCGATCGCGCCGTGTAGCCGTCCGATGCCGCGCGCCACGTGCAGCATCAGGAACAGTCCGAAGAAACCGACCACGAACTCCACCGGCCACATGAAAGGCGGCACGTAGTAGTGGATGCCGTTCACGTCCGCAACCGGCAGGTTCCAGAACGCCTGCGCGAACGGGGCGGCCATCAGTGCGACGGGAACCACGGTGCTGACGATCAGCAGCACGAAATAGATCACCCCCAACGGCAGCATGATCAGCATGTAGAACAGGCTGGACCACGAACGCGGATCGGTGAACATCGCCACGATGCGCTGGCCGAGCGGCTTGTCGCGCTCGGTGTAGGGCGGCCGGCGTGGCATGCGCACGCCCAGCATGCCCTCCACGATGCGGCCTTCCAGCAGGCTCAGCATGCGCACCGAGCCGAAAAACAGGATCAGGAACGGGATGCCGATCAGCGACAGCGCGAAGCCCATCGACAAGGCGATGCCGGTCACTGCCCAGGTGAAATAGAAGATGCCGGTGGCGAGCGACAGCAATAGATAGAACATCGACGCGTAGGCGTGCGGATCGGCCGCCACCGCGAAGAAACGCGATACCGGATTGCTGCGCTGCGGCCGCGGCGGCGGACGCAGCGCGCGCGTCACCGTCGCTTCCTGCGTTCGGTAGATTTCCGCCACTTCTTCCGGCGCGCCGTAGCTGTTGACGATTTTCGCGAGCAGGTCCGCCTCGCTCATGCCGGCGTTGTCGGCCAGCTCCGAACGCAGGTGTTCCTCGGCGTCGTAGAGCGCGTCCTGGATCATCGCCGGGTCCGCGCCGGCCAGCGCCGCGCGCAATTGCTCGAGGTATTCGGCGATGCTGCGGGGTGCGGCGTTTGCGTTCATTGGCTTGATTCCTCGTTACGACTTCAGCGTGGCATCGACGAAGCGGCGCGTTTCGTTCCAGGCGATGATCCATTCGCGCAGCACGCGCCGGCCCAGCGGCGTGATGCGGTAATAACGCCGCGGCGGTCCCGTCACCGACGGTTCCACGTGCGTGTCCAGCAATTCCGCCGCGCTCAAATTGCGCAGCACGGGATACAGCGCACTTTGCTTCCCCGTCAGCACCCCGCCCGCGCTGCCTTCCAGCTTCTTGGCGATCTGATAGCCGTACAACGGTTCGCGCGCTGCGGCCAGGACGGCCAGCAGCACCAGCGACACCGTGCCTGCGGCCAGTTCCTTCTCGAACTTCTTGAGGTGGGGTTCGGTATCACCCACGCCGACCCGCTCGCAATGTAGCCATGACTGAACTATACTGTGAACTTCATAATAGTGGATGCGCCGGAAGTCACGCACCGGCACGTCTCATAAGTCATGCTTCCATGCGCCGCCGAAAGGCGCACAATAGAAACGGAGCAACGTTTTGCTGTCTTGGCGCATCAAAGCAGCAATTGACGGAGAAGGAAGATGATCGAACTCGCATTGCTGGGCCTGGCGGTGGTGATCGGCGCGTTCTGGCTGATGGCCGCGCTGATCGGTGGTCTTTTCAAACTGATCTTCGGCCTGTTCGGCGCGATCTTCGGCGCGTTCGGTGCGCTGCTGGGCGGGATGTTCTCGATCCTGGGCGCAGGCATCGCGGCGCTGGTCGTCCTGCCGATCCTCGCTCTCGCCTTGCTGCCGGTGCTGCTGCCCGTCCTGCTCCTGGGCGGATTCGTCTGGCTGATCGTGCACCTGGTGCGCCGTCCCGCGCCGGCGGTGATACGCCACTAGTCGCGCGATCGTCCATGATCGCAAGCGCGAGCCATTGCGGCTCGCGCGTGCGACCCTCGAGCGGATCAGGCACCGCTCAACTTGAATTCCACGGGCACTTGCGCCCACGCCTGGATCGCGTGGCCGTCGCGCTGCGCCGGATGGAAGCGCCACGCTGCCAGCACGTGGTTGCGCGCAGCCTGATCGAGTTCGCGCGATCCGCTGCTCTTCACGATCAGCACCTGCACCGGCTTGCCGCTTTCATCCACGAGCACACTCAGCAGCACCGTGCCCTGCACGCCCGCGCGCAAGGCCGCGATCGGATAGGCAGGTGGTGTGGCCGTTTCGTAAGCGATGGTGGCGTCGGTCGAACCCGGCGGTGAGACTGGCTCAACCGTTTGTGTCACCGGCGTCGCGATTGTCGAATGCTCGGCCGTTGGAATCGTGTCCGGGATCCTCACCGGCGCTGCCGTGATCGGTTTTGTCGTGGCATGGGTTGGGACCGAATGTGTGACATGGTGCACGGGCGTGAGCACCGGCAACGGCGGTGGCGGCAGCGGTTTGACCTGAGGCAAAACGGTTGCCTGCATGTCGTTCGGCGCAGCAGGCAGCGCGACCAGTGTCAGCGGCAGCGGCCGCAAGGCGATCAACAATGCGGCGAGGTTCAGCGCGATCGCGCAGGCCATCGCCAGCGTGCGGATGACATGCGGCGCGCATTCGTGTTGCGGATGAAGTACGAGCGACGTCATAAGCCACTCCTTCTTCTCGGGAGACGTGGCCGGGACGTCCGAGACTGCGGCGCCTCGGTCGAGAATCACGCTACGCCGGTGTCCGCGTACCGGCAAGTGCCGGATCGTGAAACCTTGTTCCGACTCAGTCCACGCTGCGCAATCCGCTGATCCGGATCCAGTCTTCGCGTTGCGCGGTTTGCAATTCGGTAAATCCGCAGTGCGCGTAGCGGTCGAGCAATTCTGTTTCTTGGCCGGCAAGAATGCCCGACAGCGCGAATGGCGCTCCCGGTCTCAACAGCGTGGCGAAAGTCGGCGCGAGCTCGTGCAGCGGTTGGCTCAGGATGTTGGCGACCAGCGCATCGCAAACGAGGTTCTTCGGCATGTCATCAGGCGCGTGCAGTGACAGCCGATCCGCAACATCGTTGCGTTCCGCGTTGTCGCGGGAGGCGAACAGCGCCTGCGGATCGTTGTCCACGCCGATCGCATGCGCCGCGTCGAGTTTCAGCGCCGCGATCGCCAGTACGCCCGAGCCGCAGCCGTAGTCGACGATCGACTTGCCGCAAACCTCGATCGCGTCCAGCCATTCCAGGCACAGGGCGGTGGTCGGATGCGTGCCGGTGCCGAAGGCGAGACCTGGATCGAGCCGGACGATCGCGGTTTTGCTTTCTTCGCCTGGCGGTTCGATATTCCAGGGATAAATCCACAGCCGCTTGCCGAAGCGCATCGGCCGGAAGCGATCCATCCATGCGCGTTCCCAATCCTGGTCGGCGACTTCGCGCAGGCCGATCGCATCCGGCGAAAGTTCCGGCAACGCCCGATGCAGTGCGTCCACCAGCGCATGCCGGTCTGTATCGCCGTCGAATAACGCATTCAACACCAGCGTTCTCCACAACGGCGTTTCGCCGACGCCGGGCTCGAAGATCGCGCGCTCGTCCGGCGTTTCCGCATCGGCATCCAGCAGCGTGATCGACAGCGCGCCGGATTCTTCCAGCGCCGCCTCGGCGCGCGGCTGTTGTTCGGCTGAAAGGGTGAGGGATATTTCGAGAAAAGCCACTCAGTCTTCAGCCAATGCGTGCGCGTTGCGATCCACAATCCATTCCTGCCGACGGCGCAGGATGCGCATACCGCCGTACAGGTAGTTGATACTGAACAGCAGCGTCAATCCGATCAACAGCAGATGCCAGCGCTGCGCCAGCATCGCTTGCGGAAATTCGTGCACCAACCACCAGGCGAAGGCCTGGAACACTACCGCCGCCGGCATCATGAAGCCGATGTTGACGCGCTGGTCGTGGATGATGTCGGCGAGCAGCGCGCGCTCGGGCGGGCTGTCGAAGTCGTCCTCGCGTTGCCGCACCAGATGCAGATCGTAGCCGTACAGCCCCCACACCACCGCGGCGTAAAGCGCGTTCAAGGCGAACCAGTGTTCGGGGTTCGAAACCTGGCTCAAAGCCACCGCTTCAATCAGCGTCGCGCCGAAATAGATGAAGGTGTGGCCGAACTCCAGCGGCCAACCGATGAATGACAGCGTGTGCACCAGCGACCGTGACCAGAAGATCAGCACGGTCAGCAAGCCGGTGAGGACGTAGGGCCACACCTGCCATTGCAGCGCAATCAGTGGCTGCACTGCGCTCGCCGCCAGCACGCCCAGTGCCAGACCCTGGATAATGCTGATCAGGGTCAGCTCGATGCCGACCACCGTGTCGTGCAACTGGATGCGGACCGCCTGGCGACGGTTGCGCTGTTCGAATTCGACAGACATGGTTGCCTCCGAATTCCGCGAACAACACGCGCTGCGCGATCAGGCCAGCGCGATGCCTTTCTCTTTCTGTTCCGCGATGCGCTTTTCGAGGTAGTGGATGTTCTGACCGCCCTGCCGGAAGCCGCCGTCGTTCATGATGCGCTGTTGCAGCGGGATGTTGGTCTTGACGCCGTCGATCACCATCTCGCCCAAGGCGATGCGCATGCGCGCCAGCGCAGTCGCGCGGTCGCGGCCGTGCACGATCAGCTTGCCGATCATCGAATCGTAGTTGGGCGGGATCCTGTAGCCATCGTAAAGGTGCGTGTCGATACGCACGCCGGGGCCGCCCGCGCCCTCGAAGCGTTTCACCGTGCCGGGCGAAGGCATGAACGTGTCCGGGTCTTCCGCGTTGATGCGGCACTCGATCGCGTGTCCCTTGATCTTGATGTCTTCCTGCTTGATGGACAGCTTTTCGCCCGCCGCGATCAGCAATTGCTCGCGCACCAGATCCACGCCGGTGATCAGTTCCGTCACCGGATGTTCGACCTGGATGCGCGTGTTCATCTCGATGAAGTAGAAGCGGCCGTTCTCGAACAGGAATTCGAACGTGCCGGCGCCGCGATAGCCGATCCGCACGCAGGCTTCCACGCACACCTTTCCGATCTCCGCGCGTTGCGCGGGCGTGATTCCCGGCGCTGGCGCTTCCTCCACGACCTTCTGATGACGGCGCTGCATCGAACAATCGCGCTCGGCCAGATGGATCGCATTCCCCTGGCCATCGGCGAGCACCTGGATTTCCACGTGGCGCGGATTCTCCAGGAATTTCTCCATGTACACCTGCGGATTGCCGAACGCCGCGCGCGCTTCCGCGCGCGTGGTGGCGATCGCGTTGCCGAGGTGCGCCTCGGTGTGCACCACGCGCA
>DAIOUL010000090.1:0-9036 GCA_036759545.1 Rhodanobacteraceae bacterium
CCGCACTGCGCACGATCTCGCCGCACAAGATCAACGAGGACGTGGTGGTGCCGGTGTCGCGCGTGCCGCAACTGATCGAACGATTGCGTCAACTCGCGGGAGAATATTCGCTGCCGATCGTCAGCTTCGGCCACGCCGGCAACGGCAATCTGCACGTCAACCTGTTGCCGCGCGACGATGCCGAGCGCGAACGCGCGAACGCGTGTCTGGCCGAAGTGTTCAAAGCAGTGATCGAACTGGACGGCACCCTGTCGGGCGAACACGGCATCGGCACGGCCAAGCGCGATTTCATGGCGCAGGCGATCGACGCGCAGGCGTTGGAACTGATGCGCGGCATCAAGCGCGTGTTTGATCCGGACGGCATCCTCAATCCGGGAAAACTGCTTCCCGACGCGGCACACCGCACGCAAGACATTTCGGAGCAGCGATCATGGTTGCGATGACCGTCGGCCTGTTGCTCGCGTTGAACGCGGCGCCCGTCGCTGTGGCGCCGGCGCGCGATGCGGAACAGACGCTCGTCACCGATCTGCCCGCCGGCTTCCTGCCCGAGGGCGTCGAGTGGAATGCGCTGCACCACCGGTTTCTGATCAGCAGCATCCGCGAACAACGGATCGCTGCGATCGATCCGTCGGATGGACATGCGAGCGATTTCGCAAAGGCGCCCGGCAGCGTGCTCGGTTTTCACATCGCGCCGCGCACGCGCGCGGTATGGGCGACCTGGACGCGCTTCGGCCACGCGTTTGTCCACAATCCCGCATCGGGCATCGCGGCGTGGTCGCTGCGCGATGGCCGCGCGCTGGGCAGTTGGCTGCTGCCCGGCGACGATCCGCGCGTGAATCTCGGCGATCTGATGATCCTCGATGCGCATACGATCATCGCCAGCGACAGCGGCACCGGCGCGATCTGGCGTTTCGACACCCGCACCCACCACTACACCAATCTGGTGCCGGCGGGGAAATTCGAATCGCCGCAAGGTCTCGCGCCCGGCCGCACCGCGGGTACGTTCTATCTCGCCGACTACCCAACCGGTTTGTGGCGCATCGCGTTGAAGGATGGCGCGGCGACGCACCTGCAGGCGCCTGCCGGTGGAGAAGTGCGGGGACTCGACGGGCTGTACCGCTGCGGCGATCGCTTGATCGCGGTGCAGAACGGCACGCATACGCCGCGCATCCTGGCGATCACGTTCGACGCGCACGATGTGATCTCGTCGGTGCGGCGCTGGCGGGAATTGCCCGGCACCGAACCGTCGCTCGGAACGCTCGCCAACGGGTATTTCTGGTTCGTCGCCAACGGCCAGTGGAACAGTTACGACGCCGACTTGAAACCGACCCCCGGCGCGAAACTCGAGCAGCCCCGCCTGCGCGGCCTGCCGTTATCGGAGCTGGCCGCGCCGCAATGATGCAAGAGGAAAGTTTCGCGTCGTTGCTTGCGCGCATCCGCGCCTGCCGGGAATGCGCGGAATATTTTCCGCACGGCCCGCGCCCGGTATTGCAGGCGCACCCGGATGCGCGGCTGCTGATCGTCAGCCAGGCGCCGGGCCGGCGCGTGCACCAGAGCGGCATTCCGTTCGACGACAAGAGCGGCGAGAAATTGCGCGACTGGCTGGGCATCGACGAGCCCACGTTTCACGACGAAAAACGCGTGGCGATTGTGCCGATGGCGTTCTGCTATCCGGGCAAAGGCGCGTCCGGCGACCTGCCGCCGCGCCGCGAATGCGCGCCGCGCTGGCATCCGTTGCTGCTGCCGCGTCTGCGCAAGATCGAACTGACGCTGGCGATCGGAAATTATGCGATTCGCTCTTTCCTGCCCGACCGCCGCCGCGATTCATTGACCCAAATCGTCAGCGATTGGCGCACACATCTGCGCTCGGGCATTTTCCCGATGCCACATCCGAGCCCGCGCAACACCGCATGGTTCGTCCACAACCCCTGGTTCGAACGCGAGGCAGTGCCGGCATTGCGGAAGCGCATGAAGGAAATTCTGGCGCGTGCTCAGCGCGCGTAATGCATGACCGCTGCGGCGATCTGCATCACGATCAACGCGTAGATTCCCGCCAGCACGTCATCCAGCATCACGCCGAAACCGCCATGCACACGGCGATCCGCGATGCGGATGGGCCAAGGTTTCCAGATATCGAACAATCGGAACAGCAGGAACCCCGCAATCATCCATCGCCAGCCAACCGGAGCAGCACACAGCGCGATCCACTGGCCGACGAATTCGTCCCACACCAGCGCGCGGTGATCGCCCACGCCGACGCGTTTGCCCGCGACATCACATGCCCACACACCGATCGCAAACGCGACGATCAACACCAGCACGTACCACGCGATCGGCAATCCGCACAGCGCGAACCACCACGGGATCAAGGCGACCAGCGAACCGACGGTGCCCGGCGCGCGCGGAAACAGCCCGGAACCGAAACCCGTTGCGATCCAGCCCGCCGGGTGCATCAGCAGCGCGCGCAATTGTTCGCGCGTGAGCGTTTTCCTGGCGGGAGGCGCCGCAGTCACGGCGTGAAATGCTGCCAGCCGTGGCGCGCTGTTTCCACAGCGGTGCCATTCGCATCGAGCACGCGCACGCCGGGCTCGGCGACGATGCGGCCAATGCGCGTGACGCTGCGATCGATCCGAGACAAGGCTTCGGTAATGCGCTGTGCATCCGCTTCGCGCGCGGTAAAACACAGTTCGTAGTCGTCGCCGCCTGACAGCGCAAAGTCCCGGCACTGTTCCGGCGCGAATACCTGGTGCAACTGTTGCGAAATCGGCAGGGAATCCGCTTCGATCTCCGCCCCGACCTTGCTCGCTTGGCAAATGTGTCCGAGATCGGCGAGCAATCCGTCCGACACGTCGATGCAGGCATTTGCGATTCCGCGGAGCGCAAGACCGGTTGTAACACGCGGCTCGGGCCGGTTCAGCCGTGCAAACAGATCGGGAAATCCCTTCCCCCCCGAATCCCGATTTCCGGGCCGCAAGTCCCGCAACAATTGCAAGGCCCCCGCGGCATCGCCCAGCGTGCCAGTCACGAACACCGCATCCTCGATGTGCGCGCCGGAACGCAACAATGCTTGGCCTTTCGGAACGAAACCGAATGCACTGACCGTGACGCTCAACGGTCCCTGCGTGGTGTCGCCGCCGATCAACGCCAGATCGTGCTTGCGCGCGAGTTCGGCGAAACCATCGGCGAAGCGCTCCGCGAAATCCTCGTCCGCCTCCGGCAGCGTCAGCGCAAGCATCGCCCACGCCGGCTCTGCGCCCATCGCGGCGAGGTCGGAAAGATTCACCGCCAACGATTTCCAGCCGATGTCTTCGGGCGCGGTGCTCTGCGGAAAGTGCACGCCCGCGACCAGCGTGTCGGTACACGCGGCCAGTGACTGCCCCGCGGGGGGGTTCAGCAGTGCCGCATCATCGGCGATCCCCAGCGCGACATCGGTACGCGAATGCGCGACGCGCCGGCGAATGATTTCGATCAGATCGAACTCGGGCAACGTCATTGCGCCGCGGCTTCGGCGCTGCGCCACTCGTGCGCCAGCTTGTCCAGCACGCCGTTGACATAGGTGTGACCGTGTTCGGAGCCGAAGCGCTTCACCAGTTCGATCGCTTCGTTCAAGACCACGCGATACGGCACGTCCAGCCGGTGCTTCAATTCATACGCGCCCAATCGCAACGTGGCGCGCTCGATCGGATCGACCTGCTCGATGCCGCGATCGAGGAATGGCGCCAGCGCCGCATCCAGCTCCACGCGATGCGCGTCCACGCCGCGCACCAGATCCTCGAAGTATTCGAGGTCGGCGACCTGCATGTCCTGCTCGTGGCGGAATTGCTCGATGATCGCGCGCACATTGCTGCCACTCATCTGCCACGCGTAAAGGGCCTGCAACGCGCGACGCCGCGCGCGTGAACGTGCGGCGGGATCGATGCCTTGATGTGCGTGTGTGCTCACGCCGAACATTCTCGCATCATCGCCGCCATGTCGACCGCAGCGCGCACGACCTCTTCGCCCTTGTTGCCGTGCTCGCCGCCCGCGCGGGCATGCGCGTCGGCTTCGCGCTCGACCGCCAGCACGCCGTTCAAGACCGGCACGCCGTGATCGAGCGACACGCGCATCAAACCGCGCGCGCATTCGTCGGCCACATGCTCGTAGTGCCGCGTTTCTCCGCGCACCACGCAACCCAGCGCGACGATTGCCGCATATTTCTCCTGCGCAGCGAGATGTGACGCCATCACCGGCAATTCCCACGCGCCCGGCACGCGCAGGATCGTCACCGCGTTTTCTTCGACGCCGCACTCTGTGAACGCGCGCCGCGCGCCTTCGACCAGTGCGTCCACGATCCCGGCATTCCAGCGGCTGGCGATAATCGCGTAACGCACGCCGGGAGGCGAGTGAAGCTTCGAGCCGGAAGCGTTATCGCGCGACATCGCTTTCGTCTCCCGTTTCCCGTTTCCCGGCTCCTGCTTCATCCACGTATTCGACCACTTCCAACTCGAAGCCAGACAACCCCACCAGCTTGCGCGGCGTGCCCAGCACACGCAAGCGCCGTGCGCCCAGATCGGCCAGGATCTGCGCACCAAGGCCCAGTTGCCGCCATTCGCGTTGCGCATCATCGTTCGATTTCGGCGATTGCGAATCACCCCGGTGCGACAGCCTCCGCAGCAGATCGGCAGAGTCGTCTTCGACGCAGAGGATCACGACCACGCCGCGATCTTCTTCGGCGATCCTTTGCAGTGCCGACGACAACCCCAGTCCGCAGTCCTCTCGCTGCAAATGCAGCACATCGGAAAGCGTGTCTCGCACGTGCACGCGCGCCAGCACCGGCGCGCCGTCGTCCACGCGACCGCGTACCAGCGCGAAATGCAGGTCGTTGCGCAGCGAATCGCGCCAGGCCGCCAGCCGGAATGACCCGAATTCGGTCTGCACTTCCGACTCGTGCACGCGCGCGATGGTTTTCTCGGTGCGCAGGCGGTACCGGATCAGATCGGCGATGCTGCCGATTTTCAAACCCTGTTTGCGCGCGAAGATTTCCAGTTCCGGGCGCCGCGCCATCGACCCGTCCTCGTGCAGGATTTCCACCAGCACGCCGGCCGGTTCGCATCCTGCGAGCGCGGCGAGATCGACCGCGGCTTCGGTGTGCCCGGCACGCGACAGCACGCCGCCGGGCTGCGCCATCAGCGGGAAGATGTGACCGGGCTGGATCAGATCGGAAGGTTTTGCATCCGGCGCGACGGCGACCTGGATGGTGCGTGCACGATCGTGCGCGGAGATGCCGGTGGTGACGCCGCTGGCGGCTTCGATCGACACGGTGAAATTGGTGTGGTGCACGGAAGCGTTGTCCTGCACCATCGGCCGCAATCCGAGCCGGCGGCAGCGCTTTTCGTCCAGCGCGAGGCAGATCAATCCGCGCCCTTCGCGCGCCATGAAATTGATGTCCTCGGCGCGCACCTTGTCGGCGGCCATGATCAGATCGCCTTCGTTCTCGCGATCCTCGTCATCCAGGATCACGACCATGCGGCCGGCGCGCAGTTCGTCCAGGAGTTCGGGGATGGGGGAGAAGGGCATATCGAATTGTCAAAGGTCAAAAGTCAAAGGTCAAAAAAACCAGCATCTCTCGATTGACGTTTGACATTTGACTCTTGACGCTCTTCCGACTCAACGCGTCAGCAACCGTTCGACATGACGAGCCATCATATCCACTTCCAGGTTCAGCGGGTCACCCGCTTTGCGCCGCGCGAAAGTCGTGACTTCCACCGTATGCGGAATCAGGTTGACGGAAAAGCGCGCGCCATCGATCTCGTTCACGGTCAGGCTGACGCCATCGAGACACACCGAACCTTTGGCTGCGATGTAGCGGGAGAGATCCCGGGGCGCCTCGAGCCACCAGCGCTGCGAACGCGCATCCGGCTCGACCGCCAGAAGCCGCGCGATTCCGTCCACGTGACCGGAAACCAGGTGTCCGCCCAGCCGATCCGATAATCGCAAGGCCTTTTCCAGATTGACCACGTCACCTTCGCGCAATGCGCCCAGAGTGGTCAGCGACAACGTCTCGTTGGACACATCGAACGCGAGAGTGCCACCATCGCGCGCGACCACGGTCAGGCAACAGCCGGACACCGCGATGCTGTCGCCGACCGCAACATCGGAAAAATCCAGTGCCGGCGCATCGATGACCAACCGCAAATCGCCGCCGCATGGTTCGCTGCGTGCAAGCGTGCCGGTGCATTGGATGATGCCGGTGAACATGGTTTTTCGAAAGTTTCGATCTTCGCGATCAGGGATGATCGCATCAAAGAACTCGTCATTCCGGAGCCGCGGTGCGGAACGCGGAATCCAGCTTTTTCAAGTCGCGGAACGCAATAACAGCCGAATGTCGTTGCCGACCGGGCGCTGGTCGATCACTCGCAAGTCGTGCCGTTGAGCCATGCTGTTCAATGAGGATAACGCCAGCAGCGGGCGCGCGCTGTCGCCCAGCAGCACAGGCGCGACATAGAGCAGCAACTCGTCCATCAACCGTGCCTCGAACAATGCACCGCATAGTCGCGGCCCGGCCTCCACCTGCAATTCGTTCACCTGCTTTTGCGCGAGCAACCGCATCACCGCGTGCAAGTCCAGCTTGCCGTTCGAATCGAGTTCGACGGCGGCAAGTTCCGTTTGTGCGTAGCGGCCGTCGGATGGTTGCGCGTCCGGCGCGTGCAGCACCAAGGTCGGCGCGCCGCCGTCGAGCAGATGCGCGCCGGCCGGCAAGGAGTCCAAGCGCCGGTCGAGTACGACACGCAGCGGCTTGAAACCTTCAACAGAAACACTCGATCGCACGGTCAAGCGCGGATCGTCCGCGCGTGCGGTGCCAGACGCGGTGAGGATCGCCGAGCTACGCGCGCGCCAGCGTTGCACATCCGCGCGCGCGGCTTCACCGGTGATCCATTTCGATTCGCCATTTGCCAGCGCGGTACGGCCGTCCAGGCTCATCGCGAGTTTGATCCGCACCCACGGGCGGCCACGTTCCATGCGCGACAGAAAACCGCGGTTCAATTCGCGTGCGGCATCGCACATCAAACCGCTGGCGACTTCGATACCGGCGTCGCGCAGACGGCGCAAACCGTTGCCACCAGTTTTTGGGTTCGGATCTTCGCAGGCCGCGACGACGCGCGCGATGCCGGCTTCGACCAGCGCATCCGCGCAGGGCGGCGTGCGGCCATAGTGCACACAGGGTTCGAGCGTGACGTATGCCGTCGCGCCGCGTGCGCGTATTCCCGCTGCGCGCAAGGCGAACACTTCGGCGTGCGGTTCGCCCGCGCGCATGTGCCAGCCTTCGCCGATGATTTCCTCGCCATGCGCGATCACGCAGCCGACGCGCGGGTTGGGTTGTGTCGTGAACAGCCCGCGTTCGGCCAGGCGCAGCGCGCGCGCCATCATGGCGTGGTCGGTGGCCGAGAAGTCGGGACTCGGGATTCGGGACTCGGGACTCGAAAGAAAAGGCACGCTCAGATCCAGATTCAGTATCAAACCGTTCGCCCTGAGCGTAGGCCCGCAGGCCGAAGTCGAAGGGCGTTTCGACTCCGCTCGCTGCGCGAGCTACGCTCAACGCGAACGGAGTCGGGAATGGACGCCTCTCCTCAACGCTTCTTGTTCTTGTCGATTCGCACGATCTCGGCGCCACCGAGCAGCGGCAACTGGCCTTCGCCGGGCAGGTCGCGCTCCAGCCTATCGAGTTCCTCGCGGAAGTCGGCGACGTCTTCGAACGAGCGATAGACCGAGGCGTAGCGCACGTAGCCGACGTGGTCGAGCTTGCGCAGTTCCGCCATCACGAATTCGCCGACGCGGCGCGAGGGCAATTCGCGTTCGGTGGTCATGCGTAACTGGTGCACCACCGCGCGCACCGCCGCCTCGATCTGTTCTTCGGAAACGGGGCGCTTGTGCAGCGCGCGGTCGAAGCCGGTGCGCAGCTTGCGTGCATCGAAGGCCTCGCGGCGGCCGTCATCCTTGATGATCGCCGGCAGTTTCAGTTCCACCGTTTCCTGCGTGGAGAAACGCTCGCCGCAGGCCGAACACTCGCGCCGCCGCCGGATGGTGGCGCCGTCTTCGGACACGCGCGAATCGATCACGCGGGTGTCGATGTGCTGGCAGAAGGGGCAATGCATTTACTTTGATTCTGCTTCGAATACGAAGCAGCAAGCTGCCCAAGCGTCTTTCTCGCCTTCTTGGAAAATTTTACACTCTGGCTTCACGATGGCTCCTTTGGAGCGAGCGTAGGCGAGCAGCTTATTAATTCTTCGTTTTAGCAGATTTCTTGGATTATTGCGTTCAACGCAAATGCTCGTGTAAAAAACCAATGCCGCGAATTGAAACGATGATCTCCCCGAAATCCTTTTCTTACGCTTGACCAAAGACGTGAGTCTGTTTACATCGTTGGCAATTTGCGCGGAAGTGTAGACTTGGTTCTTGATCTCGACTGCAGCACGTGGCTTACCTCCGCTTTTCCCCCACAAAACCAAGTCGAACCTTCCTTCGTGCCGAAGTTCACGAGGCGCGGCACCACGCCCGCGCGCGCCCGCCGCCGCCAAGCATTCTTTAACATTACTTTCGAGAGTGAGATAAAAAGCCGACTTTCTCTTGACTTGACTTAGCTTAGCAAGTTCATCGAATAAAGAAGTAGTGATTAGATACTCAGGTGCTTCCCAAAGCCATTCGTCACCGCTTGCCTCAAGGTATTTGCGCTGAGCTAACTCGACCCCTGCGAAGTGTGGTAATAAGCTCCTCACGAGATACCGCCCTAGAATCACCCATACACCGGAAACTTCGCGCACTGCGTCTGCACCAGATCGCGCACGCCGGCGATGACTTGCTCGTCGTTCGGCGCATCCAGTACGTCGGCGATCCAGCCGGCGAGTTCGATGCAATCGCTTTCCTTGTAACCGCGCGTGGTCACGGCGGGTGTGCCGAGGCGCAGGCCGGACGTGACGAACGGTTTCTGCGGATCGTTGGGCACCGCGTTCTTGTTGACGGTGATGTGCGCGCGGCCGAGCGCGGCTTCGGCATCCTTGC
>DAIOUL010000091.1:0-8891 GCA_036759545.1 Rhodanobacteraceae bacterium
ACCACACGCAGTGCGACAGCTTGCTGATCGGCAAGAAGTGCGGCGCGCACACCTTTCCGTACATGGAAGTGAAGAACCCCAGCGCGATCGTCGAGCACGAAGCGACCACGTCCAAGATTTCCGACGAGCAGTTGTTCTACTGCCGTTCGCGCGGATTGGACGAGGAAAACGCGGTGTCGATGATCGTGGACGGCTTCTGCAAGCAGGTGTTCCGCGAACTGCCGATGGAGTTCGCGGTAGAGGCGAAGAAGCTGCTGGAAGTTTCGCTCGAGGGAGCCATAGGCTGATGTTGAAAATCGACAACCTCCACGTCCGTGTCGCCGGACGCGAAATCCTGAAAGGCCTCTCGCTGGAAGTGAAAGCCGGCGAGGTGCATGCGGTCATGGGCCCCAACGGGGCCGGCAAGTCCACGCTGGGCAACGTGCTGGCCGGACGCGCCGGTTACGAGGTGACGCAGGGCTCGGTCACGTACGACGGTGCCGACCTGCTGCAACTGGTACCGGAAGCGCGCGCGGCGGCGGGCGTGTTCCTGGCGTTCCAGTACCCGGTCGAGATTCCGGGCGTCAACAACACCTATTTCCTGCGCGCGGCATTGAACGCGCAGCGCAAAGCCCGCGGCAAAGCGGAACTGGATTCGCGCGAATTCTTGGCATTGGTGCGCGAAAAACTAAAAGTGATGCAGTTGCCGCCGGAGCTGATGAACCGTGCGGTCAACGAAGGCTTCAGCGGCGGCGAGAAGAAGCGCAACGAGATTTTCCAGATGGCGGTGCTGGAACCGAGACTCGCGATCCTGGACGAAACCGATTCCGGCCTGGACATCGACGCGCTGAAGCAGGTGGCCGAAGGCGTCAACGCGCTGCGCGATCCGAAGCGCGCGTTCATCGTGATTACGCATTACCAGCGCCTGCTGGATTACATCGTGCCGGATTTCGTGCACGTGCTGGCGGATGGCCGCATCGTCGAAAGCGGTGGCGCGCAACTGGCGCAGGAGCTGGAAGCGCACGGTTACGCCTGGGTGCGCGAACGCAAGCCGGCCGAGGCCGCCGCGTGAGCGCGGCCGTCGCGTCCTTCGTCGAATCCATGCGCGCGGCGGCGCTGCCGGCCAGCGGCATCGGCTGGCTGGATACAGCGCGGCGCGAAGCGATGCAGGCTTTCGTGTCTTCAGGCCTGCCGAACACGCGCAACGAATTGTGGAAGTACACGGCGCTGCGCGCGCTGGAGCAGCGCAGCTACGCGACGTACGATGAAAATGCGCCGACACGCGTTGTCGATGAAAGCGCGTTCGCTTTGCCGGGCGTCGACGGCCCCCAGCTGGTGTTCGTCAACGGCGTGTTCCGCGCAGATCTCTCGCGGCTGGGCGATTTGCCGCAAGGCTTGAGCTTGCAGCCGTTGTCGCATGCGCTGATCGAAAATCCCGAACCTTTACGCTTTCTGATGACGCGGCGCGCGTCCGATCAGCGCGATGCGCTCGCCGCATTGAATGCCGCATTGGCCCACGATGGCGCGCTGGTACATGTCGCGCCCGGTGCGCGAATAGAAGAGCCGGTGCATATCGTACATGTCGGTGCGTCGGCGGAATCGAACGTCGCATGGCACATGCGCGGTTTCGTCGAACTGGGCGAAGGTGCGCATTTGCGTGTCATCGAACATCACGCCGCCACGGGTGAACACACGCACCTCGCCAATCTCGCCTGCGAATACGTTTTGCGCAAGGCTGCGCGGCTCGATCTGCTGACCGTGCAGGATGCCGCTGCCGGGTCGGCACTGTTTCGCCGCAGCGACTTGCAGTTGCACGAGGATGCGCAGCTCACGTTCACTGCGCTGGAGCTGGGCAGCGCGCTGTCGCGGCACGAAATCCGCATCGCATTGAGCGGCGACCGCTCGCGTTGCGAGAGCCGTGGCGCATTCGCGTTGCGCGGCCGACAGCATTGCGACACGGAATTGCTGATCGAGCATCGCGGCCGCGACACAGCGAGTGATTCGCTCTGGCGGGGCGTTGCGGACGGCCGCGCGCGTGGCGTGTTCCATGGTTCGATCGCGGTACATCCCGACGCCGACGGCGGCGATGCGCAATTGTCCAACAAGAATCTGCTGCTGTCTGAAGGCGCCGAAATCGATACGCGCCCCGCGCTGGAAATACACGCGGATGAAGTGAAAGCCGCGCACGGCGCGACGGTCGGACAACTGGACGAGCGCGCGCTGTTCTACCTGCGCTCGCGCGGGCTGCCGGCGGAAGCGGCGCGCATGCTGCTGGTGCGCGCGTTCTGCGCGGCGGCATTGAGCGGTATCGAACCGCAGGCATTGCGTGAGCATTGCGATGCGCTGCTGCTGGCGCATTTGCCGCGGAGTGCGGGAGCATGAGTACCGCCGCGCCCATCGTGCAGCGCGCGAGTGATGGTTCGCGAATCGACTGGCAGCGCGTTCGCGACGATTTTCCTCTGCTCGCGCGTCAAGTGCACGGCAAGCCGCTGGTCTATCTGGACAGCGCCAACACCTCGCAGAAGCCGGCGGGCGTGATCGAAGCGGTGGATCATTTCTACCGCGAGCACAACGCCAACGTTTCGCGCGCGGTGCACCAGCTCGGCAGCGAATCCACCGCGTTGTACGAGGGTGCGCGTAGCAAGCTCGCTTCGTTTCTAGGGGCACACCGCGACCAGATCGTGCTGACCTCCGGCACCACGCAGGCGATCAATCTGGTCGCCTACAGTTATGCGCTGCCTCGCCTGAAAGCAGGCGACGCCATTCTCGTCACCACCATGGAACACCATGCCAACATCGTGCCGTGGCAACTGGTCTGCGAGCGCAGTGGTGCGCATCTGAAAGTAGCCCCGATCACGGAATCCGGCGAACTGATCGTCGAGAAATTCGTGGAGGCGCTGACGAGCGAAGTGAAACTCGTCTGCGTGACGCACGTTTCCAACGTGCTCGGCACCATCAATCCTGTGAAGAAATTGGCGCGAGAGTGCCGCAAACGTGGCATCCCGCTGCTGGTCGACGGTTCGCAGGCCGCGCCGCACCTGCCGCTGGACGTTGCCTCGCTCGGTTGCGATTTTTACGCCATAACCGGTCACAAAATGTGCGGCCCGACCGGCACCGGCGCGTTGTGGGCGAAACGAGAGCATCTCGAATCGATGCCGCCGTTTTTCGGCGGCGGCGAGATGATCCGCGAGGTGAAGTTCAGCGGCACCACCTTCGCCGATCCGCCGCACAAATTCGAAGCGGGCACGCCCAATATCGCGGGCTTCGCCGGCCTGGGCGCGGCGGTGGATTATCTGCAGAACATCGGCATGGCGAACATCGCCGCACGCGAGCGCGAATTGCTGGGCTACGCAACGGAAGCGCTGCAGGAAGTCCCCGGCTTGCGCATCATCGGCACGGCGAAGGAAAAGGCGGCCGTGATTTCATTCCTGATCGAGGGCGTGCACGCGCACGATCTGGCCACGCTGCTGGATCAGGAAGGCATCGCGGTGCGCTCGGGGCATCATTGCGCGCATCCGCTGATGCAGTTCTACGGCGTGCCGGCTACCGCGCGTGCGTCGCTGGCGTTCTGGAACACCACCGAAGAAATCGACGCGCTGGTCGCGTCGATCGCGCGCGTACGCAAACTGCTCGCCTGAACGATGGGCACGGTCGAGGCCGAAAACACGCTGAAGTTTCGCCGCGCCACCGCGGCAGACATCGAAGCGGTGGTCGCGCTGACGGAATCCGCCTATCGCGGCGAAGCCAGCCGCGCAGGCTGGACCACGGAGGCGGATTTCCTGGAGGGCCAGCGCACCGATATCGAAGAAGTTACTGAGCTTATCGCGCGCGACGATGCTCGCATACTGCTGGCGGAACGCGAAGGCGAATTGCTGGCCTGCTGTCTGCTCGAAAAACAGAACCACGATGGCGTGCCGAGCGGTTACTTCGGCATGTTCTCGGTGCGTCCGAATCTGCAAGGCGCGGGCATCGGCCGCGCGTTGCTGACCGAAGCCGAACGCGTCGCGCGCGAAGAATGGGGGTGCAAACAAATGCGCATGAGCGTGATCGACATCCGGGATTCGCTGATCGCGTGGTACGAACGCCGCGGCTACCGGCGCACCGGCGAATACAAGCCGTTTCCTTATGGCGACGAACGCTTCGGGATCCCGAAACGTCCCGACTTGCGTTTCGAATGGCTGACGAAATCGTTGAATGGAAATGCCGCATGACGGATTGGGTTCCCGTCTGCTCCGTTTCCGAACTGCTGCCCGGCGAATTCCGCGTGGTGTGGGACGGCGATACCGCAATCGCCGTGTACAACATCGAAGGCGAGTATTACGCGGTCGAGGACACCTGCACGCACGACGGCGGCGAGCTGGCCGGCGGCGAGTTGCACGGATTCGAAGTCGAATGCCCGCGTCACGGCGCGCGTTTCGATCTGCGCGATGGTTCGGTGACCGCGCCGCCCGCGGTGGTGCCGATCGAAGTGTTTCCGGTGCACGTCGAAGCCGGGATGATCTACACGCGCGACGACAGATAAGCGGTCAGGCTTGTCTTCTCGCGGGGAATCGCACTTCGACGCGCAATCCCCGTCCTTCGGAACCCGCACCGAAATCCACCATGGCGCCGTGACGTTCGGCGATTTCGCGCACGATGGCCAATCCCAGTCCGCTGCCGTCGCGGCGGTCGCCATCGACACGGAAGAAGCGTTCTCCCAATCGCGGCCACAGGTGTGCCGGAACGCCAGGCCCGTCGTCGGCGACGGTCAACAGTGTTTCGCCATTGTCGCCGGGCTGCAGCGACACCGTGACTACGCCGTCGCGGCGCCCGTAACGCAAGGCATTGTCGATCAGGTTGCCGAGCAGCTCGCGCAGCAGTGCCGCGTCGCCCAATAGGGGCACGCCGTGCGCCGGGCCGCTGTAGCCGAGATCGGCGTGTTGCGACAGCGCCGCCGGCACGCGCGCGGCGACTTCGTCGCGCACCAGTTCGGCCAAATCCATTTCCCGCGCCGCGATCGCATCGTCGGGCGCCTGCGCGCGAGCCAGCGCCAGCAATTGTCCGGCCGCTCGCGCGGTGCCGGCGGACAGGCGCTCGACATGCATCAGCGCGTCCCGCACGGCTTCCGGACGCGGGTCGGCCAATGCGCGTTCGGCCTGCAAGCGCAGCCCTGCAAGCGGCGTGCGCAACTGATGCGCGGCGTCGGCGATGAAGCGCTGCTGCTGCGCCAGCATTTTTTCCACGCGGCCGAGCAGCGCATCGATGGTCGTCACCAACGGTTGCACCTCCAGCGGCACATCGCTGGTGCGCAACGGGGAAAGATCGCCGGCGTGGCGCAGGCGGAGTTCGCGCGCAAGCGGATCCAGCACGCGCAGACCGTGATTGACGCCGAACCACACCAGCCCCATCGCCAGCAGGATCAGCGCCAGTTCGATCGGCACGGTGGCGGTCAGCAGTTCGCGCGCCAGCAGATGACGCTTGCGCACGGTTTCCGCGGCGGACACCACCAAAGTGTCGTGCGGGTCGTCCTGGTTGGCGATCAGCACCGACACCATCCGCATGGTGTGGTCGCCGACATCGAAACTGGAATAGATCGGATCGGGTTGCGGCGCGGCGGCCCTCGGTTGCGGCAGCGACTTGTCGCCGGCCAGCAATCCGTAACGCGTGCTGCGCACCGCGTACACCACGCGGTCGAACGGATCGTATTGCAGCAGGATGCGCGCCTGATCCGACAATTCGTTCCGTCCTGCGTCGCTGTTGACCAGTTGGCCCAGCGCGCGCGCCGAATCCAGCAACCAGCGGTCGTATACGCGGTTCGCGTAGAACAGTGCGAGTCCGTAGGTCAACGCCGCGCCGCAGACCAGCACAGCGCAAAGCGGCAGCGCGACGAACAGCAAGAGCCGCCGCCGCAGGCTCGGACTATTCATCGCCTTCTTCGAGCAGGTAACCGAGGCCGCGCACGGTGCGCAGTTGCACGCCGCTGCCGGCCAGCTTGCGACGCAGGCGGTAGACCGCGATGTCGAGCCCGTTGTCGGACAGTGTTTCGTCCCACTTGCACAGCGTCTCGACCAACTGCTCGCGGCTGGTGACGCGGCCGCGCCGCGGCAGCAGCGCTTCCAGCAGGCCGAATTCGCGCGCGGTGAGTTCCAGCGGCGCTCCTTCAAGCAAAGCGCGTCGGCCGGCGAGGTCGATCGAAAGATCGCCGATCCGCAGCAGCGGCACGCCTTGCGATGCGCGGCGGCGCAACAGCGCGCGCACACGGGCTTCGAACTCGGCCAGCGCGAACGGCTTCACCAGGTAATCGTCGGCGCCGAGGTCCAACGCGCGCACGCGCTGATCCAGTTCCTCGCGGGCGGTGATCACCAGCACCGGCACCGGGTCGGCGTCGGAACGCAGCTTGTGCAGGACCTCGCCGCCTTCGGCACCCGGCAAACCCAGATCCAGCACTACCAGCGCGAAGGCATGTTCGCGCAACGCGGTCAATGCCTGCCGGCCGTCGGCGAGATGATCGACGCTGTGGCCGCCGCGCTTCAGCGCATCGCACACCGCATCGGCGATGGCGGCATCATCTTCGACGACCAGGATGCGCATGGCGAGGGACTGGTGACCGGGATCAACAATACAACTTGGCGAGCACGATTTCTCCACCGCCTTCGACGGCCGCACGGGTGCCCCCGGTTTCCGGAAACTCGAGCAGCGCCGCGTCGTCGGCTGCCAGCTCCAGCGAGTTTTCTCCGCAGCCGATGCGGACCTCGCCGCGGTTGACATAGACCAGCCAGCGCACGCCGGGTTCCGGCAGCAAAACCTGCGAATCGACCAGCGTGCGCGCGAACAGTTCCCCGCGCGCACCGTTCCGCAGCATCAGGTTGAAATCGCGTGTCGGCCCTTCGGGCAATACACCGAACGGAGCCGGCGCGCCGTCGAAACGCAATGCGCCGAAACGGTTTGCGCGCAGCATGCGGCCGTCGGCGAACCGCAATTCCATCGCCGCGTCCAGCGGCACCAACAGGCGCTGGATATTCGGCAATTCCGAAAACGGGCCGTCCTGCTCGACGCGGGCGATGCTGACGCGAACGCGCCAGTCCGCCTGGTCCGGTTCGCGCAGCAGCACCTCCGTTTGCCCCAGGCCATTCGCCCAGCGTTCGATGCGGCGCGACCCCGCGGGCAGCGGCTGTAACACCTGCGCGCTCATTGAATGCTCACGCCAGCAAGGCCGCCAGCGCGCGGCTGGTAGCGAGCAGGCTTTCGCGCCAAGGCAGGCCGACGATCGGCGCGCCGGTGCGCGCATCGCGGAAGTTTTCCTCTTCGCCGGGCCCGAGCAGATGGCGATAGTCGATCGTCACTTCCTCGCCGATGGCGAGATCGCGGCCCGCAAACACGAAGCCCAGATGCCACAACCCGTTCGGTTCGAAATCATGGTTGACGTAGCACTCGTCCGGCCAGTTCGGTGAGAGCGTGTAATGGTCTTCGAACCAGCGCACCGCGGTGTGCAGTTGCGCGGCGAGTTCCGGGACGCCGCGCAATTGCTCGAAACTATGCGTGCTGCCGATGCCGTCCGGCGCGATCACCACGCGTCCGCGTTGCACGGACTCTTCCAGAAACAATCCGAGTCCGGCGCCGGGGATGGTGGAAGCACCGATGCGATAGCGCGGCAGGATCACGTCGAATTCCGGAATGGCGGCGCGCGAGTTTAGCGCGCGCGGCCACCCCGGAGCGCAACGTCACTGCTTGCGCGTGCGCGCTTTGCCGGCCTTCGTCACAGGTTGGGCGGTGGCCGCGACCTTGGCGCCGCCGGAGAGGCGAATCGCCTCACGGTTGCGCTGCAGGGTCTTGTCGCCGATGCCTTTCACCTGGCGCAGGTCGTCCACCGACTTGAACACGCCGTGCGAATCGCGCCAGGCGACGATCGCTTGCGCCTTGCTCAACCCGATGCCGTCGAGCGAGCTGGCGATGGTGGCCGCGTCGGCGTGGTTGATGTCCACCGGCGTGGCGGCGAAAGCGGGCAGGGCGCAGGCGAGCGTGAGCGCCAGCGCGGCGAGGGTGTTGCGGATCATGTCGAGTCTCCTTGGATGATGGCCATGTGCGCCGTGGTTCCGGCGTGTGCAAATCATCCGCACCGTCGCGGCGTGGCGCTGCCGGCCGACGCCGCGGCGTGCGTCCGTGGCTGCTGCAGCGCGTTGTCGGAAATAGCCGACACGCGGGCTGATACACTGCGAGGTTCGTGTGTCAGCGGAGGAAGTGGATGGACGCCAGCAAACTCCAGGATTTCGTCGGCGGGATCTGGGACGACGAGGTCGTGCCGCAGATCACCGATTACATCCGCATTCCCAACAAGTCGCCGCTGTTCGATCCGCAATGGGTGGAGCACGGCTACATGGACGATGCGGTCAAGCTGATGGAGACCTGGGCCCGCGGCAAGCTGGGTGCATTGCCCGGTTCCACGCTGGAAGTGGTGCGTTTGCCCGGCCGCACGCCGCTGATCTTCATCGACGTGCCGGCATTCGGCGAAGGCGCATCGCGCACCGATTGCGTGCTGCTGTACGGACACCTGGACAAGCAGCCGGAAATGACCGGCTGGAGCGAGGGCCTGGGTCCGTGGACGCCGGTGCTGAAAGGCGACAAGCTGTTCGGGCGCGGCGGCGCGGACGACGGTTACGCGATCTTCGGTTCGCTCTCGGCGCTGCTGGCGCTGCGCGAGCAGAAGATCCCACACGCGCGCTGCGTGGTGATGATCGAGGCCTGCGAGGAATCCGGCAGCTACGATCTGCCTTTCTATGTCGATCATCTGGCGGAAAGGATCGGCGATCCTTCGCTGGTGGTGTGCCTGGATTCCGGCTGCGGCAGCTACGAACAACTGTGGCTGACCACCTCGCTGCGTGGCATGACCGGCGGCAATTTCACCGTCAGCGTGCTCAGCGAAGGCGTGCATTCCG
>DAIOUL010000092.1:0-8819 GCA_036759545.1 Rhodanobacteraceae bacterium
TCTATCTGGAAACGCGCGACGAACGCGGCGACTGGAACGGCATCCGCATCGATCGCCTGAAGGACAAGCTCGGCACGCGTGAATTGCCGACCGCTGAAATCCATTTGAACGACGCGCCCGCGACGCTGGTCGGCGAGCCCGCGCACGGCGTGCGCGCGGTCGTGCCGGTGCTGCAGGTGACGCGCCTTTGGAATTCGGTCGGCGCGCTCGCGACCATGCGCCGCTGCATCGCGTTGATCCGCGACTACGCGCAGCGGCGCATCGTGTTCGGAAAGCCGCTGATCGAGCAGCCGCTGTACGCAGACATGCTGGCCTCGATGCAGGCGGAGTTCGAAGCGTCTTTCCAGTTGGTCTTCCATGTCGCCGAATTGATGGGCCGCGTGCAGGCGCGCCAGGCGAGCGAAGAGCAACAGCACCTATTCCGCATCCTGACGCCGCTGGCAAAGCTGTGGACCGGAAATCTCGTGGTGCGCATTGCTTCGGAAACCGTTGAAGCTTTCGGCGGCATGGGTTATCTGGAGGACAGCGGCATTCCGCAACTGCTGCGCGATGGGCAGGTATTCCCGATCTGGGAAGGCGCCGGCAACGTGCAGGCGCTCGATGCGCTGGCTGCGTTGCGGAAACACGGCACGGCACCCCTGCAAAACGCGCTGCGAGGCCTGTTGACTCAGGCGCAAGGCAACGAAGTCGCAGCCGCCGCGCAATTGGCGGAACAGGCGCTGGCCGCCGTGGAAACCCGTTTGCGCAACGCGAGCAATGAAGCCATGGCGCGCGGCGTGGCCGTCACCTGCGCGCGCGCGTTCGCCGCCGCGCTGCTGGCACGGCACGCGGAATGGTCGCTGCGCGCGCAGGCCGACCCGCGTCCGCTTTCGGCCTTGCACCGCCTTTGCGCGCATGGACTCATCCGGTTGCAGAACCATTCGCAAACCGAAGCGCGCTCGCTGGCGACGGATTTGTATGCGTAGAGCCTCGCACCTCGAAAAGCGGATTACCAACACCATCCCCACCCAACCGTTGCTAGGCTCGGACTTCCTGTCCTCGCCAAGCAACCCCGCCCTTCGCTCCTGCTCCGGGCGCTCGCTGCGCGCGAACCTGCGGTTCGCAAGCGCGCAGCATCTCCCTTGAAGGGGAGGGCTAGAGCTGCGCGCTTGTCTCCTTCCCCTTCAAGGGGAAGGCCGGGACGGGGATGGTTCTGCATCGCCGTTGCAGAATGCTGCGTAGAAACTTGCAACGTAATCCTCCAGCTTCCCGGCTTCGATCGCCGCGCGCAATTCGTGCATCAATCTCAAATAGAAATGCAGGTTGTGGATCGTGGCGAGCTGGCAGCCGAGGATTTCGTTGCAGCGGTCGAGATGCCGCAGGTACGCGCGCGAGAATCCGTTCGTGCAGGCGTAGCACTCGCAACCTTCTTCTATGACGCGCGTGTCCTGCGCGTACTGCGCGTTGCGGATGCGCAGCGTGCCGGATCGGGTGAACATGAAGCCGTTGCGCGCGTTGCGCGTCGGCATCACGCAATCGAACATGTCGATGCCGCGGCGCACGGCTTCCACGATATCCTGCGGCCGGCCCACGCCCATCAGATAGCGCGGCCTGTCTTGCGGTAGCAACGGCACGACCGCATCCAGCGTGGCATTGCGCTCGGCTTCGGATTCGCCGACCGCCAGGCCGCCGATCGCATAACCGTCGAAGCCGATGTCGATCAGCTCGCGCGCCGACTGCGCGCGCAAGTCGGCGTGCACCCCGCCCTGCACGATGCCGAACAGCGCATTGGGATTTTGCAGATCATCGAACGCGCGACGCGAACGCGCGGCCCAGCGCATGGACAATTCCATCGACTCGCGCACGCGCGTGTGCGTGGCCGGCGCGCCGTTTTCCAGCACCGGCGGACATTCGTCGAAAGCCATCACGATGTCGGAATCCAGCACCGTCTGGATACGCATCGATTCTTCGGGCGAGAGGAACACGCGTGCGCCATCCACCGGCGAAGCGAAGGTCGCGCCCTCTTCCGTGATCTTGCCGCGCTCGCTCAACGAAAAAACCTGGAAGCCGCCGGAGTCGGTGAGGATCGGGCCGTTCCAGCCGATGAAGCGATGCAGGCCGCCGAATTTTTCGATCACTTGCAGCCCCGGCCGCAGCCAGAGATGGAACGTGTTGCCGAGGACGATCTGCGCGCCGACTTCCTTCAGATCGCGCGGCGTCATCGCCTTCACCGAACCGTAGGTTCCGACCGGCATGAAGCACGGCGTGTCGATCGTGCCGCGCGGCAGCGTGATGCGCGCGCGACGGGCGGGGCCATCGATGGCCAGCGTTTCGAATCGCAGCGCGCTCATGCCTGCGCACCTCGTGGCCAGATCAACATCGCATCGCCATAAGAGAAGAACCGATAGCGCTGTTCGACCGCATGCTTGTACGCCGCGAGAATCAACTCGCGCCCGGCGAACGCCGACACCAGCATCAGCAGCGTGGATTCGGGCAGGTGGAAATTGGTGATCAGCGCGTCGATGCTTTCGATCCGGTAGCCCGGCACGATGAAGATGCGGGTTTCGCCAGCGAAAGGCTTCAGTTCGCCGCCGGCGCGCGCGGCTTCCAGCGCGCGCACCACCGTGGTGCCGACCGCGATCACGCGGCCGCCGCGCGCGCGCGTCGCGCGGATTTTCTCCACCAGTTCCGCGCCGACATTCAACCACTCGCGGTGCATCTCGTGGTCTTCCACGCGCTCGCTGCGCACCGGCTGGAACGTACCCGCGCCGACGTGCAAGGTGACGTAGCCGAAATCGATTCCGCGTGCGCGCAGTTCGTCCAGCAGCGGCCGATCGAAATGCAGTCCGGCGGTCGGTGCGGCCACCGCGCCCGGTGCGCGCGCGTACACGGTCTGGTAGCGCTCCGCGTCGCTTGCCTGCGCTTCGCGCGTGATGTACGGCGGCAGCGGCATGCGTCCGATCCGCGCCAGCAGTTTTTCCAGCGGTTCACCGGATTCGAAATGCAATTCGAAGAACGGACCGTCGCGTCCCAGCACGCGCACGCGCGTGCCATCATCCAGTACCAGTTGCGAACTTTCGCGCGGCTTGCGGCTGACGCCGAGTTGCGCGCTGGCGCTGTGCGCGCCGGTGATGCGCTCAAGCAGGATTTCGACCGCGCCGCCGGATTCCTTGCGCGCGAACAGCCGCGCCGGCAGTACGCGCGTGTCGTTGAACACCAGCAGGTCGCCCGCGCGCAACAGTAGCGGCAGTTCGCGGAACATGCGGTCCTGCCATTCCCCGCGCGCGGCATCCAGAACCAGCAACCGGCTGGCGCTGCGCTCGCGCAAGGGCTCCTGCGCGATCAGCTCGGGCGGCAGGTCGTAGTGGAAGTCGGATTTTTTCAAGCAGAGAAGGGAGACGAGTAACGAGGGCGCATTGTAAGCGTGCTTTGCTCCTTCCCCTTCAAGGGCGAAGCTGCGCGTTCGCAAATCGAAGGTTCGCGCGCAGCGAGCGCCCGGAGCAGGAGCGAAGGGCCGGGTTGCTTGGCGAGGACAGGAAGTCCGAGCCTAGCACCGGCCGGGATGGGGATGGTGCTGATCGGTGACTTGAAAACCATCCCCACCCAACCCTCCCCTTGAAGGGGAGGGCTAAGAGCAGACGCACTTCTGCGGCTCAATCCACGTGATTGAACTCCGGCATCGGTTCGAACAACTGTCCGCTGCGCCAGTTCTCCGCGCCGTCTTTCTTGTAGACGATCTTGCCGCCGACGATGGTGTACAGCACGCGCGTGCGCAGGATGTCGTCGGCCGGAATGGTCAGCAGATTCCCCGAGAACACGTCCATGTCCGCGCGCTTGCCGACCGTGAGCGAACCCAGATCTTTGTCTTCGTACACCGCGTAGGCGTTGTTCCAGGTGTAGTCGCGCAGCGCTTCCTCGCGCGTCTTCACCTGCTCCGGAAAGAACAGCGTGCCGTTGCCTTCGCGGCGCGTGACCGCGCAATAAAAACCGGGAATGGGATTGGTGTCTTCCACGTCGGTGTCGCTGCCGTCCAGCACCATCGCACCGGATTCAATCAGCGAATGCCAGACGTACGCACCCTGCTTCGCGCGCTGCTCGCCCAAGCGCGGCACCACCACCGGCGCATCGGAACAGGCGTGGATGGATTGCATCGAGGCGATCACGCCCAGTTGCGCGAAGCGCGGGATGTCGGCGGGATCGAGATGCTGCGCGTGTTCGATCCGCCAGCGCAGCGCGTGCGCGGCCGGATCCTGCTCGAAAATCTTCTGGAACAGATCCAGCACCTCGCGGTTGGCGCGGTCGCCTATCGCGTGCACCGAAAGCTGGAAGTCGTCGCGCGCGGCGATCCGCGCCATGCTGTCGATATCGGCCATCGGCACCACGTTCTTGCCGATGATGTCGGGCGTGTCGCTGTAGGGCTTCAGCATCCAGCCGCTGCGCGTGCCCAGCGCGCCGTCGGACAATACCTCGCCGATGCCGCGCACGGTGAAGTGATCGTCCGCGTAGCCGATCGTGCGGTATTGCGCGAGGTGCTTGTCGAGATCAGCAACCTTCTCGCCGCCGACGTTGACGTACAGCCGCAACGGAATTCCCTTTTCGGCTTGCTGCTTCAGCCAGTCGATGGTTTCGAAATCCTCGCCCATGTCCACGAAACCGGTAATGCCCTTGCTGATTTCGTTCTGGATCGCGAGTTGCAGCGCGCGTTCGCGGCGCGCCTGCTCTTCCTGCGGCGGCAGCTTGTCGAGATAGCGCTGGTAGGCGGCGTATACCGGATCGCTCGCGGTGTCGCGCAACATGCCGATCGGATTGCCCTGTTTGTCGCGCACGATGGTGCCGCCGGGCGGATCGGGCGTGTTGCGCGTAATGCCGGCGAGCTTCAGCGCCATCGCGTTGACGTAGATGCCGTGGCCGCTGGTGTGGTTCAGCAGCACGGGATTGTTCGGCGACACCGCATCGAGGCTCGCCGGCAGCGGCAGTCCTTCGATGTTCGGCTGCGGCACGGGCTTCCATTTGCCCTCATGCCAGCCGCTGCCGACGATCCACTGTCCTGGTTTCGCTTTGGCGACGGCGGCTTTCACCATCGCGACGATTGCGTCCCAGTTGGGCGCCTTGCCGAGGTCGAGTTCCATCAACGCGTGGCCGGTATCCATCAGATGCCCGTGGCCTTCGATGAAACCGGGCGTGACGAAGGCGCCGCGCAGATCGAGCGTCTGTGTTTTCGGTCCGATGTATCGCGCCATTTCCGCATCCGAACCGATCCCTTCGATGCGGCCATCGCGGATCGCAATCGCCTGCACCTGCGGCTGCAGCGGGTCGAGCGTGGCGATCACCCCATTGCGCAGCACCAGATCGGCACTGGGCAATTTCGGCGGAAAGCCCGCAATCGGCGCGGAAGCCGCGAGTGCGGCTACTGAAACGAAGAGCGCAGCAAAACCCAAGGCACGGAAGCGCATCTCGTATCCCCTCGCGGCACGGATCGCGCCATTCTGCGCGCCGGCGGCGCGGGTTTCAACGCAAGCGCCCGCGGATCGACGCGCTCGCTCGGATCGTGTGATGATCGCGCGGTCACAGGAGGGTGCGCGCGGATGAAATCACGTTGGGCGGTGCGGATCGCCATCATCTTCATGAGCGTCGTCGCCACGGCCGCCGTGGCGTTCGCCATCGCCAACCTAGTACCGGAAGAAACGCTGCTGGCGCGCGACATCCGCCACGCCAGTCCGGTCGAGAGCGCGCAATTCCGCTACGAGGCGTCCAACCTGCCCGGACCGATGGTGGTCGGCGGCAACCGTGTGACCGCGCTGCAGAACGGCGCCGAATCCTTCCCCGCCATGCTGGCGGCGATCCGCTCGGCGCAGAAGTCGGTCGATTTCGAAAGCTACATCTACTGGTCGGGCGAAGTCGGGCGCGATTTCGTGCACGCGCTGGCCGAACGCGCGCGCGCCGGCGTAGCCGTGCACGTGCTGCTGGACGGCATCGGCGGCCACAAGATTTCCGACGAAAGCGAACGTGAACTGCGGGCGTCCGGCGCGCAACTGAAATTTTTCCATCCGGTGCACTGGTGGACGCTGGACCGCCTGAACAACCGTGACCACCGCAAGATCCTGGTGGTGGACGGCCGCGTCGGCTTCACCGGCGGCATCGGCATCGCAGACGAATGGGCGGGCAACGCGACCAGACCCGACCACTGGCGCGACATGCAGTTCGAAGTGGAAGGCCCGGTGGTTGCGCAGATGCAGGCGGTGTTCGAGGACAACTGGATCACCGTCACCGGCGACGCGCTGTTCGGTCCGGATTATTTTCCGCCGCTGCCGGCGCAGGGCAACGCCGCCGCGCAGATGTTCTCGTCCTCGCCCGACAGCGGCAGCGAGAACATGCAGTTGATGTACCTGCTGTGCATCGCCGCCGCACGCAAGTCGATCGACCTCGAAGCCGCGTATTTCATCCCGGGCGATCTGGTGCAGAACGCATTGCAGGCCGCGATGAAGCGCGGCGTGAAGCTGCGCATCATCGTGCCGGGCGAACACATCGACAGCCACATCGTGATGGACGCTTCGCAGGACGAATGGGGCGAAGTGCTGGCGGCAGGCGGGCGCATCTATCGTTTCCAGCCCGCGATGTTCCACAGCAAAATGATGATAGTGGATGGCTATCTCACCATGATCGGTTCTGCCAACTTCGACGAGCGCTCGTTCAAGCTCAACGACGAGGCCAACCTCAATGTGTACGACGCCGATTTCGCCGCACGCATGACGCAGGTGTTCGAACAGGATCTCGCGCAATCGCGCGAAGTGACGCTGGGGCAATGGCGCAATCGTCCCTGGCTGCGCAAGGTCAAAGACAAGCTCTCCTGGCTCACTGCGTCGCAGCTTTGATCCGATGTCGCGACCGAAGAAACGCTACGGCCAGCACTTCCTGCACGAGCGCGGGATCATCGAGCGGATCGTCGCGGCGATCGATCCGAAACCCGGCGAGCACATCGTCGAAATCGGCCCGGGCGAAGGCGCACTGACCCTGCCGCTGCTGGACAAGGCTCGCGCGCTGACCGCGATCGAACTCGACGACGAGCTGATCGAACCACTGCGCGAGAAAGCGCAAGCGCACGGCAAGCTGACGATCCTCCATGCCGACGTGCTGGAAACCGATCTCGCGGCGCTGGCCGGTGACAAGAAAGTGCGGTTGGCCGGCAACCTGCCCTACTACGTTTCGTCACCGATTCTTTTCCATTGCCTCAAGCACGCACACGCGATCGCCGACATGCACTTCATGCTGCAGAAGGAAGTGGTGGATCGCATGGCCGCAGCGCCGGGCAGCAAGACGTATGGACGTCTGAGCGTAATGCTGCAACTGGCCTGCACCGTCGAACCGCTGCTGCGCGTTCCGGCCGGCGCGTTCCGGCCGCCGCCGAAAGTGGAGTCGGCGGTGGTGCGCCTGATCCCGCGCCCGGAATCGCAGTTGCCGGAAGCGCCGCTCATGCCCGCGATCGCGAACATCGTGCGCGCGGCGTTCGGCCGGCGCCGCAAGACGCTGGCGAATGCGCTATCCGGAACACTGGATGCGGACGCGATCCGCGCCGCCGGCATCGATCCGCGCGCGCGCGCCGAAACGCTCGATCCGCAAGAGTACGTGGTGCTGGCGCGTACGGCTAAGCATCATGATGGGGCACCGAATCACGAACGGTAGTTTGCCTGTCGGTATCCAAAACGGAGGGCCAGGAGACTTGCCGGTAGGCCATTCCTCGCGGACAATCTCGCGCATGCCGGAACGGGACGACAACCTGCCCTACGCGATCGAAGTGTCGGTGGACACGCGCTTCGTGGTCGAACAGTCGCAGCCGGAAGCCGACCGCTACGTGTTCGCCTACACCATCACGCTGCGCAACGTCGGCGAGGTGCCGGCGCGGCTGCTGTCGCGCCACTGGGTGATCACCGACGCCAACGGCAAGATCGAGGAAGTGCGCGGCGACGGCGTGGTCGGCGAACAGCCGCGGCTGCAACCCGGTGAAGGCTATAGCTACACCTCCGGCGCGGTGCTGGCGACCGCCGTCGGCACCATGCGCGGCGAATATTTCCTGCACGCCGACGACGGCACCGATTTCCAAACGCCGATTCCGGAATTCGTGTTGTCGGTGCCGCGAACCCTGCACTGAGGGCCGCCGCGCATGGCCGTCTACGCGATCGGCGATGTGCAAGGCTGCTACCCCGAACTGCAACGCCTGCTGGATCGCCTGAACTTCGATCCGGTCGCCGACACGCTGTGGTTCTGCGGCGACCTGGTCAACCGCGGCGGCGAATCGCTGGAAGTGCTGCGGCTGGTGCACGGCATTCGCGAGCGCTGCATCGTCGTGCTCGGCAATCATGATCTCTCATTGCTGGCGGTGGCGCAGCGCAGCGCCGAGGCGAAGATCCGCGTCAATCCCGACCTGCGCCGCGTGCTGGAAGCCGAAGACGGCGAGACGCTGATCGACTGGCTGCGCCACTGCAAGCTGATCCATCACGACGAGACGCTGAATTTCACACTGGTGCACGCCGGCATCGCGCCGTCTTGGACGCTGAAGCAGGCGCTGCGCATCGGCAATGAGGTCGAACGCGCACTGCGCGGGCCGGGACATCGCGGGCTGCTGGCGCGGATGTTCGGCAACAAGCCTTCGCGCTGGTCGTCGAAGCTGCACGGACAGGATCGCCTGCGCGCGGCGATCAACATCCTGACGCGCATGCGCTACTGCGACGTGCGCGGCCGGATCGACTTCGAAGCCAACGGCGCGCCCGGCACGCAACCGGCCGGCCTGTATCCCTGGTACGAAGTGCCCGGCGGCAAACCGCGCGAATCGCGCATCGTCTGCG
>DAIOUL010000093.1:0-8681 GCA_036759545.1 Rhodanobacteraceae bacterium
GGCGCGAGGTGATGGACGTGAAGGTGCCGCAGATCACCGTGCCGGTGGCGCCCGGGCGCAATCTCGCCGTGCTGGTCGAGGCGGCCGTGCGCAGCCACATGCTGAAATCCAAGGGTCTGGATCCGGCACAGGTGTTCATCGACAGACAAGCTTTCATGGTCAACGGGATCAAATAGTTGCGATCACCCCTGATCGCTGCTCGAAGGGAGAACTTCGGAAATTAGCTAATTGGAATCAATGAAACACTAAAAGTGGCCGTCCATGGCCACAGTTTTCAACAACAGCATGGCCTCGACTAACACTTCAGAAGAACCGACGCATCCGCGCGTGATCGTGCTCTCCGGACTGTCCGGCGCGGGCAAGACGGTGGCGCTGCGCGCGTTCGAGGACCTCGGCTTCTACTGCGTGGACAACCTGCCGACCACGCTGCTGCCGGCGCTGGTGGCGGCGCTCACCGGCGGCGAGCGCGTGGCGATGGCGCGCATCGCGGTGGGCGTGGACGTACGCAGCCGCGGCGATCTGGAACGCCTTCCCGAAGCGCTCTCGACACTGGTGGAAACCGGCGCGCAGGTGGAGTTGTTGTTCCTCGACAGCAACGAGGAAGTGCTGCTCAAGCGTTACTCGGAAACGCGGCGCAAGCACCCGCTTTCCGGCAAGCGCTCGCTGCCCGATGCGATCGCCGAGGAACGCCGCCGCTTGCGTCCGCTGGCGGCGATCGCCGATCGCGTGATCGACACCAGCGAAATGAACGTGCACCAGTTGCGGCGCGCGATCGCGACTGGTTTCAGCGCGTCGGACGGCGGCACCACGCTATTGTTCGAATCCTTCGCCTACCGGCGCGGCTTGCCGACCGATTCGGATTTCGTGTTCGACGCGCGCTGCCTGCCCAATCCGAACTGGGATCCGCGCCTTCGCCCGCTCTCGGGCAAGGACGCCGCGGTGCGCGAATTCCTCGCCGCGCAGCCGCTGGTGGACAACTTCCTGCGCGACATCATCGGTCTGCTTGAAGAATGGCTGCCGCGCTTCGAAGGCGAAGACAAGAACTACCTGACCGTGGCGATCGGCTGTACCGGCGGCCGGCACCGCTCGGTTTATCTGGCTGAACGCCTGGCGGAGCATTTCCGCGCCTCGCGCGAGCAGGTGCTGACCTTTCACCGCGAGCTGAACTGACATGAGCGGTTGCAAAGCTACTGCGCTCGGCAGCTTGCACGCCGGCGGTGCTCGGAATCCTCACGTACTGACGTGTACGCTCCGGTTCCTGCGCTCCGGCGTCGCGCAACCTCCCTTCGCTCGCTACGCTTTGCAATCCGCTCAGCCACCCTGGAGCGGTTCTTGCAAAAATCGCCCCGCTGCCGCATATAGAATTACGGGCTTGCCATGAACCCCGCCCTCCCCCTGCACGCGTGCGAACCCGACATCCACGTCGGCGTGCTGCTGATCACCCACCACGCGATCGGCAACGCGCTGGTGGATGCCGCGCGCCACGTGATGCCGCGTCTGCCGCTGAAAGTGGACGTGGTCGAGATCGGCGACTGCGCCGATCCCGCCCGCACGCTTTCCGCAACCGCCGCCGCCGCGCGCGCGCTCGACGCGGGCGCGGGCGTGCTGGTGCTGTCGGACTTGTACGGCGCCACGCCCTGCAACGTCGCGCACAAGCTCGGCCATGTCGGCGTGCATGCGCGTTGTGTCTCCGGCTTGAACCTGCCGATGCTGTTGCGCGTGTTGAATTACGCCGACAAACCGCTGGACGAACTGGCCGAAGTCGCGGCCAGCGGCGGCAAGGGCGGGATTTGCATCGACAAGGTGTGAGCGGTCAGCGGTCAGCGGTCAGCGGTCAGCGGTCAGCGGTCAGCGGTCAGCGGTCAGCGGAAAGAGCTTAAAACTTGCGAGCTTTACCGCTCACCGCTCACCAATCACCGCTCACGGCCTCCACCGCTCACCGCTCACGTTTGATACCGTAGCGTCCATTCCAGTGGACGCTCGCGCATGCAGGAACGCCAGATCACCGTCAGCAACAAGCTCGGCCTGCACGCGCGCGCGTCGGCCAAGCTGGTGCAGCTCGTGCAGGGTTTCCGCTCGACGGTGACATTGGTCAACGGCACGCGCGAGGTCAATGCAAAAAGCATCATGGGCGTGATGATGCTGGCGGCCGGCATCGGCACGCCACTGACGATTCGCGCGGACGGTCCGGACGAGGACCAGGCGATGAATGCGGTCGTCGAGCTGTTCGAGCGCAAGTTCGACGAGGGCGCATGAGACGCCTGCTGCCCGGCATCGTCGCGGCGTCCGGCATGGCGCTGGGCCGCGCGCGGCTGGAGCAACCGGCCCGTTTCACCATCGATACGTCGCCGCTGGCGGAAAACGAAATCGATGCCGAAATCGCGCGGCTGGAAAACGCGCTGGCCGCGGCACAATCGGAACTCACCGACCTGCGCGGCAAGCTGCACGGCGCGCTGGCGCGCGAAGTCGGCGAATTCATCGACGCGCATTCGCTGCTGCTGCACGACGCCGAGCTGATCAACGGCCTGCGCGGGCTGATTCGCAAAGGCCGTTACCGCGCCGGTGCCGCGTTGAAAATGCAACGCGACCGGCTGGTCGCGGTATTCGATGCGATGGACGATCCGTACCTGCGCAGCCGGCGCGAAGACGTGGACCACGTGATCGCGCGCGTGCAATCCGCATTGGCGCGGCAGGTTTCGAGCGAGGAAAAGAAACTCGCCTCGCGCATGGGTGAAATCCTGGTCACCGAGAGCATCGCGCCCGGTGAACTGGCGCACCTTTCGGGCCATGGCGTGCTCGGCGTGGTCGCAACGAGCGGCAGCACGTACTCGCACAGCGCGATCCTGGCGCGCAGCATGCGGCTCCCGATGCTGGTCGGCGTGCGCGGCGCGCTCACCGATCTGCACGACGGCGATCTGGTGCTGGTGGATGCCGAGCGCGGCGAAGCGGTGGTGCATCCGACCGCGCAGGATCTGACGCGCTACCGCAACTGGCAGCGCGAAGCCGCACGCGAAGGCCGGCGGTTGGCGCGGCTGGCGCGCGCGCCGACGCAGACCGCCGACGGTTGCGAATTGCGCCTGTACGTCAACGCCGAACTGCCGGCGGAAATCACCCAGGCGCGCGCACTGGGCGCCAGCGGCATCGGCTTGTATCGCACGGAATTCCTCTTCCTGAAACGCGACCGATTGCCGGACGAAGAGGAACAATTCTGCGCCTACCGCGACGCGGTATTGGGCATGGGCGGTCTGCCGGTGACGATCCGCACGCTCGACCTCGGCGCCGACAAATCCGATGGCACGGGTCTCGCCCTCGATGCCGAACCCAATCCCGCGCTGGGCGTGCGCGGTGTGCGGCTGAGCTTGCGGCGTCCCGCGATCTTCGCGATGCAGTTGCGCGCGATCCTGCGCGCTGCCTGTTACGGGCCGCTACGGATCCTCGTGCCGATGATCACCGACGCGGGCGAACTGATGGCGGTGCGCACACTGCTCGAGCACTGCGCGCGCGACCTGCGCACCGAAGGCCACGAGATTCCGGATCAATTCGAACTGGGCGCGATGGTGGAAGTGCCGGCTGCGGCGATCGGCGTGCGCACGCTGCTGCGCGTTTCGGATTTTCTCGCGATCGGCACCAACGATCTCGCGCAATACGTGCTGGCGGCGGATCGCAACAACGATTCGCTCGGCCAGCTCTACGACCCGCTGCATCCGTCGCTGCTGCGCCTGCTGGCGAGGGTGATCCGCGCCGGCAATCGCGCCGGCAAGCAGGTGACGCTATGCGGCGAAATCGGCGGCGATCCGAAATTCGCCGCGCTGCTGGTCGCGCTCGGGCTCACCGATTTCAGCATGCATCCGGGACGGATTTTGAACATGCGCGATGCGCTGGCACGCTGCAACCAGCAGACATTGCGCGCGCTCGCGCCGCGCTTGCTGAAAGCGAACTCGCGCGAGGAAGTGGCGGAGTTGTTGCGTGCAGCCTCCGACCTTGGCGGCACGCTATAATCCGTCTATGAACAAGGTCGAGCATCTGGAGCAACAGATCGCCGCGCTGTCGGCCGAGGAACAAGCGCGTTTCCGTGCCTGGTACACCGCTTTCGATGCAGACGCCTGGGATCGGCAGATCGAACGCGACGAGGCCGATGGCAAACTGCGGCAGATGGTAGACGATGCCGTGCGCGCGCACCACGCAGGCAAAACCACACTGCTGTGAAGCATTTCGCTTCGCCGGAGTTCTGGGCGGCCTACAACTCGCTCCCTGATCACGTCCGCACGCTCGCAGACCGCTCTTATCAACGGCTCAAAGCCGATCCGACGCACCCTTCCCTGCATTTCAAGCGTATCGGCGAGGTTTATTCCGTGCGCATCGGACTGCATTATCGCGCGCTCGGCACGGCAGTTGACGACGGGATCATCTGGTTCTGGATCGGCACTCACGCCGACTATGACAAACTGATCCGCTAACTGCCGATCAACGAGAGGATGACTGCTCGCTGAGCGTCAGCGCCACCTTGTCGCGCAGATACACCGGCAGCGCGCGTTCGGGTGGCAGGACATTTCCAGCTTCGAATTGAGGCAGCGCCAGGCGCGCCACGTCGCGTGCCTGCGGAAACGCGTCGCCTTTCGTCCAGACCGGCTCTCGCGAAAGTCGTGCACGCAGCGCGTCGCGGTACGCATCCCAGCCGCTGCCGATCACGTTCCAGCTCTGCCGGTCCGGCAACGACAAATCTTCCGCGCGCGTCACGCGTTCTTCGTCCAACGGTCGCACCAGCCCATGCGCGTCGAACACGAACACGCCGGCATACACCTCGCCCATGCGCGCGTCGATCACCGCCAGCGTGGCCGCATCGTTGCGCGGCGCCTGCATCGCCAGTGCGGCGAGCGAAGAAATCGTCACGACGGGAAGATCCAGCGCGAACGCCAGGCCCTGCGCGACCGAAATCGCCAGCCGCACGCCGGTGAACGCGCCCGGCCCGCGTCCGACCGCGATGCCGTCCAGTTGCGCGCGCTGCAATCCGGCCTCGCCCATCAACGATTCCGCCATCGGCAATACCAGCTCGGCATGCCGGCGCGGCGCCAGCTCGCTGCGCTCGATCAGTGCATCACCGTGCAGCAACGCGACCGAGCAGCATTCGGTCGAGGTTTCGATCGCGAGAAGATTCATCCGGCCTCGCCGGCCGCCGGCTGCCACAATTCGATGCGCGTGCCGTCCGGATCCATGATCCAGCCGAAGCGGCCGATCTCGTCCTCGTGCACCTTGTCGTCCACCTGCACCCCCTCGGCGCGCAATTTCGACAGCAGCGCATCCAGATCGTCCACGCGGAAGTTGAGCATGAACTCCCTTTCGCTGGGCGCGAAGTGATCGGTGTCGTGCCGGAACGGTGACCACAAGGTCAGTCCGGGACGCTGCTCGTCCTCGGCGAACATCGCGCCGAAATCGCTGACGTCGATTCCCAGATGCTCCGCGTACCACGCGCGCAGCGCTTCCGGATCACGCGATTTGAAGAAGATGCCGCCAATACCGATCGCTTTCGCCATGACCTCACCCCACGAAGAATTTCTGCACGTCCGCCAATGCACGCGTGCGCGGCATCGGCGGCAGGCTGTTGAGGAACACGCGGCCGTAAGCGCGCGTGGTCAGACGCGGATCGCACAATACCAGCACGCCGCGATCGTGCACGTCGCGGATCAAACGGCCGGCGCCCTGCTTCAACGCGATCACCGCGTTCGGCACCTGCCATTGGGTGAACGGGTTGCCGCCCGCGCGCGCCAGCGCTTCCAGCCGCGCCTGCAAGACCGGATCGTCCGGCGCGGCGAACGGCAGCTTGTCGATGATCACGCACGACAGCGCTTCGCCCGCGACATCCACGCCTTCCCAGAAGCTGGCAGCTCCCAACAACACTCCGTTGCCCGAAGCGCGGAATTCATTGAGCAACTGGTGGCGCGGCGCACTGCCCTGCACGAACAATGGATACGAAATTTTCCCTTCCAGCAGATCCGCCGCGCGGCGCAACGCACGATGCGAAGTGAACAGCAGGAATGCGCGGCCCTGGCTTGCCTGCAAAACCGGCAACGCGGCTTCGATCACACGCTCGGTGTAATCGCGCCCGGACGGTTCCGGCAAACCTTGCGGCAGATAGCACAACGCCTGATTCGGATAATCGAAGGGGCTGCCCAGCGCCAGCGTTTGCGGATCATCCAGCCCAAGCTGCTGCGTGTAATGATCGAAGTTCTCCGCCACCGACAATGTCGCGGAAGTGAAGATCCATGCCGCATGCGTGGCTTCGCGCAACGCGCGCAACGGCGGCGCCAGATCGAGCGGCGTCGCGCTCAAGGCGAAACCGCGTTCGGAAATCTCGTACCAGCGCACTTCGTTTTCATCGGCGCGATCGGCGATGCGCGAGAGCCGGTCGCCCAGCGCCATCGCGCGTTCGTGTACATTGCTCAAGCCTTTCGAACGCTCAGCCTGTCCGCCGAGTGCCAGCGCCAAGGCATCGAGCGCAGCATCCAGTGCGACCAGCGCATCGTGCGCGTTGGCGTCGGCTTCCAGTTGTGCGAACGCGCCGCGTGCAGGCAAAGGGTCGAACGCCAGCCGCGCTTTGCGCAACGCGTCCTGCAAGCCGTCCAGTGCCGGCTGTAACACGCTCAGTGCACCCGGTTGTCCCGCGCATTCGGCCAGCGCGTCGCTCGCAAGTTCGGTCAATTGCCGCGCGTTGATCGAAACAGAAAAGAATTGCCCCGCGAGTTCTGGAATCTGGTGCGCCTCATCCAGCACGAACGCGTGCGCGCCCGGCAGGATGTCGCCGAAACCTTCGGCTTTCAGCGCCAAGTCGGCGAACAGCAGGTGATGATTGACCACGACGATGTCGGCTTCCTGCGCGCGCCGCCGCGCCTTCATCACGAAACAGTCGTCGAAGAACGGACATTCGCTGCCGAGACAGTTTTCCGTTGTCGAGGTGACGCGCGGCCACAACGGCGAAGCTTCCGGAACTTCCGCCAGTTCGGATCGATCGCCGCTGCGTGTGCGCGAGCGCCATGCGCGGATCGCCTGCAGATCGTTCGCCTGCGAGCGCGATGAAAATGTTCCCTCGTGGGCGCTCTGGTCCAGCCGATAAAGACACAGATAATTCGCGCGGCCTTTCAGCAGCGCGGCATCGACCTTTGCGCCCAGCACCGCACGCACGCGCGGCAGATCGCGATGGAACAACTGATCCTGCAGGTTGCGCGTGCCGGTGGAAACGATCACGCGCTTGCCGGATAGCAGCGCGGGCACGAGATAGGCGAAGGTCTTGCCGGTGCCGGTACCCGCTTCCGCCACCAGCGTGCCGCCGTCCTCGATCGCGAACGCCACCGCATCGGCCATGCGCTGCTGCGTTTCGCGCGGCGCGAAATTCGGCACCTCGCGCGCAAACGGACCGTCCGCGCCGAGCAGCGCGGAAACGGAATGCGGATCGAGCATGGCGCTCATCAGGCAAGTATCGCCGAGCACGGCGGCGAACGGAAACGTTCGGGACTACCTGCGATCCAGCGGACTGAACACGCCGCGGCCGCCGCGGTTCAACACGTGCGTGTAGATCTGCGTGGTGCTCACATCCTTGTGGCCGAGCAGTTCCTGCGCCGTGCGGATGTCGTACCCATCCTCGATCAAGTGCGTGGCGAAGGAATGGCGCAGCGTGTGCGCGCTGACCGGCTTGTCGATACCGGCGCGTTTGCGCGCGGCCTTCAAGGCTCGCGCGAGCACTGCGTCGTCGAAATGATGGCGCCGCTCCGCGCCATCCAGCGGATCGATCGAGCGCTGCAGGGAGGGAAACACGAATTGCCAGCCGAACTCGCGCGCCGCGCCCGGATACTTCCTCGCCAGGGCATGCGGAAGCCGCGTTTCGCCAAAACCTTCGTCGAGATCGCGGCGATGCAAGAGACGCGCGCGTTCGATCTCGCGCTGCAACGGCTCAACCAGCGAACGCGGCAGCATCGTGCGGCGATCCTTGCCGCCCTTGCCGTCGCGCACCGTGATCTCGTTCCGCTTGAAATCCACGTCCTTCACGCGCAGCCGCAGGCATTCCATGAGGCGCATGCCGGTGCCGTACAGCAGGCTGGCCAGCAGCCACGAACGGCCATCCATCGCGCCGAGCAGCACGCGGACCTCCTCGCGTGCGAGCACCGTCGGCAGCCGCTGTGGGCGCTTCGCGCGCACCACGTTGTCCATCCACGGCAAATCGATGCCGAGCACCTCGCGGTAGAGAAACAACAAGGCGGACAGCGCCTGATTCTGGGTACCCGCGGCCACGCGATTGCGCACGGCCAGATCGGACAGGAAGCGCTCGACCTCCGCCGCGCCCAGCTCGCGCGGATGACGCTTACCGTTGAACAGAATGTAGCGGCGTATCCAGCCGAGATAGGCTTGCTCGGTGCGCAAGCTGTAGTGTTTCAACCGCAAACGCCTGCGAACTTCTTCGAGCAGCCGCGGCGCCCGCCGGCCCTCTCCCGCAACCGTTACGCCCTCGCTTCCGGGGTGATAAGACATCGCGCCTCGCATGGAGTGATATGCAAGGCGATCCTGGACCGCATCGCGCGCAGCCGGTATCGGTGATTTCGGGGATCTGCGTAGGGTATTTCCGATTGACAGCGTGCGAGACGACGATGAATATGCGCCACAACACCCCGCCTAAGGGGTCTACTTGTAGTTAG
>DAIOUL010000094.1:0-8448 GCA_036759545.1 Rhodanobacteraceae bacterium
TGCGCGTTCTGCTCGACCAGCCGCACGAACAGCTCCTCCAGCCGGTTGGTCTTGTTGCGCATCGAAGTCACCGTGATCCCTCGCGCGGAGAGCGCCGCGAACAGGGAATTCAGGTCGTGTTGCTTGGACATCTCCGCCTCGATCGTATTGCCTTCGCGGCAGGTAAGTTTGACGCCCGGCACGTCCGGCAACGGTTCGCAAGGGCCGCTGACATCGAGGATGAAAGTCTCCACATCCAGCTTGCCCAGCAACACGCGCATCGAAGTGTTCTCGACGATGTTGCCGTGGTCGATGATCGCGATGTTGCGGCAGAGCTGCTCGGCCTCCTCCAGATAATGCGTGGTGAGGATCACCGTGGTGCCGGCGCGGTTGATGCCGGTGATGAATTGCCACATCGAGCGGCGGATCTCGATGTCCACGCCCGCGGTCGGTTCGTCCAGGATCAGCAGCCGCGGCTCGTTCATCATGGCGCGCGCGATCATCAGCCGGCGTTTCATGCCGCCGGACATCATGCGTGTGGGCTGGAACGCCTTGTCCCAGATGCGCAGTTCCTTCAGATATTTTTCCGCGCGCGGCTTGGCGACAGCGCGCGGAATGCCGTAGAAACCGGCGACATTGACGCAGATTTCGAACGGCGTCTCGAACTGGTTGAAGTTGATTTCCTGCGGCACCAGCCCGATCTGCCGCATCACCGCACCGCGATCCTGGTGGATCGAGATGCCGAACACGCGCGCGTCGCCCGAAGTGGGATTGACCAGCGAAGAAAGAATCCCGATCAGCGTGGACTTGCCCGCGCCGTTGGGCCCGAGCAGCGCGAAAAAATCGCCGGGGGCCACGCGCAGGTTGACGCCCTTCAGCGCCTGCACGCCGTTGGAATAAGTCTTGCGCAGGTCTATGGTTTCCAGCGCCGCGGCGGCGCCGACTGCGGAAGGAGACATGGCCGGTTAGTATATCGGGCTTTGTTTGGTGGTCAGAACGGCTTCGGGATCTTCAAGATCTCGGCTCCGGTTCCGCGCCTATGGCAAGTGCGTATTTTGCATCCCTGCAAAGAGCTCCATGCCGGAAAAATTTCAACTCAAGCTTGAAGACAGTTTCATGCTGGCGCCGACCGTGCGCCACATGGCATTCGCGCGCGCCGACGGCGCACCGTTCTCGTTCGTGCCGGGCCAATTCATCCAGATCCACTTCAACTACGACGACGGCAAGCCGACCAAACGCAGCTATTCGGTGGGCACGATCGGCGGCGAAGGCGCGGTGCAGCGGCTGGAAATCGCTGTGAGCTATGTGGAAGGCGGCGCCGCGACCAAATTGCTGGGCGGACTGGAACATGGCGGGCAAGTCGAGGCCAGCGGCCCGTACGGCCGCTTCTGTCTCGATGACAAGGATGCCAATGAGCGTTACCTATTGATCGCCACCGGCACCGGCGTCACGCCGTACCGTGCGATGCTGCCGCGTCTGGAAAAAGTGATCGCCGAGCGCGGTTGTTCGGTGAAATTGTTGTACGGCGCGCGCAGCGAACAGGAACTGCTGTACGGCGAGGAGTTCGAGGCTTTCGCGCGAGAACACCCCGGTTTCGAATTCCACCCCTGCTTCTCGCGCGGCGCGCGACCGGCTCCGCGCGAACACGACCGCCAGGGTTACGTGCAGAACGTGCTGCCGGAATTCGAACCGGATCCCCAGCGCGACATCGCCTACCTCTGCGGCAATCCGAACATGGTCGATGCGGTCTTCACCACGTTGAAGGAGGCCGGACTGCCGGTGCAGCACATCCGCCGCGAAAAGTACGTTTCTTCGCGGTGATCCATTGAGAAGGGCAGACATGCACGTCTGCTCTTTGATCTCGCGATCATGGATCATCACAAATTGTAGGAAAATCCCTACGCGCGCATGCGGCATGCGCCGCTTTCGTCCAGCCGCCCAGGCGCGTAGGCTGATTTCCAGTTGCAGGAGCCGATCATGATCGACGTTCAAGGCATCGACCAGCTTGCGCAGCGGCTCGCCGCGCTGGTGCCGCCGGGCCTGAACGCCGCGCGCGAAGACCTGCAGGCGAATTTTCGAGACGTGCTGGCACATGGGCTGCGGCGCTTCGATCTGGTCACGCGCGAAGAATTCGACGCGCAGCGCGCGGTGCTCTCGCGGACGCGGGAGCTGGTGGCGCAACTGGAAGCGCGCGTGGCGGAGCTGGAAGCGCAGCACGCGAAATGAACCAGCGGAACGATTTCAAAGCCTCGTTCGCGGGCTGCGGGTGGGCTTTTGCCTGAAAAGCCGGCGCGTCAACGCAATCGAAAGCGCCGCGTTGTTACCGTCATTCCGACTGAGTGCCGGAAGCCAGATCACGGAAGAACACCTGGGTTCCGGATGCCGCGAGGGGGTGGCATCCGGAATGACGGAAGGACGAGTCGAACGGACCGGGATTTTACGCGAGATGCGCTGATGCGCGCGCCGGAAACGCGTGTAAACGCAACGAGAAACGACATCGGGGACGGCTGCTTGATCGATCGCCAATCATGTCATTAGCCGTCGCCCTCACCCGCGCGCAGGAAGGCGTCGCCGCTCCGCTGGTGACGGTGGAAGTGCACTTGTCCGGCGGACTGCCGGGCACATCGATCGTAGGACTCCCTGAAGCCGCGGTGCGCGAAGCGCGTGATCGCGTGCGTGTGGCGATCCAGAACACGCAGTTCGAATATCCCGCGCGCCGCGTCACGGTGAATCTCGCGCCGGCCGAGTTGCCGAAAGACGGCGGTCGTTTCGACCTCGCGATCGCATTGGGCATCCTCGCGGCGGGCGGGCAGTTGCCGCGCGAGGCCTTGCACGGCTGCGAATTCCTGGGCGAACTCGCCTTGTCCGGCGAGCTGCGCCCGGTCACCGGCGTGCTGCCCGCGCTGCTGCGCGCGCGCCGCGGCAAGCGCTGCGTGATAGTGCCGATCGAAAATGCGCACGAAGCCGCATTGTTGAGCGATGTCGAAGTGCGCGTGGCGCGCACGCTGGCGGAAGTCTGCGCGCATCTGCGTGGTGCGGAATCGCTTCCATCGCCGTCGGTCGACAACGCGCGACCAACACCCTCTACGAGCGAAGAACCCGATCTCGCCGACGTGCGCGGCCAGTTGCACGCGCGGCGCGCGCTCGAGATCGCCGCCGTCGGTGCGCATCATCTGTTGATGATCGGCCCGCCCGGCACAGGCAAATCCATGCTGGCCGCGCGTCTGCCCGGCATCCTGCCGCCATTGAGCGAATCCGAAGCGCTGCAAGCCTGCGCGGTCCGTTCGGTGTGCGGGTTGCCGATCGAGCCCGGCGACTGGAAGCGCCGTCCGTTCCGCGCGCCGCACCACACCGCGTCCGGCGTCGCGCTGGTCGGCGGCGGTTCGCATCCGCGACCGGGCGAAATCTCGCTGGCGCACAACGGCGTGCTGTTTCTGGATGAACTGCCGGAATTCGACCGGCACACACTGGAGGTGCTGCGCGAACCGCTGGAATCCGGACGGATCGTGATTTCGCGCGCGGCGCGGCAAGCGGAATTTCCGGCGCGCTTTCAACTGGTCGCGGCGATGAATCCCTGCCCCTGCGGTTACGCCGGCGATCCCAACGGCCGCTGCCGCTGCACACCGGATGTGATCGCGCGCTATCGCGGCCGCATTTCAGGTCCGCTGCTGGATCGCATCGATCTTTCCGTGGAGGTGCCGCGTCTGCCGCTGTGCGAACTCGACGGCGCTCGGCGTCCGCTGGACGAGTCCTCGGCCACGGTGCGCGCCCGCGTGATTGCCGCGCGCGAACGCGCACTGAAACGCGCCGGCAAGCCGAACGCCGCGCTCACCACCCGCGAAATCGAACGGGACTGCGCGCTGGGCGACAACGAACGCGCGCTGCTGCAGCGCGCCCTGGACAAACTCGGCCTGTCGGCACGCGCGTACCATCGCGTGCTGCGCGTGGCGCGCAGCATCGCCGATCTCGCGGGCGCCGAACGTATCGGCCGCGAACATCTGGCCGAAGCGCTGCAATACCGCCGTGCCGAAAGCGGCGCCGCTGCTGTCTAGATCGCGCGCAAGACGCTTTCATCGGTCGCCACTGTGCTAGCCTATTCCTCGCAGTGCGTTGCACCGTTCGCGGTGTGAGTGTGGCCGCGGACGGAACCCGAATGCTGCGCGCGAAGTCTCCACGACGCCTCGCGGGCGGCATCACACAAGGAGAACACCCGTGCTGAAGTGGGCCATCATCTTCGCCATCATCGCGCTGATCGCGGGCGGCCTGGGTTTCACCCGCATCGAAGGCATCGCCGCCACCATCGCGAAAGTCCTGTTCGTGATCTTCCTGATCCTGTTCATCCTCGCGATCCTCGCGCTGGTCGGGATTTTCCATCTGGCGACGTAGCGCAGCGGCGCTGACGCTGGCCGGGCGTGGCACACTAAGCGGCCATGCCCGGCCGCATCCCCGAACGCTTCATCGACGAGCTGCTGGCCCGCGTCGACATCGTCGACGTGGTGCAGCGGCACGTGCAATTGAAGCGGGCGGGGCGCGAATGGACCGCGCGCTGCCCGTTCCACGACGAGCGTTCGCCGTCGTTCTACGTCAGCCCGACCAAGCAGTTCTTCCATTGCTTCGGCTGCGGCGCGCACGGCAGCGCGATCAAGTTCCTGATGGATTACGAGCATCTGGAATTTCCCGATGCGGTGGAGGAACTGGCGCAGTCGGTCGGTCTGAAGGTGCCTCGCGAAGGCGGGGACGAGCGGCCGCGCGAGGACAAGACCGATCTGTACGCGCTGCTGGATTCCGCGGCGCGTTTTTATCAGGCCGAACTGACCAAAAGCGAAACCGCGCGCGCGTATTGCGAGCAGCGCGGGCTGGATGCCGGCACCATCGAACACTTCCGCATCGGCTGGGCGACGGGCGGCTGGGATGGCTTGAAGCGCGCGCTCGGCACGAACGACGCGCGCATGAAACTGCTGGAGCAGGCCGGCATGTTGTCTGCCGGGGAGCGCGGCAACAAGTACGATCGTTTCCGCGAGCGGCTGATGTTTCCGATCATGGATCGGCGTGGACGGGTGATCGCCTTTGGAGGCAGAGTTCTGTCGGCCGAGCAATCTCCCAAATACCTTAATTCCCCGGAGACACCGCTGTTCCACAAGGGCCGCGAGCTGTTCGCGTTCTGGCAGGTGCGGCAGGCCAATACCAAGCTCGAGCGACTGATCGTGGTGGAAGGGTACATGGATGCGATCGCGCTGCATCAGGCCGGCATCACGCAGGCCGTCGCCACGCTCGGCACCGCGACCACGCACGAACACGCGGAATTGCTGTTCCGCGCAGCGCCCGACGTGGTGTTCTGCTTCGATGGCGACCGCGCCGGGCGCTCGGCCGCGTGGCGCGCGCTGGAATCGGTGCTGCCGCGCATGCGCGACGGCCGCCAGGCGTTCTTTCTGTTTCTGCCGGAAGGCGAAGATCCCGACACCATCGTGCGACAGGAAGGCCGCGCCGGATTCGAAGCCCGCGTCGCTCAAGCGCTGCCGCTGTCGGAATATTTCTATTCTGAACTCTCGCGTGACGTGAACATGGCCACGCTGGATGGCCGCGCGCGGCTGGCCGAGCACGCCAAACCCTTGCTGGCGAAATTGCCCGATGGTGCGTTCCGCGATTTGATGTACACGGAGCTGGAGAAGCGCACGGGCTTGGGCGCCGGCACGACTGCGCCTTCGCCTTCGCGTATGTCGACGCGAACGCAGTCTTCCGCGAGCAACACGCCGCGCCGCACGCTGGTGCGCAGCGCAATCGCGATGTTGCTGGCCGAACCTTCGCTGGCGATGGAAGCGGAGGCGCCTTACGCCTTCGCCGCGCTGGAAAAACCCGGCGTGCCGCTGCTGATCGAGTTGCTGCAAGTCGCGCGCGCGCGGCCGGGCATCAACACCGCCGCGCTGCTGGAACACTTCGCGCAACGCGAAGAATCGAGCGCATTGCAGAAACTGGCGATGATCGAATTTCCCGGCGAACCCGAAGCGCTGCGCGCGGAATTCGTCGATGCCTTGCGCCGGCTCGCGGAGCAGACCGTGCAGCAGCGGCTCGATGCATTGATCCGCAAGCAATCCGAGAGTGCGCTGGATGTGATCGAAAAAGAGGAACTGCGCGAATTGCTGGCGCGCAAGGCGCAGCCGGCCTCGCCGGCGGAGTCGTAACTTCTGTAATTGCAGTGCGCGACGTGACCACCACCCGCAAGATCGTGCACGTGGACATGGATGCGTTCTACGCGTCGGTCGAACAACGCGACGATCCTTCGCTGCGCGGCCGGCCAGTGGTGGTCGCCTGGAAAGGCGCGCGCTCGGTCGTCTGCGCGGCGAGCTACGAAGCGCGCAAGTTCGGCGTACGTTCGGCGATGCCCGCTTTGCGCGCTGAGCGGCTGTGCCCGCACGCGGTGTTCGTGCCGCCGGATTTCACGCGCTACAAGGCCGTATCGCGTCAGGTTCGCGAGATCTTCGCGCGCCATACGGATCTGATCGAACCGCTGTCGCTGGACGAAGCCTATCTCGATGTGACCGTGACAAAGACGGGATTTCCTTCGGCGACCGCGACGGCGGAGGCGATCCGCGCGGAGATCCGTGAGGAAACGCAGCTCACCGCATCGGCGGGCGTCGCACCCAACAAGTTTCTCGCCAAGATCGCCTCGGACTTCCGAAAGCCGGATGGATTGTTCGTGGTGCGGCCGCACGAAGCGCTGGATTTCCTTTCGCCGCTGCCGGTCGAACGCCTGCCGGGCGTGGGCAAGGTGATGCACGGCAAACTCTCCGAATTGAACATCTCCACGATCGCCGACTTGCGCGCGTTCGATCCGATCCAACTGGAGCGGCGTTTCGGGCGTTATGGCCGGCGGCTGCATGAACTGTCGCTCGGGCTAGACGAGCGGCCGGTGTCGCCGCACCAGCCGACCTTGCAGATCTCCTGCGAAGACACGCTGGAGCGCGATCTCACTCTCGATGAACTCGCGCCGCATATCGACCGCTTGGCCGAGAGAACGTGGGCAGCGCACCAGCGCGAAGAAGCCGAACGCCGCCGCGTCGCGCGCAGCGCGGTACTGAAACTGAAGACTTCCGATTTCCGCATTCTCACACGGACGCTCACACCGGCAGAACGCCCGATGTCCGCACGCGAGCTGGCAGAAATCGCCTGCGCCTTGCGTTCAAGAATCACCTTGCCGCCGCGCACGCGCTATCGCCTGGTCGGCGTGGGATTGTCGGGCTTTGTCGATTTCGACAGCCTCGATGCGCAGCCGGAGTTGTTCCGCACACCCGCTCGGTGATGGCCGCCGCTATAGAACTTCGGACAAATCCTTGCCGATCTTCTCCGGCGTGTCGGTCGGCGCGTAGCGGCGCACCACCTTGCCTTCGCGATCGATCAGGAACTTGGTGAAGTTCCACTTGATCGCTTCCGATCCCAGCACGCCCGGCGCTTCGTGCTTGAGATATTTATATAGCGGATGCGCATTCGCGCCATTGACTTCAATCTTTTCGAACAGCGGAAAACTGACGTCGTAGTTCAACGAACAGAAGTTGCGGATCGCTTCCGCATCGCCGGGCTCCTGATGGCCGAACTGGTCGCAGGGAAAACCCAGCACCACGAATCCGCGATCCTTATTCGCGCGATACAACGCCTCTAGCCCTTCGTATTGCGGCGTGAAGCCGCATTTGCTGGCGACGTTGACGATAAGCATCGCCTGCCCCCGGTACGCATCCAGCTTGCGCGGCTCGTCTTCTAATGTATTGACCTCGAAATCGTAGATAGTCGTCATGGTGGAATGTACTTTAGCGCAGGCCATGGATGGCCGTGTTGAGCGAGCTTCGCGCCGTCGCATGACGCCGAGCATCGCAGCCGGGCGCGCGGGAAAGGCGCGACGTCCGAGCACAGGGATGTGCGAGTTCGCGCCGGCGCGCGCCCGGCAAGAAGCGCAGGGCAGTCGAGCCAACCGGATGTTGGCTCGACCGTCATGCCGGCGCAATGGTTTTGGCGACTTTTGCCGAAACAAAAGTCGCCCGCTCGCGGCAGCGAGCGGAACCCAAAACAATCTTGCGATGCGGACTCATGTGATTTGTAGTGAGGTCAAAAATCACAACCAGCTCCCGTATCTGCGCATGTACAACCGTTTCACCACTTGCGTCAGCATCCAGTAGCACACCAGCGTAGCGGCCAGCCAGGCGAAATACAGCGGCGGCGGCGCGCGCATGCCGAGCTTTTCGCCCAGCACGTTGAACGGGATCAGCACACCGATGCCCATGATCGCGAGCGTCATCGCCATCACCGGCGCCGCGGCGATGCTCTGCACGAACGGAATCTTGCGCGTGCGGATCAGGTGGACGATCAAAGTCTGCGAGAGCAGGCCCTCGATGAACCAGCCGGTCTGGAACAACGACTGGTGCGCGGGCGAATTCGCCTTGAACACCCACCACATCAGCGCGAAGGTGGTGAGGTCGAAGA
>DAIOUL010000095.1:0-8297 GCA_036759545.1 Rhodanobacteraceae bacterium
CGGTCGAGGTGTGCACCACCTGCATGCGCGGGATGAAACCGAGCTGGATCGCCTGGCGCGTGATCGAGAATGCGCCGGAGATCACCGCCTGCGAAGCGATCACCGCCGCCGCGGTCGCCAGCACGATCAGCGGAATGCGTGCCCAATCGGGCGCGGCGAGATAGAACGGATTGCGCGCGGCTTCCGGATGGTGCAACAGCAGCGCCGCCTGGCCGAAATAATTCAGCAGCAGTCCCGGCATCACGAAGCCGAACCACGCCAGGCGGATCGGCCGACGGCCGAAATGACCCATGTCGGTGTACAGCGCTTCCGCGCCGGTCACGCACAACACCACCGCACCCAGCGCCAGGAAACCGCCCCACTGATGCTGCTGGAAGAATTGCACGGCGTACCAGGGATTGAGCGCACGCAGCACGAACGGATGCTGCAGGATGTTCCAGACGCCGATCGCCCCGATCGCGGAAAACCACAGCGCCATCACCGGCCCGAACACGCTGCCCACGCGTCCCGTGCCGTGCCGCTGGAACCAGAACAGCGCCAGCAGCACCAGCACGGTCAGCGGCACCACGTAGTGATCCAGCGAAGGCGCGGTCACTTCCAGACCTTCGATCGCGGAGAGCACCGATATCGATGGCGTGATCACGCCGTCGCCGTAGAACAGCGCCGCACCGAGGATCGCGAACAGCACCACCATGCGGCGCATGCGAGGATGTCCGCGGCTGGCGCGCTGCGCCAGCGCCATCATCGCCATGATCCCGCCTTCGCCCTTGTTGTCGGCGCGCATGATGAAGCTGACGTACTTCACCGCCACCACCATCACCAGCGACCAGGTCACCAGCGACACGATGCCCAGCACGTTGAGCGTGCCGAGCGGCATGCCGTGCGGGCCGTAGAACGCCTCTTTCATCGTGTACAGCGGGCTGGTGCCGATGTCACCGAACACCACGCCGATCGCGCCGATCACCAGCGTGCGCAGCGCGGTCTTGCCGTCGGCAGAAGATTCGGCGGACGAGCGGTGCTCGTCCTTGTCCAACTCTTCACTGGGGCGCTCGTTGGTCGCGTGTTCGTTCATCGGCTCAGCGGCCCAACGCCGCGCGCAGCGCCTTGCGGATGATGGCTTCGGCGGAGTCGCCTTCGGCAACCGCATCTTTCGCCAGACGCGCCGCCTCGGCCGGCTTGTAGCCAAGCTGTTGCAGCGCGGCCACGGCTTCTTCCTGCGGCGATGAGGGTTTGCCTTGTGCGCGCGGCTGCACTTGCAAGGCCGCGTCCACACGATCGCGCAATTCCACCACGATCCGTTCGGCGGTTTTCTTGCCGATGCCGGGGATGCGCGTCAGCGCGGCGATGTCGGCTTCGTGCACCAGCCGCGCGAATTCGTGCGTGCTGACGCCCGACAACACCGCCAGCGCGATGCGCGCACCGATGCCTGAAACCTTCTGCAAGTTTCGAAACAGCGCGCGTTCCTCTTCCCGCAGGAACCCGTACAGCGCCGCGGTGTCTTCCTTGATCGCGTAGTGCGTCAACAAAGTGACTTCCCGCCCCGTTTCCGGCAGGTCGTAAAGCGTGGACATCGGCACTTCCAGCTCATAGCCGACGCCGCCGACATCCAGCACGATCCATGGCGGCTGCTTGGCGATCAGCGTCCCGCGCAGGCGGCCGATCATCGGCGGCGTCTCCATGCTGCAGCGGGAATCCCGATGCGCCGTGCGCCCTCGCGTGTGTGTGCGTGCGCGATCGCCACGGCCAGTGCATCGGCGGCGTCGGCCTGCAAGGGCTCGCGCAATCCCAGCAATACACCCACCATATGTTGGACCTGCGCCTTTTCGGCGCGGCCGCCGCCGACCACCGCCTGCTTGACCGCGGTCGGTGCGTATTCGCGCACCGGCAGCGCGCGGCTCACCGCGGCGCAGATCGCCGCGCCGCGCGCCTGTCCCAGCTTCAATGCGGAGTCAGCGTTCCTTGCCATGAACACGCGCTCGATCGCCGCTTCCTGTGGATGGTAGCGGTCGATGATCGCAAGCAGCCCGTCGTAGATCCGTGCCAGCCGTTGCGGAAATTCGTCCTCACCGCCGACACTCAGCATGCAGTGGTGCACGCAACGCAGCGCACCGTTGCCGCCGGCCTCGATCACGCCGACGCCGGTACGCACGCTGCCCGGGTCGATGCCGAGGATGCGGATGGATTGGGGACCGGGGACCGGGAACCGGGGACCGGGACGCATGCTCACGTCGAAGATCGCGCGAATTTGATTTTGAAACGGCGGAAATCAGCGACTGCGCACCGGCTGTCGAAAGCTGGCCCCTGGTCCCTGGTCCCTGGTCCCCGCTTCACCGCGGCAACTCCGCATTGCAATACACATCCTGCACGTCGTCGAGTTCTTCCAGCCATTCCAGCAAGCTCGCTACCTGCTCGGCGTGTTCGCCGGAGACCGCGACCGTATTGTCCGCACGCAGGGTGACTTCCGCGTGTTCCGGATGCAGGCCGGCTTTCTGCAACGCGTCGCGCACGGATTCGAAATCGTCCGGACCGGTCAGTACCTCGATCGAGCCGCCGCTGCCGCCTACCACGTCTTCGGCGCCCGCCTCGATCGCCGCATCGGTGATTTTTTCCTCGCTCGCACCCGCGAACGAAATCACGCCGCGTTTCTTGAACAGGTATCCGACCGAACCCTCGGTACCGAGATTGCCGCCAAACTTGGAGAATGCATGACGCACGTCCGCAACGGCGCGCTGGCGATTGTCGGTGACGCAATCCACGATCACCGCGACGCCGCCGGGCGCGTAGCCTTCGTAACGCACTTCTTCGTAAGTGACACCCTCGAGTTCGCCGGTGGCCTTCTTGATCGCGCGCTCGATGGTGTCCTTGGTCATGTTGGCGGCGAGCGCCTTGTCGATCGCCGTGCGCAGGCGCGGATTGCCGGCCGGATCGCCGCCGCCCGTGCGCGCGGCCACGCTGATCTCGCGCGAGAGCTTGGTGAACATGCGGCCGCGGCGCGCGTCTTCCGCGTTCTTGCGGCCTTCGATGGATGGACCTCGGCCCATGATGCGATTCCACGAAAAGCGGGCTGTGGATTTTATAGTGTTGCGTCCGAGTGCGCTCTACATCTTCAGGAAGCGACCGTGCCGCAGGAATGCGACAGCCTGCTCCGCCGCCTCGGCGGAAAACAGCAGGCCCAGGTGCGAAGCCTGCACCACGCAGTGATCCATGATGCCTGGCAGGCGGGTTTCCTTCACCGCGACCGTGCCATCGTGCTCGCCATCGAAATGTCCGAGCCACGCGCCCAAGCCGTGCTGCAACGTGCCGGCGATCACGCCGACCTCGCGTGTGCCGCGCCATGCAGGTACGCCATCCAGCAGCGCGCGCATACTGTGGCCGAGCATCTTCTCCCCGATCGGCCATTCCAGCAGCCCACGCGCGGCGGCGCTGCCGGTGAGCGGCGTACCCAGACAGACGATTCGGCCCGGCGGCAAAACCTGCCCCGGGTGCGATCCGGGGTCTTCGTCACCGCGCAGGCATTGCAGCGCGACGATGCCGCCGAGGCTGTGGCCTACCAGATGTACTTTCGACGCACCGCGATCGTTCGCCAGCGCGCGCATGCGCTTGCGCAAGCGATTGAGCGAGCTCTGAGGTTGCGCCGCGACGCTTGCGTATTCGAAACCGTGCACTTCGAAGCCGGCATGCGACAAACGTTGCCGCAACGCGAGCATCGAGAACCCCCTCATCCACAGGCCGTGCAGCAGGATGATGTGTTCTGACATGAAGAGCGGGAACGGGGAACCGGGAACGGGAATCGGCTCGCCGTTTTACTCCCTGTTCCCTGTTCCCTGTTCCCGCTTTTTCACCGCAATATGCAACTCCCTCAACTGCGCATCCGGGACTGTTGAAGGCGCATCGGTCATCAGATCCTGCGCGCTGGTGGTCTTCGGGAATGCGATCACGTCGCGGATGGATTCGGTGCCGGCCATCAGCGCGGCAATGCGGTCGATGCCGAAGGCGATGCCCCCGTGCGGTGGTGCGCCCAGCGTCAGCGCCTTCAGCAGAAATCCGAATTTAGCCTGCGCTTCTTCCGGCCCGATACCCAGCAGTTCGAACACCGCGCTCTGCATTTCCGGGCGATGGATGCGGATCGAGCCGCCGCCGATCTCGGAGCCGTTCAACACCATGTCGTAACCGCGCGACACCGCCGTCGCGGCATTGGCGCGCAGGTCACCGACGTCGTCGACTTTCGGCGCGGTGAACGGATGGTGCAAAGCGACGAAGCGCTTTTCGTTGTCGTCGTATTCGAACATCGGGAAATCGGTGACCCACAGCGGCTTCCAGCCTTCCTCGACCAGACCGCGGTCGCGCGCGACTTTCAGCCGCAGCGCGCCCATGAAGTCGCAGACGGTTTTCCACTTGCCGGCGCCGAACAGCAGCAGGTCGCCATGTTGCGCTTGCGTCAGTTCCAAGATTTTCGTCAATGCCACTTCATCGAGGAATTTCGCGACCGGCGAACTGATGCCTTCATGTCCTTTCGCCGGGTCATCGACTTTCATCCATGCCAATCCCTTGGCGCCGTATTTGGTCGCATAGACAGCCAACTCGTCGAGTTGCTTGCGTGACATCTCGGCGCCACCGGGCACGCGCAGCGCGGCCACGCGCCCATGCGGATCGTTGGCCGGTTCGGCGAAGACCTTGAACTCGATGTGCTTCACCGCTTCGGCGATATCGACGAGCTCCATCGCGACGCGCAGGTCGGGCTTGTCCGAACCGTAACGCCGCATCGCTTCTTCGTACGTCATGCGCGGGAACGGATCGGCCAGTTCCACTCCGATCACTTCCTTGAACACGTCGCGGATCAGCGCTTCCACCGTGTCCTGTACGTCGCGCTCGGTCACGAACGCGAACTCCATGTCTAGCTGGGTGAATTCCGGCTGGCGGTCCGCACGCAGGTCCTCGTCGCGGAAGCAGCGCGCGATCTGGTAGTAGCGGTCGAAGCCGGCCATCATCAGGATCTGCTTGAACAACTGCGGCGATTGCGGCAGTGCATAGAACTGGCCCGCGTGCACGCGCGAGGGAACGAGATAGTCCCGCGCGCCTTCCGGCGTGGCCTTGGTGAGGATCGGCGTCTCGATGTCCTGGAAGCCGCGCGCATCCAGCCATTGCCGGATCGCACGCACCAGCCTGATGCGCGTGCGCATCATCTTCTGCATCTCCGGACGGCGCAGATCGAGGTAGCGATAGGTCATGCGCAGGTCTTCGTTCGGATGCTCGTGCAGCGCGAACGGCAGGTTGCGCGCGGGATTCAATAGCTCGATCGATTCGGCCAGCACCTCGTAGCGGCCGGTAGGAATCTTTTCGTTGACGTTGCTGCGCTTGCGCACCGTGCCGGTGACGCGCAGGCAGTCCTCGTAGCCCACCTTGCTCGCAATCGCGAACACGTCCGCGTTGTCAGGATCGGCCACGATCTGCACGATGCCTTCATGGTCGCGCAGGTCGATGAACACCACGCCGCCGTGATCGCGGCGCGCATCGGCCCAGCCGCACAAGGTCACTCGTTCGCCGAGTTGGCGTTCGCCGATCAGGCCGCAGTAATGGGTGCGCATTGGAACTTCGATTAGCGGAGCAAACGCGCAATGCTAAGCGGTGCGATGCGGCACCGCAAACAAAACGCCCGGTCGGGCCGGGCGTTTTGTTGCACTGGTCGTGGCGGTGATTACCAGCGGCGATCCACCATGAACTGCGCACCGCAGCCGCGATCCACCCAGATGCCGGCGCGGTTCCAGCCCCAAGTGCTGCCTTCAATGCAGGCGGCGTTGGAATTCTGGCGAATCAATCGCACGTGGCCACGCCGGCCCACATCCACCTGGCAGAAGTAGTAGCGGTACTGCGGACTGCCGCAGGACACCTCGAAGCGCTGGTTCCAGTTCGGCGGCGGATACCAGCCGCCCCCGCCATAGCCGGCGGGTGCGAAACGCGCACGGCAACCTTGGGTCACCCAGATGCCGCCGCGATCGAAACCCCAGGTCTGCCCGCGCACGCAGGCGCTGTCGGAAATCTGCTGCACGATGCGCGCGTCGCGCCACGGCACATTGCAGCGCGCGGTCCTTCCGTTCTGGCTTTCGCAAACGACGGTATCGCGCGGGTTGTAATTCCCTCCGTAACCCGGCGGAGGACCGTATTGCGCGGCGGCAGCGCCGGCGATAGTGAGCGCGAATACGGCGATGACTCCCTTTATCGTACGCATGGCCTTGCTCCCTCTTGGTCAAGGAAGCTCCGAACAGAGGATTCGTCGGAGCGCGCGATCAGTCTCTGCGCGCGGTTCTGAATGGAAGCTGGCGGATCGCGGAGGTGCGAAAGCGATTCAGGCCGGCGTCGAATTTCCCGTGCTGGAAGCTGCGGGTGCGGCGGCAGCAGCCTGCGCGGGCTTGGCTGCGGCATCCGGTTTGGCCGGGTTGTCGCCGGCGGATTCTTCTTTCTTCTTCGGCGGCTCATCGCCGGCCAGATTGCGCTTCTTGTCCTTGTCCGATTTGAAATCGGTCTCGTACCAGCCGCTGCCGGCCAGCCGGAACGCCGGCGCGGTGACCTGCCGCTTGACCTCATCCCTTCCGCACTGGGGGCATTCGTCGGGATCGGGATCGGACAACTTCTGCAGGCGGTCGAACTGGTGCCCGCAAGCCTGGCAACGGAATGCGTAGATCGGCATGGCGCGGATCTCGAAAGGGGAATGATCGCCGATTGTTGAGCCGGGCGCGAAAAAATCAAGCGGCCATGCGCCGGAGCCGCCTACAATCCGGCGCAGTCTCGATGATTTCCACGTGATGCGCTCCGGCTTGGCGAAACTTTGCGGCGGCTTGTTCTCTTGCGCAGCCTGCGCCGGCGCACACGCCGCCGGCGCGAACGCGGTCGCGGCGAACGCCTGCGCTCCGGAACCGCCGCCCGCTGCGTCCACGTATCGCGATCACGTCGATGCGATGGACCGCAAGCTCGGTGTTTCCGAAAGTTACGCGAGCGCGCACGCGCTTTCGCCGGTGCCCGAGGCGTCCACACTGGTGATCGCCGGCCACGATATCCGCGGTCGCCCGGTCAAGCTCGATCCGCACGCCGCGGTCGCGCTGCAAGAAATGATCGTGGCCGCGGAGGCGCAAGGCGTGATGTTGCAGATCGTGTCCGGCTACCGCAGCGCCGATTACCAGGCGGGATTGTTGCGCGACAAATTGCGGCGCGGAATGAAACTGGACTCTGCGCTTCGCATCAACGCGCCGCCCGGCTATAGCGAACACCAGAGCGGCTGTGCGGTGGACCTGACCACGCCATACGGCAAGGCGGCGGACGCGAGTTTTGCGGGCACGCGTGCATACGCATGGTTGACCAAACACGCGGCCGAATACGGGTTCCATCTCTCGTATCCGCAGGACAACCCGCACGGCATCGAATTCGAGCCGTGGCATTGGCGGTATGTCTCCGCCGCACCGCCAGCGCAGTGATCAGCGTTTGCTGAAGACCAGCTTGCCACCCTGGTTGTCCACCGCCACCGTATCGCCTGCGCCGAATTCGCCGGACAGGATTTTTGAAGCGAGCGGATTTTCCAGTTGTGTCTGGATCGCTCGCTTCAGCGGGCGCGCGCCGTAGACCGGATCGAATCCGGTATTGCCGAGCAGCGCCAGCGCACCGTCGGAAAGCGCCAGATCGATCTGGCGCTCCTGCAGGCGCTTGGCGAGATATTGCGTCTGCAGGCGCGCGATCTCGCGGATCTGCTTCTTGTCCAGCGGATGGAATACCACGATCTCGTCGAGGCGGTTGATGAATTCGGGACGGAAGTGCGCCTGCACCACGCCCATCACGGCAGCTTTCATCTGCGTATAGGCTTCCGGCGAATCCTCGTCGATGCCGCTGGCCGCGATTTCCTGGATCTGATGCGAGCCGAGATTGCTGGTCATCACGATCACCGTGTTGCGGAAATCCACCGTGCGGCCCTGGCCGTCGGTCAAACGCCCGTCATCGAGCACCTGCAACAGGATGTTGAACACATCCGGGTGCGCCTTTTCCACCTCGTCCAGCAGGATCACCGAATACGGACGGCGGCGCACCGCTTCGGTGAGATAGCCGCCTTCCTCGTAACCCACATAACCCGGCGGCGCGCCGATCAGCCGCGCAACCGAGTGCTTCTCCATGAACTCGCTCATGTCGATGCGCACCATCGCTTCGGTGGTATCGAACAGGAAACCCGCGAGCGCCTTGCACAGTTCGGTCTTGCCCACGCCGGTCGGGCCGAGAAACAGGAACGACCCGTACGGACGGTTCGGATCGGACAAGCC
>DAIOUL010000096.1:0-8293 GCA_036759545.1 Rhodanobacteraceae bacterium
ACGGTTACGATCTGTACTTTCCGTATTGGGCCTTGGCGAGCTATCGCAATGCCCGGATGCGCGGATGAGATCGCTCTCGGTGTGATCGTGGGGATGCCGGCGGAGGCGGCTGGGTTGCGCAACAGCCGTTGCGAAGTTCTCGTGGCGGGTATCGGTTGCGAACGCGCACGCTCCGCGGCTGCCCACATGATCGAACGCGGCGTACGCGCCTTGTTGAGCTGGGGCATGGCGGGGGGCTTGTCTTCGCAATTGAAGCGCGGAGAGCTGTTGCTGCCGCGTCGCGTGGTTTCGGAACGAGGCGAGTGGCCGACGGATGCTCGATTGCGCATGCAGTTGCTGCGCACGGTGCCGGACGTGCACGAAATCGACGCGCTCTATTGCAGCGATGCTCCGGTAATTTCCCTGGACCGCAAACGCGAGCTGGCGAATCGCGGGTTTGATGCGGTGGACATGGAGAGCGCAGGCGTTGCGACCGCGGCATCGCAGGCAGGCGTGCCGTTCGCCATGCTGAAGGCGATATGCGATCCCGCATCGCGAGCGGTTCCCGCGTTGGCGCTTCGCATGCTCGATGAAACTGGTCGGTTGCGTGTTTCAGCCATGTTTGGTGCGGCGCGCGCCGGCCCGCGCGCATGGGGGGAATTGCGCGCGCTGCGCAATGATTTCGCCGTTGCACGCGCGAGCTTGCGGCGCGTCGCGCGAACGCTGCCGTCGCTTGCGGAAGAGGTCGTGTCGTGAGCGACACCATGCTGGTCACCGGCGCCAGCGGTTTCATCGGCTCGGCCATCGTGCGCTGCCTGCTGGATGCGGGATTTCGCGTGCGCGCCTTGGTGCGTCAGCACAGCCGTCGCGACAATCTCGACGGACTCGACATCGAATATGCGATCGGCGACATCCGCGATCGCGCATCGCTCGATCAAGCGATGCAGGGCTGCACAGGCGTGTTCCATGCCGCCGCCGACTACCGCATGTGGGTCCCGCATCCGTCGGAAATCTACGTCGCCAACGTGCGCGGCAGCCGCAACGTCGTGCTGGCGGCTGGACACGCAGGCGTGCAGCGAATGGTTTACACCAGCAGTGTCGCGACCTTGGGATTGCACGAAGACGGCACGCCCGCTGACGAAGATACGTCCGCCAGTTACCGCGACATGATCGGCCATTACAAACGTTCCAAGTTCCTGGCCGAACGGCGCGTGCGCGAGTTGGCGAAAGCACGAAATGTGGATCTGGTGACCGTCAATCCCGCCGCGCCGGTGGGCCCGCGCGACATCAAGCCCACGCCGACCGGCCGCATGATCCTGGACGCCGCGCGCGGACGCATGCCGGCGTACGTCGATTCGGGGCTGGACATCGTGCACGTGGACGATGTCGCGACGGGGCATCTGCTGGCCTGGCAGCGCGGTGCGAACGGCAGACGTTACATTCTCGGCGGCGAAAACCTGAGCCTGCGCGAAATCCTGACGCGCGTGGCGCGGATCGCCGGACGCAAGCCGCCGCGCTTCCGGGTTTCACCGGGTCTGGTGCTGCCGCTGGCGCACGCCGCCGAACGCTGGGCGCGCGTCAGCGGCCGCGAACCCTTGCTGACCGTTGCAGGCGTGGAGCTTTCGCGCAAGCACATGTATTTCTCGCACGCGCGTGCGACGCGCGAACTGGGCTACTCGCCGCGTCCGGCGCAAGCCGCGTTGGAGGATGCGGTGCGGTGGTTCGATGAGCATGGGTACCTCTGAGACGCGTTCGCGGAAATTCAAGACGTTGTCAGCATTTGTTCACAGGATGAATACGCGTTGGCTTTATCATGAAGAAGTCCGAAAGGGAGCTTCGATGACAGGTACGGCGCTGGCGCATCCGAACATCGCGCTGATCAAATACTGGGGCAAGCGCGAGATCGGTGCGAACGTGCCGGCAACGGGTTCGCTGTCGATCACGCTGGATGCGCTGGCCACCCGCACGCGCGTGGAGTTCGATGCCGCACTCGATCGCGACGAGCTGTTTCTGGACGGCAAATCCGATACCGCTGCTTTGGCGCGCGTCACAGCGTGTCTGGACTCGTTGCGCGCGATCGCGCGAGACGACCGCCGCGCACGGATTGAAACACGCAACGATTTTCCGACGGCTGCCGGTCTGGCTTCGTCGGCTTCGGGTTTTGCGGCGTTGGTGACCGCGGCGAGCGCGGCACTGGATTTGCGAATGGATCGGCACACGTTGTCGAAACTGGCGCGACGTGCCTCGGGTTCGGCGGCGCGTTCGCTGTACGGCGGTTTCGTGGTGCTGCATGCGGGGCGCGATGACGATGACGATCCCGCCGCACAACCGTTGCTCGGCGCGGGCGAATGGCCGCTGAGCGTGGTGATCGCGATCACCACGCGCGCGCCGAAAGAAACCGGATCGCGTGCGGGCATGCAATCCAGCCGCGGCAGTTCGCCGTTCTATTCGGCCTGGCTGGAGAGAGCTGATCACGATCTGGCGGTCGCACAAGCCGCTCTGCTGGCGCGCGACTTCGCGCAGCTCGCCGAAATCAGCGAATACAATTGCCTGAAGATGCACGCGGTGATGCAGAGCAGCCGGCCGCCCTTGATCTACTGGAACGGTGCGACGGTCGAATGCATGCGCCGCGTGCGCGAGTTGCGCGGACAGGGCGGGGTACAAGTCTTTTTCACCATCGATGCCGGACCGCAAGTGAAGGCGATCTGCGCTCCAGAAGATGCCGCCCGCGTCGCTGCAGCGCTCCGTGATGTGGCTGGAGTGGAATCGGTTCTGGTCAGCGGCATCGGCGAAGGCGCGAGAGCGCTGCAAACCGAGGAGATCGCCTGATGCGCATCCAGACCACAGCGCCGGGCAAGCTGGTGTTGTGCGGCGAATATGCCGTGCTGGGAGGCGCGCCGGCGTTGGTGCTGGCCGTGAACGCGCATGCGCGGGTTTCGCTGGACGACGCAAGCGAAGGCGTATTTCAGATCAGCGCCCCGGACGTGGGCGTGGCGAACGCGTACTTCGGATTCGATGCACATGGCCGCGTGCGCTGGGATGGCCTGGGCGATGCGCAGCACGGACGTCTGGATCTGGTCACGCGGGTCGTCGAGGTTTTCGGCGCGAGGCAGGCTTCGTTCCACGCATCTATAGATACCAGTGAATTCGCATTCGACGGTCAAAAGCTCGGCCTGGGATCCAGCGCCGCGCTCTCCGTCGCTCTTGCCGGTGCCTTGCGCGCGCGTGCGCGGCGCGAGCCACCGGCACTCGAAGAATTGATCGCGCTGCACCGCCGATGGCAAGGTGGAGGCAGCGGCGTGGATGTGGCTGCGAGTTACAGCGGCGGCCTGTCGATCTACCGGTTGCTTGATGGCCAGCCGTCCATCGAGCGTGTGCGATGGCCGGCCGCGCTGCACGGGTGCTGCGTCTGGTCCGGGCAGGTTGCCGACACGGGCGCGCAACTGCACCGGCTTGCGGACTGGCGCGCGCACGCGCCGACAGCGCACGCGCTGCTCATGCGTGAACTCGCTCGGGAGGCGGAGAACGCAGCGACGGCGATTCGCAAGAACGATGCTGTCGCTGTGCTGCATTCCATCGCAACGTACGGACATCGCCTGCGCGAGTTCGGCAATGCGTCCGGCTTGAACATTTTCACCGAAGGACACGACACCCTGTCGGCCACCGCGGAACGTCTCGGCGTGATCTACAAGCCCTGCGGTGCCGGTGGGGATATCGGCATCGCACTGTCGTCGGACCAGCAGCGTTTGGATGAATTCCGTCGCTCGCTGAAACCCGCCGGCTTCCACGAAGTCGCATTGAAACCTTCAGATCGCGATCTGCGGGTACGCCACGAACGATTCCAGTCTGCACGAGAAGCACAGGACCATGCAGGAAGATACGTCGCCACAACGTGTTGAACCGGTACAGGAGCAACATCTCATGGAAGAGCGAATCCAGCCCGTTGCGCCGGCGCCCGCGCGTTCGCGCATGCCCGGCTTCTACAAGCTTTCGGTTTCCGAACGGCTGCAATGGCTGCGGGAACGCCGGCTTCTGTCGCGCGACGACTGCGGTGCACTGCTGAGCGGCCGGCACACGCTGAGTGTCGAATCCGCCGACAAGATGATCGAGAACGTGGTCGGCGTGATGGGCTTGCCCGTCGGCCTCGGCCTCAATTTCCTGATCAACGACAAGGAATATCTGGTGCCGCTGGTGGTCGAGGAACCCTCGATCGTGGCGGCGCTCAGTTCGGCCGCGAAACTGGTGCGCGCCGCCGGTGGTTTTCGCGCGGAAAGCACGCGGCCGATCCTGATCGGGCAGGTGCAAGTGGTGGACGTCGCGCACGCGGCGAAGGCGCAGGCCGCGCTACTGCGGCGCAAGGACGAGATCATCAATCTCGCCAACAGCCTGCATCCGAACATGGTCGCGCGCGGCGGCGGTGCCGAGGACATCGAGGTGATGATCCACGCTTCCCCGGACGGCGGCCGCGACATGGTGGTGCTGCATCTGCTGGTGGATACCTGCGATGCGATGGGCGCGAACCTCGTCAACACCATGTGCGAAGGCGTGGCGCCGCTGGTCGAGGCCATCACCGGCGGCAAGGTGTTCCTGCGGATTCTCTCCAACCTCACCGACCGCGCACTGGTGCGGGCGAGCTGCACGATCCCGGTTCGGCTGCTGCACGGCAAACGCCACGATGGCGAACAGGTGCGCGACGGCATCATTCTGGCGAACGACCTGGCGATCGTCGATCCGTACCGCGCCGCCACGCACAACAAGGGCGTGATGAACGGTGTGGATGCGGTGGCGCTCGCCACCGGCAACGATTGGCGCGCGCTGGAAGCCGCGGCGCACGCCTACGCCGCGCGCGGCAAGGGCTATACCTCGCTGACGCGCTGGTACAAAAACGAAAACGGCGACCTGGCCGGCAGCATCGAAATCCCGATGAAGGTCGGCACGGTCGGCGGGCCGCTGCAATCCAATCCGACCGTCGCGATCAATCATCACCTGCTGGGCATCAAGAACGCGCGCGAACTGGCCGAGGTGATGGGCGCGGTGGGTCTGGCGCAGAACTTCTCTGCGCTGCGCGCACTGGTGACCGACGGCATACAGCAAGGCCACATGAGCCTGCACGCGCGCAGTGTGGCGACCGCGGCGGAAGCGCCGCCGGATATCTTCGATCGGGTGGTCGAACGTTTGCTGGAAGACGGCGAGATCAAGATCTGGAAAGCGCGGCAGATCATCGCCGAATTGCGCGGCCAACCTGCGCCGCCTGCACCGGCTCCCACACAGGTTTCCGAAGAAGACGCGGCCGGGCACGGCAAGGTGATCCTGCTGGGCGAGCACGCGGTGGTGTACGGACGCCACGCGATCGCCGCGCCCGTGCCGCTGGCGATCCGCGCCCGCGTGGAAGAAGCCGAGGAGGGCATCACGCTGGCGATCCCACGCTGGGGCATCGAGCAGCATCTGCACCAGCACGTCGCGCATCCGGGTTCGTTCGCGCAATCGCTGACGATGCTGCTGAAAAAACTCGATATCGCCGATCGCAGGATGCGCGTGCAGGTTTTTCCCAGCGTGCCGCGCGCGATGGGTCTTGGAGGTTCCGCGGCGCTGGCAGTGGCGGTGATCCGCGCGCTGGACCGGCATTGCAAACTGGATCTCTCCGACGAACAAATCTGCGCACTGGCTTACGAATGCGAAAAGATCGCGCACGGCACGCCGAGCGGTATCGACAACACGGTGGCGACTTTCGGCCGCGCAATTCTCTATCGCCGCGGCGAGCCGCCGATGGTCAAGCCGTTGAATCTGGAAGAACCTCTGCCTCTGGTCATTGGCCTCTCCGGCACGGAAAGCCTGACCGCGAAGATGGTCGCGCGCGTGCGCGAAGCGTGGCAGCGCAATCGCGCGTTGTACGAGCGCATCTTCGACGAGATCGATGCGTTGACCCTGCACGCGGTGGAAGCACTGGCCGCGCGCGACTTGCCGCAACTCGGCGAGCTGATGAATATTTGCCAGGGCCAGTTGAATGCGCTGCAGGTGTCGAGCTGGGAAGTCGAGGAACTGCTGCAGATCGCGCGCGACAATGGCGCGCTCGGCGCAAAGCTCACTGGCGGGGGCGGCGGCGGTTCGGTGATCGCGTTGTGTCCGGACAGCGGCGAGCGCGTGGTGCGCGCGATGCGTGCCGCGGGTTATCAGGCCATGGAGGTGCAACTTGGCTGATGCACCTGTCCAGGATGCCGTGGTGTCCTCGGAAGCCGAGCAACTGATCCTGGTCGACGAGCAGGATCGCGAGATCGGCAGCGACAGCAAGGCCGCGTGCCATGACGCGCACGGCATGCTGCATCGTGCGTTTTCGCTGTTCGTGTTCAACGGGCGCGGCGAATTGCTGCTGCAGCGGCGCAGCGCATCGAAGCGGCTCTGGCCGGGTTACTGGGCCAACAGCTGTTGCAGTCATCCCCGCCGCGGCGAAGACATGCAAACCGCTACACGCCGGCGTCTTCTGGAGGAACTGGGGCTCGAGTGCGAGCTGAAGTTCCTCTACAAGTTTCAATACCAGGCGGACTACAAAGAACTCGGCGCCGAGCGCGAGCTCTGCTGGGTGTATGTTGGCTCAACCGACGCGCCCGTGCGCACGAATGCCAACGAGATCGCGGACTGGCGGTTCATTGCGCCGGAAAAACTGGACCGTGAAATCGCGCTGCACGCTGAACGCTTCACACCGTGGTTGCGCCTGGAGTGGCAACGTCTGCGCAGCGAGTTCAGAAACGAGCTGCCGAACGTGCGAGTCAAGGAGGACGAGGCATGAGCATTCCGCTGATCCAGCAATACAAGGTCGCTCGCTACGTGCTGGGCAAGAAGCTGCGCGGCGAGAAACGCTATCCGTTGACGCTGATGCTGGAGCCGCTGTTCCAGTGCAATCTGGCCTGCCCCGGCTGCGGCAAGATCGATTACGACAACGAAACGCTCAAGCGCCGATTGAGTGTGGATGAGGCGCTGCACGCGGTGGACGAGTGTGGTGCGCCGATGGTTTCGATTCCCGGAGGCGAGCCGCTGATCCACAAGGATATCGTGCAGATCGTCGAGGGCATCATCGCGCGCAAGAAGTTCGTGTACCTCTGCACCAACGCGATCCTGCTGAAGCAGAAGTTGCATCTGTTCGAACCATCTCCATATCTCACGTTTTCGGTGCACCTCGATGGCGACCGCGAGCGGCACGATCACTCGGTCGATCGCGAGGGTGTGTTCGACAAGGCCGTGGAAGCGATCAAGCTGGCGCTGGAGCGCGGCTTCCGCGTGACCATCAACTGCACGCTGTTCGACGGCGAAGATCCCAAGCGCGTAGCGGATTTCTTCGACTACGCTATGGAACTGGGTGTGGAAGGCATCACGCTCTCGCCCGGATACAGTTACCAGCACGCGCCGAACCAAAGTGCCTTCCTGCCGCGTGAGAAGAGCAAGCAACTCTTCCGGAACATTTTCGAATTCGGCAAAGAGCGCGGCAGCAAGTGGCGCTTCAACCAGTCCGGCCTGTTCCTGGATTTCCTGGCCGGCAATCAGACCTACCAATGCACGCCGTGGTCGATGCCTTGCTACAACATCTTCGGCTGGCAGAAGCCATGCTATCTGCTGGTGGACGAAGGCCACGCGGAAACCTTCGACGAGCTGATGAACGAAACCGATTGGGAATCCTACGGCTTCGGCCGCAACCCGAAGTGCGACAACTGCATGGCGCATTGTGGATACGAAGGCACCGCCGTGGACGACACCTTCGCGCATCCGTTGAAGGCGTTGTCGGAATTCCTGCGCGGCCCGCGCACAACTGGTGAAATGGCGCCCGAACTGCCGGTACTGTATTCGCCGGCTGATCGGGTGCGTGCAGGCGAGATCCGCATCCCGGTGCAGGACATCGGCCATCGCGGCGCGCCGCACTAGATCGATGGCTGGTACGGTGCGACATTGACGCCTCGATGCCGCGACTTTAGTATTCCGCGGCTATGCCCGGGGTATAGCTCAGTCTGGTAGAGCGCCAGCTTTGGGAGCTGGATGTCGGGGGTTCGAATCCCTCTGCCCCGACCAGATGCGATCGAGATTGGCGCGCCCGACAGGTGATTCGACGAGCGCTTGCGCGATGCCTCGAACGGCATCGCGCGCGAGTCGAATCGGCGAGCCATGGAAGGCGAGCGGAGAGCGCACCACGGATGGTTGCTCGCCGTTCGCATTGAAAACGGTTCGATGCCAAAATCCGAACGAAGCTGCGCCCGTAGCTCAATCGGATAGAGCATCGGCCTTCTAAGCCGACGGTTGCTGGTTCGAGTCCAGTCGGGCGCGCCAGCGA
>DAIOUL010000097.1:0-8069 GCA_036759545.1 Rhodanobacteraceae bacterium
CGCCTGCGCGGCGCCAGCACGATCAGCCAGCAGACCGCCAAGAACCTGTTCCTGTGGAACGGCCGCAGCTTCGTGCGCAAGGGCATCGAGGCGTATTTCACCGTGCTGATCGAGGCGACCTGGCCCAAGCGCAGGATTCTCGAAGTGTACGCCAACATCGCCGAACTGGGCGACGGCGTTTACGGCGTGGAAGCTGCGGCGCAAGCCTATTGGGGCGAACACGCTTCGCAATTGAATGCGCATCAGGCCGCTTTGCTCGCTGCAGTGCTGCCCGACCCGCGCCGGCTGCACGCGAATCGTCCGTCCGGATATGTGCAGCGGCGCGCGGCCTGGATCGAGCGGCAGATGGCTCAACTTGGCGGCGTCTCCTACGTGCTGAACCCGAACCCGCCGCGGCCGCGTGAAAGCACACGCCGGCATCACTGAGCCGAGCTAAAATCCTGCAATCGTCGCCGCAAGGAGGCTCGCCCATGCGCCAGGTGAAGCATCTGCTGGAACTCAAGGGCAATGCGGTCTACGCCATCGCGCCGGAAGCGCCGGTGCTCGAAGCGATCCGCACGATGGCCGAGCGCGGCATCGGCGCTCTGCTGGTGATGCGCAACGATGAATTGATCGGCATCGTCAGCGAACGCGATTACGCGCGCAAGGTGATCCTGAAAGGCCGCTCGTCGAAAGACACGCCGGTGGCGGAGATCATGACCGCCTCGCCGATCAGCGTGGATCCGGCTTCCACCGTGGACGAATGCATGCGTCTGTGCACCGACCAACGCGTACGGCATTTGCCCGTGATGGACAACGCTCGCGTGGTGGGAGTCGTGTCGATCGGCGATCTTGTGAAAGCGGTGATCGACGATCAGGCCGTGGAGATCGATCAGTTGCAGCGTTACATAGCCGGGTGATGTCGCTCTGACAGCTCACGGCGAGCAACCATCCCTGGTGCGGCTATCCGATCGGCATCCTGCCTCACCCGAATCTCGCACTCGATCTGCGATCCGACGCGGATCGCAAACGCGCGAGATTCGACCCTGATCGCGAAGATCAGAAAGCGGGCGTCCATGCTCGCACTTTCAAACAACAGCACGCGATGGAGAGCTGCCTTCGTTTAGCTGGCGACTTTCCCGCGCCGCGCGCCAGCCGAACCATCCTGCGCACCCCGCCGCGGCGGCCGATATCAGGACGATCGTGCCGAGCTCGACGCTCGCCGCGCGCAGCACGTTGAGACCGCTGGTCACGCCGAGATCGCCGAAACGCCACACCGCCGTGTCCACGAAGTTCTTGCCCTTGTAGCGGATCTCGCGATTGACGCGCGTGTACAGGCCGTCGTAAGCCGGCTTGGTGACGCCATAGGCGAAACCGCGCGTCACCACCAGCATCAGCGCGACGACCGAAACGCTGAACCCCAGCACGCCGAACTGCACCGCGCCGAACACGAACACCACTATCAGCAGCGCCACATTCACCGCCGCAGGCACAACCAGCCCCACCGCGTAACCCAGCCGCACCAGCATCCAGCGCGTCAGACTCACCTGCAGCAGGATCTGCAACGTGTTCACCGCGAGATCCAGATGCCCGTAAAACGCCGTGCGCAACGCGGTATCGGTGTAATGCGCCTTGGCGAAGTCCGCCACGAGCGCATACGCCAGCGTGCCGACGCCGTCCGACAACAGCATCAGCAAGGCCATGTCGCGCACGAACGGAATAGTGAACACCGCACGCAAGCCGGCGAGGATCGAACCCCCGATCGGGCCGCCTTCATCGACCGGCGCGCGCGAAGTTCGCGTCGACGAAACGCGCCAGGTCAATACCAATGCGGCGAACAACAGTGCGGCGGAAACGCCGAGCAGCGGCGGCACGCCGATGCGCAACACCAGCAGCGAAGTCAACGCCGGCCCGCAGAGCGCGCCGATCGCGCCGCCGATGCCGATCAACGGGAACAACCGTCGCGCCTGCGCGCTGTCGAATACGTCCGCCATGACGCTCCAGAACAGCGAAACCACGAACAGGTTGAACACGCTGACCCAGATGTAGAACGCGATGCCCAGCGTGCGCGCGCCGATCTGCGACTGCCGCGTGAACAGCGGCACGAACGCGATCAGGCAGACGATGAAAAAGCCATAGCTCCAGCCGAGCAAGGCGCGCCGCGGCAAACGCGCAGTGAGCCAGCCGAACAGCGGCGCGATCGCCAACATGGCGAGGAAGGTGCCGCTGTAGAACAGCGGCAACGCCGCCGAGCCGGTTGCACCGGCAAGCTGATCGCGCACCGGGCGGATCACGTAGTACGCCGTCAGCAGACAGAAAAACGCCAAGCCTGCGAGAATCAGCGCGCGTCCTTCGCCTGCACGCACGACCCAGAAGCCCTGCTCGCTTTTTTCAGCCATTCGACAAGATTGGCGGGAGGGGGCAGCCGAGCACGGCGCACACCACGCGCAACACTTCCGATTCGGCCACGTTGATCTTCCCATCCTCGGCGATCGCGTGAACCAGCGCGCGCACGGTCAGCTCCTTGCCTTCCGGGTTCAGTCGCGACAGTTTTTCCAGCGCGGTCTCCAGCGCACTCTGCCAGTCATCGGGAATGGCGAACAGCGGCGTCGAGCCGGGCAATGCTTCCTGCATCGCCAGCAGAAACGCGCGCCGCGCCGCGTCCATGTCGTCGTTGCCGAAATGCGCGATCAGCGCGCACAGGTCGCGCAACGCCTCCTGGACATCCGCGAGCCGCACCGAACCCGCCTTGAAGTTCGCCGACGGATCGAGTGCGGCGATCACCTGCACCTGCACCAGTTTGGCGAGGCAGTATTCGTCCAGATCGACCTCGTTGTCGGCGCGGATCAGCGCATCCAGCGTCTCCGTGAAGGTTTGCAGTTCGGCGCGCGGCCGGCGTTTCAGCGCGGGAAACGCCAGTTGCGCCAGCGGCAGGCGCAACATCGGATGCAGTTCGCCCATGTGCGCCGACAAACCCCGCGCCGCCTCGGCGAGCGATGCATCGAACGCCTGCGCGATCAGTTGTACCTGGCGTTGTTGCAAATCCGGCCGATCGGACAACGCGAGTGCAAACACCACCGCCGGCGCGCCGCGCGGATCGCGCGCGGCGGAAGCCAGTGCATCGGGAATGCGTGCGTGCAGCGCGGAAGCGGCGCGGTAATCGTCCGAACCGGGCGTGCCGACTTGCGAGGCGACCGTCGCCGCAGCGATCGCCAGTTCCGCGCCGCGTGGCGGCACTGCGCTGGCGGCGGCATGCGACGGTGGATGATCCGGCGGAAATCCCGGCAACGCATTGCCCAACGTGTCGCCGTCAGCATCGGCCAATTCGTGCGCGAAGCGATTGAGATCGTGCGCGGGGTGCTGCAGTTCGATCGAATCCGGATTGCCCCCCGCAGCCGCCCATTTCTTGACGATCTGCTCGAGTTCTCGCGAATCGAACTGCGGTTCCAGCGCCTTGATGCGCTGCAGGATCGGCGGATGGGTGGCGAACAGCGAGGACCTTTCCGCATCGCCGAACAGCATGTGCCGCACTTCGTCGCGGCCGCTCGCCTGCAGTTGCGAACCGAATTCCAGTGCGGCGATTTTCTTCAACGCGCCGGCGATGCCTGTCGTTTGCCTGGTGAACTGCACCGCCGAAGCATCGGCCAGCGATTCGCGCGCACGCGCGACCGCCGCCTGGATCAGCTTGCCGAAGAACAGACCGATGTATCCGATCACAAATACCGCCAGCCCAACCAGCGCGATATTGCCGCTGTCGCGCCGGCTGCGTCCGCTGCTCGAATACATCAGGAATCGGCCGATGATGCCGAGCGCGAGGATGCCGAACAGCAGACCGATCAGGCGGATGTTGAGGCGCATGTCTCCGTTCAGCACGTGGCTGAATTCGTGCGCGATCACGCCCTGCAGCTCGTCGCGGTCGAGCTTGTCGAGGCAGCCCTGCGTCACACATACCGCCGCGTCGGCCGGCGTGTAGCCCACGGCGAAGGCGTTGATGCCGGGCTCGTTCTCCATCACCCAGATTTCCGGCACCGGCACACCGGAGGCGATCGCCACTTCCTCGATCACGTTGCGCAGTTTCTTCCACTGCGGATTGCTCGTGTCCGCCGGCACCGGCGTGGCGTTCATGCTGCGGGCGACCGCGCTGCCGCCGCCACGCAGGGAGGCGATGCGGAACAGCGAACACAATCCGATCAGCACCAACACCGCGATCGATATGCCGAGCAGCGCCTGCGGCCGCGGACCGACCAGGAAGAACGCGCAGATCAGGTCGATCGCGGCGATGATCGCCGCGACCGCCAGCGCGAACAGCAGCACCAGCCAGCGGGCGCTGCGCCGCACGCGCGCTTGTTGGGCGAAGAAGTCCATGTGGTCAGGATCGAGGTGGCGAATCGTCAACTGTAATCAGGGAGCCGGTAACAGGAAGCCGGTAGCCGGAAGCTGAGTCTGTAACGATCTTGCGTTTGCCGCTTTCCGGGTTCCGGTAACCGCGATTCCGGCTACCGTTCTTACGTAAACGACACCTTCGGCGCCTCGCGCTTGGCCGGATCGTCGATGCTGAGCGGCTGCGCGGCGGCGAAGGCGGCGCCCAGCAGATTGCCGGGAAACGTTTCGCGGCGATTGTTGTAGCTCATGACCGCGTCGTTGTACGCCTGCCGCGCGAACGCCACTCGGTTTTCGGTCGAGGTCAGCTCTTCCGACAACTGCATCATGTTCTGGTTGGCCTTCAGATCCGGATACGCCTCGCTGACCGCGAACAGCCGGCCCAGCGCCTGCGTCAACTGGTTCTCGCTGCCGGACAACTGCTGCATCGCGTTGGGATCGCCGGGACTGGCCTTCGCTGCGGCCAGACCGTTCACGGCCGCGGTGCGCGCCGCGGTCACCGCTTCCAGCGTTTCGCGTTCGTGCGCAAGGTAGCCCTTCGCGGTCTCCACCAGGTTGGGAATCAGGTCGTGGCGGCGCGTCAACTGCACGTCGATCTGCGCGAAAGCGTTCTTGTATGAATTGCGCGCGGTCACGAGTCCGTTGTAGATCGCGATGAAGTACACCACAATCAGCGCGATGATGATCAGCAGTACGATGATGCCCGTCATGCGTTTTTCCTCGCGTTTGCGTGCGCTCGGCGCACGGTTCCGATTCACGGCTGGCGAGCTTAGCACGCGTTCGATATGCCTTCGTGGAGCGGCGCTGTGCGCGCTCTCGGCGTGTTGCGCCCTGCCCGCTTTCGCGCGCGGCGCGCCGCCGAACCAGCCGACCGTGGTGCATACCGAAGCCGAACGCGCACGCCTGCCGGCCGTGCGCATCGACGACACGATCAAGAGCTACGACGGCTGGCTGGATCAGCTCGCGGCTTCCAATCGTGTGGCCGGACTCGCCACCGCCGTGATCGTCGACGACAGAGTGCGTTATGAACACACCCTGGGTTGGGCAGACGCGCAAACGGGCGAGAAGGTTCAGCCCGACACCGCGTTCCGGCTGGCGTCGCTGTCCAAGGCGTTCGCCACCGCGTTGACAGGCATTCTGGTGCGCGAAGGCGTGCTGAGCTGGGACACGCGCCTGTCCGACGTGCTGCCGTTCTTCAAGTTGAAGGATGCGCACGCCACCGAGCAGGCGACCGTGCGCGACATCCTCGGCCAGCGCCTCGGCCTGCCGCGCAACGCCTACGACAACATGCTCTCCAGCGGCGTGCCGTATCAGGAACTGGCGCGCAAGCTGGACGAGGTGGACATGACTTGCAGTGTCGGCGATTGCTACGGCTATCAGAATGTCGCCTTCTCGCTGATCGGCGACGTGATCTACGCAGAGACAGGCGATTTCTTCTATCACTTGGTGGACAAGCGGCTGTTCCTGCCGCTCGGCATGACGGACGCGACCTACGGCCGTGACGGACTGGAGTCGAGCAAGAGCTGGGCGCATCCGCACTATCGTCGCGGCAACAATTGGGTCGCGTTCGAACCCAACGAAAACTTCTACGTGCCGCCCGCGGCCGGCGTGAACGCGAGCATCCGCGACATGGAGCAGTGGCTGATCGCGCAGATGGGCGGCAGGCCGATGGTGTTGCCGCAGCAATTGCTCGAAGTGTTGCACGCGCCGGGAATCGACACGCCCAGCGAACGCATGGCTTCACCTTGGCGCCGCGCACGCGTCAAGGAAGCGCATTACGCACTGGGCTGGCGCGTGTACGACTACGAAGGCCACACACTGATCTTCCACGCGGGTGCGGTGCAGGGTTATCGTGCCGAGATCGGCTTCTTCCCCGAATACCATGTCGGCATGGTGGTGATGTGGAATTGCGAATGCGCCGAGCCTGCGGGCCTGATGCCGATGGTGTTCGACAAGTTGCTCGGTTTGCCGGAAGTGGACTGGGCGGGACTGAACGCGCCGGTGCGGCGCGCGGCGAAGCCGGCGCCGCGCAAACGGTCGAAGCACGGCAAACATTGAGCGCGCGCTCCCGGCGCGCGCAGTCAAGGCATGTCGCAAGCGCTGCTAAGGCAGAGTTCGGCAAGCAGCCGTCCATGGATCTTGGCGCCGGTGCGGACATCCATGTCCGCCCGTTCGAAGCAGCGCGACATGCCATTCAAGGCATGTCGCAAGCGCTGCTAAGGCAGAGTTCGGCAAGCAGCCGTCCACGGATCTTGGCGCCGGTGCGGACATCCATGTCCGCCCGTTCGAAGCAGCGCGACATGCCATTCAAGGCATGTCGCAAGCGCTGCTTCTCACCCTCCCAAATTGAAATCGATTCTGCGCTGCAAGGTGCTGGAAACCGGCTGACCGTCCTTCAACGCGGGCTTGAACTTGGAACGCGAAACCGCCTGGATTGCGGCGTTGTTGAACACGCCGCCCGGGTTGGAACTGATCACGTGCGCGTTGCTGACGGATCCATCCGGATTCACGGTGAATTCGACCGTCGCAAACCCCGATTGGTGATTGCGCGCGGCCTGGATCGGATATTCGGGCGCAGCCGGGCTTATTACCTGCGCTGCACGCGTTTCGCCGGTCGGTTGCGGAGCAGGTGGAGGCGTGGGTTTCGAAGCAGCGGGCTGCACCGGCGCGGGCGCGGGTTGCGTCTGCACCACCGGTTTCTGCGCCGGCGGCAGCGGCGGGGTGGGTTGTGCCGCAGCGGCCGCCTTGGCAGCAGCGGCTTTAGCGGCTTCGGCCTGCTTCGCCGCAAGATCCGCAGCCTGCTTGGCTTTCAATGCTTCCGCGCGCGCCTGCTGTTTCTTCGCCGCATCCAGTTTGGAATTGAGGATCTTCAACGTGTAATTGCCCGGATCGGCCTTGGCGAGCAGACCGATTTCGCGCTGCGCCTCGTCGAAGTTGTTCTGCGCGATCGACTGTTCGACCGCATTCGCGCCGAACGGAAATTGCTCGCGCAGCGCATCCTGCGCGGCCTGGTTTTTCGGATCCTTCTCCAAGGCCTTTTCGTAATACTCGAAAGCGTTGTCGCCCTTTGGCGCCACCAGCTTCTGCTGGTTGATCGCGGCGTTGCCGGCGGCCAGCAGATCCTTGACGCTCATGGAATCGAGCTTGGCTTGCGCCGCTTGTGCGGCCTGCTCGGCTTGGGCGTGGGTGGATGCAGAGGCCGGCGCCTGCACGGCGGGCTTGGCCGGTGCCGAAGCCGTCTTCGCCGGCTGACCCGGAGCGGCATTGCTGGTCGGCGCGCTATTGTTGCCGCAGGCACTCAACCCGAGCAGCAATGCAACGGGGACCGCGGCGGACAAGGTGGTTCGGGTACGGATCGAGGCGGACATGGTCGAAGCTCACAACGGATGCGCGTGACGCGCCACACCGGATTGCCTAGCAGGAAACGTTCCATGCCACCAAGCGTGTGCCGGGTTTTGGCATCCGGTCGCCGGGCCGCGTCAGGACGACGGCAGCCGAAACATAGCGCTGCCGCCGGGCGCCGGCAATTCCTCGACGCGATTGTCGAGCGCATCACACTCCCCCGCCACACAAAGCAAAACCCCGGCACGGGGCCGGGGCTCGAGTTACTGCCTTTGCCGCGCTCTCCCCACGCTGGGCGTCGCGGGGAGAGTCAGGCTTGTAGTTATGTGCGTTGCGCTTGTTGCTTGACAGTGGACCCTTGCTTACTT
>DAIOUL010000098.1:0-8052 GCA_036759545.1 Rhodanobacteraceae bacterium
AACAAGCCGCCTCGCGCAAGCTGCAGGTGGGCTCGGGCGACCGCAGCCAGCGCATCCGCACCTACAATTTCCCGCAGGGGCGCGTCACCGACCACCGGATCAATCTGACCTTGCACCAGTTGCCGCAAATCCTGGAAGGCGACCTGGACGAACTGGTCGCCGCGCTGCAACGCGAAGCGCACGCGCAGGCGCTGGCCGAACTCGCGGATGCGCACGCATGAGCGTGGCTTTCAGCGATATCGAAGCGGTCGTCTCGCTGATCGAACGCGGCGAGGTGGCGGCTGCGGAAGCGCGTGCGCGGCAGGCGCTGGAAACGCAAAAGGACGATCCGGAACTGATCCGGCTGCATGGCGTGGCGCTGTTGATGCTGGGCCGGGCTGCAGAAGCGCGTCCGGAATTCGAGCGCGCGATCGAACTTGCACCGCAGGAATTCGCGCCCTACTGCAATCTCTCGGCCACTCTGCTGGTGTTGAACGACGGGCCGGGCGCGCTGCACGCGGCCGAGCGCGCGCTGGCGATCATGCCGGCCAACATGGCCTTGTGGAATACGCTGGCCAGCGCCTGCATGGCGTGCGGTGATCATTTCCGCGCGCGCAACGTCTACCGCGCCGCATTGAACAGCGCGCCGGACGATCCCTCGCTGCTGCTGAATCTCGCGGCCAGCGAAATGGCGCTGGGTGAATTCACCGAGGCCGAGCGGCTGGTGCGCGTGGTGCTCGCACGCACGCAGATGCCGCATGCATGGCTGTTGCTCGGGCACATCTATCGCACGCAGCGGCAGTTCGAGCGCGCGCGCGATGCCTACGAACGCGGCGCGGCGCTGGCGCCGATGGACGCGCTGTTTCCGCACCATTGCGGGTTGATCGACGAGGAATTGCACCGTTTCGAATCCGCGGCCAAGGAATACCGGCGGGCGCTGAAACTCGATCCGGACATCACCACGACCATGTCGCAACTGGCGTTCGTGCAGCGGCGCATCTATGACTGGCGCGATACCGATGCGTTCGGAAAGAAGCTGCGCATGCTGGCGCTGGACGGCAATCCGGATGTCGCGCCGTTCGGGTTGCTGGCCGAAGATTCGACCGCGGAAGAACAACTGTTCTGTGCGCGCGCGCAGGCGCAGCGCGTGATCGCGCGGCTCGGCAACGCGCGGCTGTCGCACGTGCCGGCGAAGCCCGCCGATGCGCCGCTGCGCGTGGGTTTCGTTTCCGCCGGTTTCCATGCGCATCCCACTGCACTGCTGGTCGCGCAGGTGTTCGAGGAACTGGCGAAACTCGACCTGGAAATCCATCTGTTCGCCACCAGCCCGGACGACGAAAGTCCAATGCGGCAACGTCTGCGCGCGGCGGCGCACGGATTCCACGATGTCTCCACGTTGACGACCGGATTGATCGCGCAGCGCGCGCGCGATGCGGGCATCGACATTCTCGTCGACATGGACGTGTGGTGCGGCGGCGGCGTGCCCGGTGCGTTCGCGCTGCGGCCCGCGCCGATCCAGGTCAACTGGCTGGGCTATCCGGGCACCTCGGGCGCGGAGTTCTACGATTACATCATCGCCGACCACTTCATACTGACCGAGGGCTTGCGTCCGCATTTCTCCGAAAGCGTGGCGTATCTGCCGCGTTGCTACCAGCCCAGCGACACCACGCGCGAGATTCCCGACGCCCCGCCGCGGCGCGCGTTCCATTTGCCGGAGGACGGCGTGGTATTCGCCAGCTTCAACAACTCCTGGAAATTGAACGCGCCGAGTTTCGCGCGCATGTGCGCTGTACTGCGCGAAGTGCCCGGCAGTGTGCTGTGGCTGCTGGATGCCGGCCGCGAAGCCGACGAACGTCTGCGCACGGCGGCGCAGGGCTATGGCGTCGACCCGCGCCGGCTGGTGTTCTCGCCCAAGCTGCCGCACGCGCAGCACCTGGCGCGCCACGCGCTGGCCGATCTGTTCCTCGACACGCATCCCTACAACGCGCACACCACCGCGTCCGACGCGCTGTGGGCCGGCTGCCCGGTGCTGACCTGCCCCGGCGACACATTCGCATCGCGCGTGGCGGGCAGCCTCAACCATCACCTGAAAATGGACGCGATGAACGCGCGCGACGAGCGCGAATTCATCGAAACGGCCGTGAACCTCGCACGCGAACCCGGCGCGCTGGACGCGCTGCGCATCCGCGTGCGCCGCCGCAAACGCGAATCCAACCTGTTCAACATGCGCGGCTACGCGCGCGACTTCGCCGCGCTGCTGCACGCGATGTGGCGAAAAAAACGCGAGGGAATCGCGCCGGAAGATATCGAGGGTACGAATCTGCACGCCACCAACAACGCGCACACCCCATGAGCGCGAATGAACAATTCGTCCCGCTGAGCCTCTGTGTGCTGACTGTCTCCGACACGCGCACGGCGAAGAACGACACGTCGGGTGATTTCCTCGTCGGTGCGTTGACGGAAGCGGGGCATCGCCTGCACGAGCGGCGGATCGTGCGCGACGACCGCTATGCGATCCGCGCGATCGTGGCGGAATGGATCGCGGATGAAAACGTGCACGGCGTGCTGGTGACCGGCGGCACAGGATTCACCGGCCGCGATTCCACGCCGGAAGCCATCGCGCCGCTGCTGGACAAGGAAATGCCGGGTTTCGGCGAACTGTTCCGCGCGATCAGCTTCGAGGAAATCGGCACGTCATCCTTGCAGTCGCGCGCGTTTGCGGGATTGTCGAATAACACCTTCGTGTTCTGCCTGCCCGGCTCGACTTCGGCGTGCCGCACGGCGTGGGAAAAGCTGCTGCGCGCACAACTGGACGCGCGTACGCGGCCGTGCAACCTGGTGGGGCTGTTGCCGCGCCTGTCAGAGAAGTGACCCGCTCCCGCCGCGCGGCGCGCGGCGCGCGGCGACCGCTCCCACAAAGGGAGAGGTGAAATCAAGGGCCGGGTTGCGCGCGCCGTGCGACCCCGGAATGACGAATTCTTTACACGGCACTCACAACAACAGCCGCTTCCTGAGTAAACCGCGCGTCTCCCGCGTGGCACTCACGGGCACGGCCGCATCCCGCGGCTGCCTTGACGCGTCAAAAGGACCCTGACCATGAAACCGCTCTCGCTCCGCCGCGGCGCGCCGCTGGCGCTCGCGTTGCTTTGCTCGGCACCCGCTTTTTCCGCATCGACGTACATGGCGGCGGCGGGACTGAAATATCAGCAGCACAATCTCGTTTCCGATGGCGCAATCCCGGCCGACCACACAGATCCCAATCTCGTCAACGCCTGGGGCATCGCCTTCAATCCCTTCGGCCCGGTGTGGGTTGCCGACAACGGCACGGGCGTGTCCACGCTGTACGACGGCATGGGCAACATCGTGCCGCTGGTGGTGGACATCCCCACCCCGACCTCGAGCAGCGGCGGCGCGGTGACCGGCACCGTGTACAACGGCTCGCCCGGCTTCACGGTGAGCAAGGGTGCGCTGACCGGTCCCGCGCTGTTCCTCTTCGCCAGCGAGGATGGCGTGATCTCCGGCTGGGCGCCGAACGTGGATTCCACGCACGCCATCAAGGCCGTCGACAGCTCCACGCGCCACGCGATCTACAAAGGCATAACCCTCAGCGCCAACGGAACCGGCGGACGGCTCTACGCGACCGACTTCCACAACAATCGCATCGACGCGTTCGACTCGAACTTCCACCCGGTGATGCTGGCGCCCGGCGCATTCCGCGACGCGCAGATTCCCAGGGGCTACGCGCCGTTCGGGATCCAGAACATCAACGGCGATCTGTACGTGACCTACGCCAAGCAGGATGCCGACCGCGGGGACGACGTGCCGGGACCGGGTTTCGGTTACGTGGACGTCTACGATCCCGACGGCAAGCTGCTGCGCCGTTTCGCCGCGCAGGGCGCGTTGAATGCGCCCTGGGGCATCGCGCTGGCGCCGGCGGGTTTCGGGCGCGCAGCCGGACGTTTGCTGATCGGCAATTTCGGCGACGGCCGCATCAATGCCTACGACTTCGCAACCGGCATGCCAGTCGGACCGCTGGATGATGCGAGCGGCAATCCGATCCAGATAGAGGGGCTTTGGGGTCTGGCATTCGGCAACGGCTATTCCAGCCAGTCGGTGAATTCGCTGTACTTCACCGCGGGTCCGAACGACGAGTCCGATGGTCTGTACGGACGCCTCGATCCGGCGAAGTAGGTCTCACGCTGTTGGTCACGAAACGGGCGGCTCGCCGCCCGTTTCCATCTCGATCACCGGCTCGCATTCCACCGGAAAATTCACCGAGCGCGCAATGAAGCACAGCGCGTGCGCGCGGTGATGCAGTTCGTGCGCGAGTTGCGCGTCGCTGCCGGCGCGCAGCACGACATGCGGATGCAGGATCACGCGCGTGAACTCTCCGCTGCCGTCTGCGTTTTCTGACATCGTGCCTTCGGCACGGTCTTCATAAGAAGTGACGACCACGCCGGCCTCCGCGCACAGATGCAGATACCAGAGCTGATGACAGGTCGATAGCGAGGCCACCAGCAGTTCCTCCGGATTCCAGCGCGCGCCATCGCCGCGGAAGTGCGGATCGGACGAACCGACGATCGGCGGCTTCCCGTTCGCTTCGATCACGTGATCGCGCCTGTAACCGCGATAGGTTTGCGTGCCGGTACCGGTGTTGCCGGTCCAGCGGATGGTCACACTGTACTTATGATCTTTCATTTGGAAAGGATTTTATTGAAAAGTGCAGACATGGATGTCCGCTTTCACGCGCAGCGATAGCGCACTAACACGTGGAGAATCCTTTGAGGTTCTGATCCGGCAATTCCTCGCGCGACACGCTTTCGACGCGCGCCGACGGCGGGCCACGGTGCAACCAGCGTTGCAGTTGGTCCAGTGCTTCGGCCGTGCCACACGCGATGACTTCGACATTGCCGTCGGCGAGATTCTCCGCACGACCGGCGATGCCGAGCTTCAACGCCTGCTCGCGCGTGGAAGCGCGGAAGAACACGCCCTGCACCCGGCCGCTGACAATGAAGCGCGCGCACGGCATGTCAGTTCTCCTTCCGATGTGCGTCGCTGCGCGTATCCGCGGAGAACAGTGCCGACAGCGGCGCCGCGAGGTGCGCGCGCAGCGACTCGATCGCTTCGATCACCGCCAGCCGCGCCTGCGTGGTCAAGCCGATCAGCGCGCGCTGGATGGCATCCTCGTCCAGCGGCAGGCGATAACGGCCGGCGCGATAAAGATCGGCGAGATTCGCGGTGGCGAGATCGCGCGAGAGCACCCACTCGCCCGATTCGGCGCGCTTCAACAAGCCTGCCTTGTGCAGATCGCCGAGATACCGCTGCAGCAGGTCATCCGCGAGGAAGCGTTCGCGCCGGCAGAGTTCCTCGCTGTGCAGGCCCTCGCCGGTGCGCTGCGCTTCGGCGAAATGCCGCAGCACCCGCAGCAGGCCGATGAATTCGCAGCCCGCCGGCAACCGTTCGCTGACCGGCCGATATTCGAATGCCGCCATCGCCGCGGCGAGCGACGCGCCCAGCAGCACGATCACCCAGGAGAGATACACCCAGATCAGGAAGATCGGCGCGGCCGCCAGCGCACCATAAATTTGCTGGTACGACGGCACGTGCTGAACGTACAGCCCGAACAGCACACGCGCGATCTCGAACAGGATCGCCGCGATCAGCGCACCCGTGCCCGCGTGCCGGAACGCGACGGTGCGGTTGGGAATCAGCATGTACATGCCGAGCAGCACGGCCCAGGTCAGCACGAACGGCAGCAGCACGAACAACGGTTGCGCCCACGGCAGCGGCTGCGCATTCGGTTGCGGCGACAGCGGCAGCACGCGCGACAGCAAGGCGAGCACCGCGACGATCAACAGCGGGCCGATCGTCAGCGCAGCCCAGTACAGCAACAGGCGCGAACCGCCGCTGCGCGAAGTCTGCACGCGCCAGATGCGGTTGAAGCGGTCCTCGATGCTGGCCATCATCATCAGCGCACTGACCAGCAAGAACAAAATGCCGACCGCAGTCAGCTTGCTGGCATTTGCCGCGAATTGCAGCAGATAGTTCTGCACGGTCGCGCCCGCGGCCGGCACGAAATTGCGGAAGACGAAATCGGAAATCGCGATGCGCCATTCGGCGAATACCGGAAACGCGGCCAGCATCGCCAGCACCGCGGTCAGCAGCGGCACGATCGCGAACAGCGTGGTGTAGGACAGCGCGCCCGCGGTTTCGAAACACTTGTCGGACAGGAACCGCTGCCACAGGAAATGGCCGAACGCGTGCAGGCGTTCGCGATCGATGCGCTGGTGCAGGATGTCGATGCGTCTCACGGTTCGAGGGTAACTGAAGCCTGCGCGCGGATGAAGTGAACGCGTGCCGGTACACTTGGGCGATGGCGGAAGAAGTCCTGGTCCTGTACTACAGCCGCGGCGGCCACACCGCGCAGCTCGCGCGGCTGATCGCGCGCGGCGTCGAGGAGATCGACGGCGTGCGCGCGCGCCTGAGGCAGGTGCCGCCGGTGGCGCCGGTCACGCAGACCGCGCAGCCGCCGGTACCGAAAGAAGGCCCGCCTTATGCGGAGCTGCGCGATCTGGCCGAATGCGCGGGATTGATCCTCGGCAGCCCGACGCGCTACGGCAACATGGCCGCGCCGCTGAAACATTTCATCGATTCGACCATCGCCGAATGGGCGTCCGGCACGCTGGTCGGCAAACCGTGCGCGGTGTTCACTTCCACCGCGACGATGCACGGCGGCCAGGAGACGACGTTGATCTCGATGCTGCTCCCGCTGCTGCACCACGGCATGATGGCGGTCGGCATTCCTTACACGGAACCCGCATTGAACAACACGCGCAGCGGCGGCACGCCCTATGGCGTGAGCCACGTCGCCGGACTCAATGGCGAGAACGCGATCAGCGAACACGAACGCGAACTGGCGCGCGTGCTAGGCCGGCGCGTAGCGGATCTGGTGCGGCGATTGGCGGCGTGTCCATGAATGTCCAGATCATGCAGCGCATCGGTTTCGGCGCGTGGCTGGCGCAGGCGATCCTGCAGATCGTCTGGCACGCGTGGCTGCTGCCACCGCAACGCATGTCGATTGCGGTCGCGCTCTTGATTGCGTTGCTGCCGCTGGCACTGCCGTTGGCGTATTGGCGCGCGCCACAACGCGCGCTAATTGCAGCCGGCATGGTTTCGTTGTTTTATTTCTGCCATGGTGTAGCGGAGGCTTGGGCTTCGCCGCCCGAACGTGCGCTGGCATCGACCGAAATCGCGCTGGCGCTGCTGCTGATCGGTTCGCTGGTCCGGAAACCACGCAAGCGCGCGGCTTCCGCCTAAGGGGAGCATCTTGTCCTTCGTGCAGTCGCCACCGCAACTCGGCAACCAGTACCGCGAGGACCGCGTGTTGCGCTCGTACCTGCGACGCACGCTGCCGCCGGCGAAATTGCTGGTCGCGGAAGGCGCGTTCGATGCCCTGGGCGAACACGCCGCCGCGGCGTGGCGGCGCCGGACCTCGAATGCGCGCAAGGAACCGCTGCTGACACGCTGGGATGCATGGGGCAATCGCGTGGACCGCATCGAACTGACGCATGCGTGGCGCGAAGGCCCGGGCATGGCGGCGCGTCACGGCCTGATCGCCGTCGGCCACGACACGAATCTCGGGGTGAATGCGCGTGTGCAGCAGTTCGCGCTGGTGTATCTCTATCACGTCGCCAGCGAGTTCTACACCTGCCCGCTGGCGATGACCGATGGTGTGGCGACCGCGCTGAAGGCCGCCAACGACCGCGCGCTCAACGAACGCGCGCTGCCGCATTTCCTTTCGCGCGATCCGGCGAAGTTCCGGATCGCCGGGCAGTGGATGACGGAAACCACCGGCGGCTCGGATGTCGGCAACACGGAAACCATCGCACGCCGCGACGAGCGCGGCGGCTGGCGATTGACCGGCCGCAAGTGGTTCACCTCGGCGATCAATGCCGATGCCGCGCTGGCGCTGGCGCGGCCACTGGGCAATCCCGTGGGCGCCGACGGCTTGGCCTTGTTCTATCTGGAAACGCGCGACGAACGCGGCGACTGGAACGGCATCCGCATCGATCG
>DAIOUL010000099.1:0-7985 GCA_036759545.1 Rhodanobacteraceae bacterium
GCAAGGGTGATGCGAGCGGTAGCGTTCATGGCGATTCCTTCTTCTTGAACGAGTGGATCAATCGATCTTGTTGTGTGAATGTTCGATCAAAACCTGCGTACTGCAAACTGCATCAATGCTGCCTGTCAATGCTGCCGGTACGGCCCCCATGCCGGCTCGCGCACGTCGCCGTCGCTCAGAACCAGACGCTGACGCACCCGCCCGTCGTCCGATACTGCGTAGAGGACGCCATGCGGACCTTCGGTGGAGGCGTACAGCAGCATGCTGGCGTTGGGCGCAAAACTCGGCGATTCGTCCAGGCTGCCCGGGGAGATGAATCGCACCTGGCCGCCCAGGCTCTTGTCCATGATTGCAATACGATACACGTTTCCGTTGCCCTGCACCATTGCGATCTGGTTGCCGTCGTAGCTGATCGAGGCGTCGGCGTTGTACTGGCCCTGGAAGGTCAGCCGCTGCGGCGCACCGCCTCCGGCCGAGACTTCATACAACTGCGGCTTGCCGGAGCGGTCCGAGGTGAAAACGATATTGGCGCCGTCGGGCGTCCAGTCCGGCTCGGTATCGATCGAAAGATTATTGGTGATGCGGGTCAGCGCGCCGCTGCCCAGATCCATCACGTAGATTTCCGGGTTGCCTTGATACGAGAGCGACACGGCCAGACGCCGGCCATCCGGCGAGAATTTCGGCGCGCCGTTGATGCCGCGCTGGTTGGAAAGCAGGCGGCGGGAGCCGGTGGTGACATCCTGCACGTAGATCGCCGAATCGCCGTGCTCGAAGGAGACGTAGGCGAGCTTGCTGCCGTCCGGCGACCACGCCGGCGACAGCAGCGGTTCGCGCGAGCGCACCACCGTCTGCGGGTTGTAGCCGTCGGAATCGGCGATGATCAGCGAGTACTGCGAGTTGCGGCCGGTGCCGACCGCGGTGACGTATGCGATGCGCGTGTCGAATGCGCCGCGCACGCCGATGATCTTCTGGTAGATCTGGTCTGCGATCTGGTGCGCCACGCGGCGAAGATCGCTGCCTTGGCCCGTGATCGAGAAACCCAGCAGCCGCTGCTGCTTGTTGACGTCCCACAATTCGAAATCCGCGCGCAACGCGCCGCCGCCTGCGTCGCTGGTACGGCCGACCACGATGTAATCCTGCTTCAACTGCTGCCACGTCGGGAACTTGATTTCCGTACCGGTGGTGGGCGTTTCCACCACCTCGCTGCGCGGCAGCGCGCGGAATTTGCCGCAGCGGTTCAAATCCATGCTGACGATATCCGCGATGTCGGTGGTCGGCGGCGGACCTGCGCTCTGTCCGAACGGCACCACCGTGATCGGAATCGCCGAAGGCACGCCGTTGACGATCTGCACGGTCAATCCTTGTGCCTGCGTCTGCGCCGCGAACAGGCCGAAGCAGACGAACATCAGCAGAGTCAACAGGAGTTTCGGATTTCGCATGGCTCTCCTCACTGCGAAGACGTGACGGTGAAATTGAAGACGATCTCGCGCTGGAACTGGTCTTCGAAGCCCTTGTACGGCAAGGGCGAAGAACGCAACACGGCCGCCTCCACGGAATGCTTTCCGGCCTCGTTCAACGGGCAACTCGGTAAAACTGTGGCACTGATAACCTGACCGCCGACTATCTGGACAATTTTCACGGGGCAGACCGTGCCCTCGGGGATGTTGTCCGGACGCAGCCAATTGGGGGTGATCGCGTTCTGCAGCGCAGCGATATAGGCGTCTGTATCCTTGCCGTTCTGTCCCGTCATCGCCTGCTTGGCAGGCGGCACGGTGTCGTTGGCGTTGGGGTTATCCGGGGTGTTCTTCAGGTCGGCCAGTTGCTGCGCGCGCTGCTGCGCCAGCTTGATCTGCTTTTGCGCGGCCGCGCTCTGGGCCTTGATTTTCTCGAGCTGCTTGAGTATCCGGTCCGCTTCCTGCTGGCGCGACAGCTCCGCCATGCGCTGCTTTTCCTTTTCTTCCTGCGCTTTCTGTTCTTGCGCCTGCTGCTGGGCCAGATCGGCGATCTTTTCCTGATCCTTCACGTCCGGATGTTGCGGCGGCGGCGGCAGCACCTTCACCGGCGCGGGCTTCGGCAATTCGGGTTTGGGCAACTCGCGTTGCTGCGGCGGCGGATTGGCGGGCTGCGCGCGCTTGCTGTGCTTCGGCGGTGGCGCGCCTACGGGGCCTAACAGCGTCGCTTCAATCACCGGCCCCGCCAGTTGTATGGGTCTGGCGCAGGTCACCGGATTGGGCAGGTGCAGAAAATCCGTCACCGCCTGCCAGCTCGCGCAGTTGAGCATCGCCAACGCGAGGAATCCGACGATGCAGATGTGCAGCAGCGCGGACAGGATCACCGCGCGCGGGGTAGCGCTACTTTCTTCCATTGCCGTTGGAGGACACCGGCTGGCTCATCAATCCGACCTTGGGCACGCCGGCCTGTTGCAGCAGCACCATCGCCTGATACACCTTGCCGTAATCGGCATCGACGTCGCCGCCGATCAGCACCGGCACCTGCGGGTTCTCCTTGACGAACGCGCCGACTTTCGTCTTCAGCGCGTCCGCATCGATCGACTCGCGCTTGCCGCCGGAGAGCGTGAGATACAACGAACCGTCTTTCGCCACGCTGACGAGCACCGGCTGCTTCTCATCGTGCAGGGCTTTGGCCGCCGACTGCGGCAAATGGATATCCACGCCGAGATTGAGCAGCGGCGCGGTCACCATGAAAATGATCAGCAGCACCAGCATCACGTCGATGTAGGGAACGACGTTGATCTCGGCTTTCAGCTTGCGGCGTTTGCGTGTTCGCAGCGGTTGCATATCGGTGCCGTCTAGCCGTGTTCGTCGGCCGTGATCTGCCGGTGCAGGATCGAAGAAAATTCTTCCTGGAAGGTGTCGTAGCGCACCGTGATGCGCTCCAGCCGCATCGAATAACGGTTGTACGCCCACACCGCGGGAATCGCCGCGAACAGACCCATCGCGGTTGCGACCAGCGCTTCGGAAATGCCGGGCGCGACCATCGCGATGGTCGCTTCCTTGACCGAACCCAGGCCCTGGAAGGCGACCATGATGCCCCACACCGTGCCGAACAACCCGACGTACGGACTGATCGAGCCGACGTTGGCGAGGAATTCCAGGTTGTGTTCCAGCTTGTCCACTTCGCGCGTGCCGGAGACGCGCATCGCGCGCTCGCTGGCTTCCAGCACCGCGCGCTGATCGGTGCTGCGCCGCTGGCGCTGCCGCACGAATTCGCGGAAGCCCGCTTCGAACACGCTCGCGAGCCCGCCCGCATCCTCGCCGCGCGAACTTACCTCGCGGAACAACGCGGCCAGATCAGCGCCCGACCAGAAACGCTGCTCGAACGCATCCGCATCGCGCGTGGCCGCATCCAGCATCGCCCACTTGCGGAAGATGATCACCCAGGATGCGAACGAGAAGATCACCAGGATCAGCAGCACCAGCTTCACCGGCAGGCTGGCGTGCAGCACCAAGTCGAGGATATTGAGTTCACCGTTCATCGGTCAGGACTGTCCTTCGATCAGATTCGCCACTTGTTCCGGAATGCGCCGCGGCTGCCAGGTCTGCGCATCGATGCACGCCACGCGCACCTTCGCGCGCGTCAACGTTTCGCCATCCGGTACGCGGCGCAATGTTTGTTGCAGTTCGAGACTCGCGCTGCGCTGCCGCGAGACTTGCACCGTCGCATCCAGCTCGTCGTCCAGCCGCGCCGGTCTGTCGAACGCCACATCGACCTCGCGCACCACGAACAGCACACCGAGACCCTCGCGCAGTTCCGTCTGCCCCACACCCCGCGCACGCAACCATTCGGTGCGCGCACGTTCCAGAAACCGCAGATAGCCGGCGTGATACACCACGCCGCCGGCATCCGTATCTTCCCAATACACCCTTAGCCGCCAACTGAACGTTGGCCTAACCGCGATCGTCACTTCGACCCCGTTTGCGCGAACAGGTTCAGTGCCGGATCGCTCGCCGCCGGCGGGTTCCAGCCGAAGTGCCGCCACGCGCGCGCGGTGGCGATGCGGCCGCGCACGGTGCGCGCGAGATAGCCCTGCTGGATCAGATACGGCTCCAGCACGTCCTCGATGGTGTCGCGCGCTTCGGCCAGCGCCGCCGCCAGCGAATCCACGCCGACCGGGCCACCGTCGAACTGCTCGATGATCACACGCAGCAGTTTGCGATCGAGCTCGTCGAAACCGCACTGGTCGATCTGCAACATCGCCAGCGCGTCGCTCGCGGCCGCACGCGTGATGCGTCCGGCAGCGCGCACTTCGGCGAAATCACGCACGCGCCGCAACAATCGGTTTGCGATGCGCGGCGTACCGCGCGCGCGGTTGGCGATTTCGTCCGCACCGTCTTCCGCGCAGGCGATGCCGAGGATGCGCGCCGAGCGATGCACTATCTGCGCGAGTTCGCCCGGCGTATAGAACTCCAGCCGCTGCACGATGCCGAAGCGGTCGCGCAGCGGGCCGGTCAACATCCCCGCGCGCGTGGTGGCGCCGATCAGGGTGAATGGCGGCAGATCCAGCTTGATCGAACGCGCGGCGGGACCTTCACCGAGCATGATGTCGATCTGGAAATCCTCCATCGCCGGATACAACACCTCTTCCACCAACGGCGAAAGGCGATGGATCTCGTCGATGAAAAGCACGTCGCGCGGTTGCAGGTTGGTGAGCAGCGCGGCGAGATCGCCCGCGCGCTCCAGCACCGGGCCGGAAGTGGCACGAAGCCCCACACCGAGTTCGTTGGCGATCACGTGCGAAAGCGTGGTCTTGCCCAGGCCCGGCGGACCGAACACCAGCACGTGATCCAGCGCGTCGTTGCGCCGCCGCGCGGCTTCGATCGCCACGCCCAGTTGTTCGCGCATCGCGCGCTGGCCGATGTATTCATCGAAACGGCGCGGACGGATCGACGCCTCGATCGCGAGTTCCACGCGATCCGCGCTGGCGTCGGCGAGGCGAGGTTCCGTCATGTGGGGATTATGCCGGAAAGACCGGGATTGGGGATTCGGGATTCGGAAGAGCAACCATCGTCATTCCGGGGCCGCTCGCAGTTTCATCGCGAGCGGAACCCGGAATTTGCTTTCAGGCCTTCGACAAAAGCAGATTCCGGATCGCGGCTGCGCCCGTCCGGAATGACGATCAAATATATCTCGCTCAAATCTCAACCTGCGTCCCGAGTTCGACGAGCCTGTTCCCCGGAATGCGGAAGAACGCGGTGGCGGCGAGCGCATTGCGCGCCATCAGCGCGAACAGCTTGTCGCGCCAAACCACCATGCCGGCGCGGTGGCTGGCGACGATGGTTTCGCGCGACAGGAAGAACGTGGTGTCCATCATGTCGAAGCGCAGACCTTGCGCGGCGCAGCCAGCCAGCGCGGCGGGAACATCCTGATCCTCGGCGAAACCGAAACGCAACGTCAGCGCGTGAAACGCGTGCCCGAGATCGCGCAGCTCGATGCGTTCCTCGCTTTCGGCCACCGGCGTGTCGAGTGTTTCCACGCTCAAGATCACGTTGCGCTCATGCAGCACCTTGTAGTGCTTCAGACTGTGCAGCAGCGCGTGCGGCACGGCGTTGATGTTGGCGGTGAGAAATACCGCCGTGCCCGGCACGCGTTGCGGCGGATGTTCGGCGATGCTGGCGATGAAGGAATCCAGCGGCAATCCCGACTGGCGCAATTCGCGCAGCAGCAGTTCGCGGCCACGTCGCCAGGTCGTCATCACGATGAACACCAGCAGGCCCAGCACCAGTGGGAACCAGCCGCCGTGTTCGACCTTGATCAGATTGGCACCGAACAGCGAAAGATCGATCACGAGGAACAGCGTGCCGATCGCGCCCACCGCAATCAGCGGCCAGTGCCACAGCCTTCGCATCACGATCAGTGCCAGCAGCGTGGTCACCACCATCGTGCCGGTCACCGCGATCCCGTAGGCCGCGCCCAGGTTCTCCGAGGAGCGGAACCCGATCACCGCGAGCACCACCAGCACCAGCAGCATGCCGTTGATCCAGGGCACGAACACCTGCCCGGCCAGCATCCGCGAGGTGTGCACGATGTGCATGCGCGGCACGTAACCGAGCTGGATGGCCTCGCGCGTCATCGAGAACGCGCCGCTGATCACCGCCTGCGAAGCGATCACCGCAGCCACGGCTGCCAGCACGATCATCGGCACCAGCAGCACGCGCGGCGCCAGCAGGTAGAACGGATTGCTGACGGCAGACGGATCCGCAAGCAATAACGCGCCCTGTCCGAAATAGTTGAGCAGCAACGCGGGCAAAACGAAAATCAGCCACGCCATGCGGATGGGCTTGGCGCCGAAATGGCCCATGTCGGCATACAACGCTTCGCAGCCGGTCACCGCCAGCACTACGCCGCCCAGCGCGATGAATGCAATGACGCCGTGCGAGATGAAAAAACGTACCGCGTGGACCGGACTGAGCGCGGCCAGCACCTGCGGTTCGCGCACGATGTAGTGCACGCCCAGCAGCGCGATGGCCACGAACCACACGCACATCACCGGACCGAACACCGCGCCGATGCCCGCCGTGCCACGCCGCTGCACGAAGAACAGCAGCAGCATGATCGCCACGCTGATCGGCACCACCCATTCGGCGAGCGAAGGCTCGATCACCTTCACGCCTTCCACCGCGCCCAGCACCGTCTGCGCGGGCGTGATCACGCCGTCGCCGTAGAACAGCGCCGCGCCGAAGATCGCCAGCACCGCGATCGCCCAGCGCAGCCGAGGTTCGCCGCGCACGCTGCGCTGCGCCAGCGCCATCAGCGCCATGATGCCGCCTTCGCCCTTGTTGTCGGCGCGCATGATGAAGATCACGTACTTCAGCGTGACCACCAGGATCAGCGCCCAGAAGATCAGCGAGAGCACGCCGAGCACGCTGGCCTGCGAAACACCCAGTCCGTATTTCGCGCTGAAGACTTCGCCCATGGTGTACAGCGGGCTGGTGCCGATGTCGCCGAACACCACGCCGATCGCGCCGATCGCGAGCGCACGCAGGGAGGGACGAACGGACGAATCGGCCGCAATAGCGTTCATGGTTGGATTGCTCTCAAATCTCGACCTGGGTGCCGAGTTCGATCAAGCGATTGCTGGGAATGCGGAAAAACGCGGTGGCCGGCAGCGCATTGCGCGCCATGAACGCGAACAGCTTGTCGCGCCACAGCGCCATGCCGGGCCGCTCCGTGGCGACGATGGTTTCGCGCGAAAGGAAAAATGTGGTGTCCATCATGTCGAAGCCCAGGCCCTTGGCCGCGCAGCGCCGCAGCCGTTGCGGCACATCCGGATCTTCCGCGAAACCGTAGCGCAGCGTGACGCGATAGAACTGGTGGCCGAGATCCTCGATCTGGATGCGTTCACCCGGATCGGCGAACGGCGTTTCCAGCGTCTCGCCGGTGAGGATCACGTTGCGCTCGTGCAGTACCTTGTTGTGTTTGAGATTGTGCAGCAACGCATGCGGCACCGCGTCGGCATTGCTGGTGAGGAACACCGCAGTGCCGGCCACGCGCGTGGGCGGATGCTCGCTGATGCTGGCGATGAAAGGTTCCAGCGCCAGGCCGCTCTGCTTGATCTCGCGCATTACCAGTTCGCGTCCGCGCCGCCAGGTGGTGAGGATGGTGAACAGCGCCACGCCCAGCACCAGTGGGAACCAGCCGCCGTCCGGCACCTTCAGCGTGTTGGCGCCGAAGAATGAAAGATCGATCGTGAGGAAAACCACCGCAACGGCGGTCACGCGCGCGATGTCCCAGTTCCACATGCGCCGCGCCACCACCAGGAACAGCGTGGTGTCGATCGCCATCGTGCCGGTCACCGCGATGCCGTACGCACCGGCCAGCGCATTGGACGAACGGAAGCCGATCACGACGGCCAGCACCATCACGAACAGGAAGCGGTTCACCCATGGCAGGTAGATCTGGCCGATCGCTTCGGTCGAGGTGTGCACCACCTGCATGCGCGGGATGAAACCGAGCTGGATCGCCTG
>DAIOUL010000100.1:0-7866 GCA_036759545.1 Rhodanobacteraceae bacterium
GGATGAAGCCGTGCTCGAGCAGAAAATCCAGCGCGCGATAGACCGTCGGCGGCGCCGCACCGGCGTGCGTGTCGCGCAATGCATCCAGCAGGTCGTAAGCCTTGACCGGCTTGCGCGCGCGCGCGATCAGGTCCAGCACCTGGTGCCGCAACGGCGTCAGCCGCAGGCCGCGCTCGAGGCTGGCGCGCTCGACCTCGCGCACCACGCCGGCGGCATCGCGGTGATGGTGATGCTGTTTGGCGCGCGCAGTGTTCACGCACCTATTTTAGCGCGTGCGCGACGAAGGCGTTTTCGCTGTTGCGCGCTCCGCGCGCTTCTTCTTCTCCGCGCCTGCAGGAAACGCCCACAACGTGAACCAGCCGATCGGTCCCAGTACCAGCGCCAACGCGATCCCCAGCCAGATGCGCCGCCGCCACCAGCCCAGTGCCGCACCTACCAGCACGCACAGCACGGTGAACCAGAACAGCGGCCACCACGGCACCAGCGCCATGATGTTCGCGAAAATCCGCGCGAACGCATCCGGCGAATCCGGATCGACGCCGCGGGTGGCTTTGGCGAGTAGGTCTTGCACTAGAGACTCAGGACTCGGGAGAGCGTAACACCTCGTCGTCGTCATTCTGGACGCCGCTCAGCGGCGATCCGACTGCGAAGGCAGGATGCCGAAGCGAACATCGGCGAAGCCGGTGGCGCGAAGCGCGAGCCGCAGGATGCGGCGAGTAGTCCATTTTGATCTTGCTTTTCTCTAAACGGCTAAAATGGATTCCGGCTTTCGCCGGAATGACGATCACTTTACAGCTTTGTAGATTGCATCATCGATCCGACGCAGTGCCTCGTCACGCCCAGCGAGATACACCGTTTGCTCGATCGAAGGCGATACCTGCGTGCCGGTGATCGCCACGCGCAGAGGCTGCGCGATCTTGCCCATGCCGATGCCGCGCTCGGTCGCCAGCTCCTCGATCGCGGTGTGGATCGCGGGTGGCGACCAATCTTTCACCGCGGCAAACTTTTCATGCGCCGCGCGCAGCACATCCGCCGCGCCGTCCGCATGCAGGTGCTTGGCGACCGCCTTCTCGTCCCACTCTTGAATCGGTGCGTACCAGATGCGCGCACGCTCGGCCATTTCCTTCAGTGTCTGCACGCGCTCGCGCAGCGCGATCACCACATCCACCGGACACGGCCCACCGGCGGACGGGTCGATGCCGAGCCGATTCAAGTGCCAGGCCAGCTCGCGCGCGACGTCCAGCGGATTGTCGTTCTTCAGATATTGCTGATTGAGCCAGCCCAGCTTGGCCATATCGAAGCGCGCGGCGGATTGATTGACGTCGGCTATGTCGAACAGCTCGATCATTTCGTCGATCGAGAAAATCTCCCGATCGCCGTGCGACCAGCCCAGCCGAGCGAGGTAATTCAGCAGCGCGTGCGGCAGATAGCCGTCCTCACGGTACTGCATCACGCTGACCGCGCCGTGGCGCTTGGACAGTTTCTGGCCGTCCGGCCCCAGGATCATCGGCAGGTGCGCGAAACCCGGCGGCTCGGCGTTCAACGCGCGATAGATGTTGATCTGACGCGGCGTGTTGTTGACGTGATCGTCGCCGCGGATCACCTCGGTGATCGCCATGTCGATGTCATCGACGACGACGGCGAAGTTGTAGGTGGGAAAGCCGTCCGAGCGGATCAGCACCAGATCGTCCAGTTCCGCGTTGTCCCACTCGATTCGGCCCTTGACCTTGTCGTCGAAGACCACTTTTCCTTCGCGCGGATTCTTGAAACGCAGCACGCGATTGGGATCGTCGCGATACGGTTCATTGCGATCGCGATACGCACCGCTATAGCGCGGCTTCTCGCCGCGCGACAACGCTGCCGCGCGCATCGCCTCCAGTTCCTCTTTCGATTCGTAAGCCCAGTACGCCTTGCCCGCATCCAGCAACTGTTGCGCGACCGCTCGATAGCGGTCCATGCGCTGCGTCTGGAACAAGGGGCCTTCGTCAGGATTCAGGCCCAGCCACGACATGCCGTCGAGGATCGCCTGCATCGCCGCGTCGGTGGATCGCTCGCGATCGGTGTCTTCCACGCGCAAGATGAACTTGCCACCGCGGCGATGCGCTTCCAGCCAGCAGTACAGCGCCGTGCGCGCACCGCCGATGTGCAGATAGCCGGTGGGGCTGGGAGCGAAGCGGGTGCGAAAGGTCATGGCGACGAAAGTCTAGCGAAGCGAAAAGCAAAAAGCCGCGCGACGATTCACGCCGCGCGGCTCTCATGCGGACGTTGGAACGGAAACGTTATTCCGAAACCGAACCACGCGCGGCGATATCTTCCTTGATGCGCGCGGCCTTGCCTTCCAGCCCGCGCAAGTAATACAGCTTGGCGCCGCGCACCTTGCCCTTGCGCTTGACCTGCACCGAATCGATCGCGCTGCTGTGCGCCTGGAACACGCGCTCCACGCCGGTGCCATGCGACATCTTGCGCACGGTGAAGGCCGAATGCAGGCCGCGATTGCGCTTGGCGATCACGATGCCCTCGAAGGCCTGCACGCGCTCGCGGTTACCTTCCTTCACCTTGACGTTGACGACCACGGTGTCGCCGGGGCTGAACTCGGGCAGCTTACGGCCCATCTGCGCGGCTTCGAATTGTTCAATGATCTTGTTCATGGCGTCACCGTCTGTATTCAAAAATCTGCGCGCATTCACCGCCGCGCGGGTTGTGTTGTTTGTTCGTGCCATCGTCCCTGATTGCTGCCCGACCAATTCGATGGCCAGCTTTGGAATTCCTGCTCGATCTACTCCAAAAGCGGCCATCCATGGCCGCACTTTTCAATTTTTCCTACTTTTTGAAAACTCGCATTCGTCGCGAAATTCCTGCAGCAACTTCTTCGATTCTTCGTCCAACGAAATCTCTTCCAGCAAATCCGGCCGCCGCAACCATGTCCGGCCCAGCGCCTGCTTCAGGCGCCAGCGCCGGATCGCCGCGTGGTCGCCGGACAGCAATACCGCCGGCACCCCGCCCAGTTCGTGCGACTCTGGCCGCGTGTAGTGCGGACAATCCAGCAGGCCGTCCGAAAACGAATCCTGCTGTGCGGACTGCGCGTCGTTCAACGCGCCTTCCTGCAATCTGCCGATCGCGTCGATCAGCACCGCCGCGGCCAGCTCGCCGCCGGACAGCACATAATCGCCGATCGACAGTTCCTCGTCGACCTCGTGTTCGAGCAGGCGCTCGTCCACGCCTTCATAGCGTCCGCACAACAGGATCAGCCGCGGCTCGTTCGCCAGTTGCCGAACCCTGTCCTGCGTCAGCCGCGTTCCCTGCGGACTGAGATAAATCGTGCGCGCCGGCTCCGCCGATGTTTCGTGCGCGGCCCGCAACGCGGCGCGCAGCGGATCGATCAGCATCACCATGCCGGGCCCGCCGCCGAAGGTGCGGTCGTCCACCCTCCGGTACGCATCCGTTGCGTAATCGCGCGGATTCCACGCGCCGACCTGCAACAAACCGCGCTCGACGGCCCGGCCCACCACTCCGATCTTCACGCACTCCTGCATGAATTCCGGGAACAGCGTGATGACGTCGACGCGCATCGCCACCACCTAAAAATCTTCTTCCCAGTCGACCGTGATGCGTCCGGCATCCAGATCGACTGCTTTCACGTACACATCCGGCACGTACGGAATCAGGTGTTCGCGCCCATCCTGGCTTTTCGTCACCAGCACCAGGTTCGCACCGGTGTCGAAAAGGTGGCTGACCTTGCCGAACGACACGCCCGCCCGATTCACCACTTCGAGCCCTGCCAGATCTTCCTGGTAGAACTCGTCCGGCAATTCCGGCAACGTCGATCGCGAAACGAAAATCCTCGCGCCGATCAGTTTCGCCGCTGCGTCGCGATCATCCAGATCGAGCGAGGCGACGACGCCTTTGCCTTGTACGCGTCCATGCACGGCTTCGATTTTCTCGATCACGCCCGGCGCAGTCTCCAGCAGCCAGGGCAGGTAATCGAAAATGCGCAGCCGCGGCTCGGTGTAGGACTCGATCTTCACCTCGCCACGTAGGCCGTGTACGCCGACGATGCGTCCGAGCAGCACACGCCGCTCGTCCGGGTTTTCCATCGCTTACGCCGCAGCTTGCTGCTTGCCGGCTTCCTTCACCAGCAGGCGCACCTTGTCCGAGCACTGCGCACCTTTGCCGACCCACTCCTCGATCTTCGCCACGTCCAGTTCCAGACGCTTTTCCGGGCCGGACGCGCCGGGATTGAAATAGCCTAAACGCGCGATGTTGCGGCCGTCGCGCGCGTTGCGCGAATCGGTTACCACCACGTGGTAGAACGGACGACCCTTGGCGCCTGCGCGCGCAAGACGAATCTTCACCATGTTCTTGACTCTCTCGAAATGCCGCCCGGGAGGACCGCCGCGAGGGCGCGAGGGCGCGGAAAACGGGCAATTGTAGCGGGTTTCCGGGCGAAAGGAAGCCCGTTATCCAGGAAACCCGCGCCCACCCATCCCCTTCATCGCCCCCGACATCTGCCGCATCAGGCCTTTCATGCCGCCGCGGGCGAACTTGGACATCATCTTTTCCATCTGCGTGTACTGCTTCAGCAGGCGGTTGACCTCGGCGGGCTGCGTGCCCGAACCGCGCGCCACGCGCGCGCGCCGCGAGCCGTTCAGGAGATCGGGATGACGGCGTTCCTTCTTGGTCATCGAGCCGATGATCGCCATCATCCGCTTCACTTCCTTGTCGTTGACCTTGGACTTCACGTTCTCCGGCAACGACGACACACCCGGCAGCTTCTCCATCAAGCCGGCCAGACCGCCCATGTTGAGCATCTGCTCGAGCTGGTCGCGCATATCGTTCATGTCGAAGCGCTTGCCCTTCTGCATCTTCGCCGCGAGCTTGGCGGCCTTGTCGGCGTCGGTCTTGTGCTGGACGTCCTCGATCAAGCTGAGCACGTCGCCCATGCCGAGGATGCGTGTGGCCACGCGGTCGGGATGGAACGGCTCCAGCGCGTCGGTTTTTTCGCCCGCTCCGAGGAACTTGATCGGCCGTCCGGTCACGTAACGCACCGACAGCGCCGCGCCACCGCGCGCATCGCCGTCGGTCTTGGTGAGGATCACGCCGGTCAGCGGCAGCGCTTCGGAAAATGCTTTCGCCGTGTTGGCGGCGTCCTGGCCGGTCATGGAATCGACCACGAACAGCGTCTCGACCGGATGCAGCACCGCGTGCAGCGCCTTGATCTCGTCCATCATCTGCGCGTCGATGTGCAGACGGCCGGCGGTGTCGACGATCAATACGTCCGCGACTTCGCGCTTCGCAGCATCGACCGCGCGGCGCGCGATCGCGACCGGCTCCTCGCCCGACGCGGACGGCACGAAGCCGGCGCCGACCTGCTGTGCGAGCGTGTGCAACTGCTCGATCGCGGCCGGACGATACACGTCGCAACTGACCACCATCACCTTTTTCTTCTTGCGCTCGGCAAGATGACGCGCAAGCTTGGCCACGGTCGTGGTTTTGCCCGCGCCTTGCAGGCCCGCCATTAGCACGACCGCGGGCGGCGTGGCAGAGAGATCGAGATCGGAATTGGCGGTGCCCATCACCGCGGTCAGCTCGTCGCGCACGACTTTTATCAGCGCCTGACCGGGCGTGAGCGACTTCATCACTTCCTGGCCGATCGCCCGCACCTTGATGCGCTCGATCAGCGCCTGCACCACCGGCAGCGCGACATCGGCTTCCAGCAGCGCGATGCGCACTTCCCGCAGGGATTCGCGGATGTTTTCCTCGGTCAGACGGCCGCGCCCGGCGAGGCGCTGGACGGTGTCGGAGAGGCGTTGGCTCAGGGATTCGAACATGGCGTTTGCGTGAGGAACGAAACGGAAATTATAGCGGAGAGGCCGGCGCAACCTGTGAGCGGTCAGCGGTGAACGGAATCGCCCGAACCGCTCACCGCTCACTGTTCACCGCTCACCTCGGCTGTGCCACACTCGCTCAATGCCGCCGCATGCCTTCGCCCTCGACCTGATCGCTCTGTTCTCGGTCGCGCTGTACCTAGCCGGCGCGGGCGCGCTGGCGCGGCCTCTGCTCTCCGAAGGCGCGGCGCCGAAGCGCATCGCGCTGATCACCGGCGGCATCGCGGTGATCCTGCATTTCGTGGTGCTGTTCGGTACCCACCGCGGTGCACTGGACCTGCATTTCTTCGCCGCGCTCTCTGTCGTCGCAGCAGTGATCGCCGCGTTGACCTTGATCGTCAATCTGGTGCGGCCGGTTGCGGCGCTGGGCGTGATCGTGTTTCCGCTGGCTGCGTTCCTGCTCGCGATCGATCAATTCTTGGCACCGCGCACGGCCCCGATCGCGTTCGACTGGCAGATCAAACTGCACGTCACGCTGGCGCTGATTTCGTTCGGCGTGCTGTCGATCGCCGCGTTGCTGGCACTGCTGCTGGCGATGCAGGAACGCGCGTTGCGCGCGCGCCAGTTCGGCGCGTGGCTGCGCGCGTTGCCGCCGCTGACGCTCACCGAAACCCTGATGTTCCGCCTGATCGCCGCGGGTTTCGTGCTGCTGACCCTGGCGCTGCTGTCAGGCGTGCTGTTCGTGCACAACATCCTGGCACAGGATCTGGTGCAGAAGACCGCGCTGTCGGTGCTGGCGTGGATCGTGTTCGGCGTGCTGCTGATCGGCCGCGCAGTGTCGGGCTGGCGCGGTACGCGCGCGGTCAATCTCACTCTGATCGGAATGGCCGTGCTGTTGCTGGCGTTTTTCGGGTCGAAGTTCGTGCTGGAGATGGTGCTGCACAAAGGTGTGTAGCGATGCGCAAAGGGGACTTCTGGGTTTATTGCTTCTTCCTCGGGTTCAATCTCCTGCTTACGTCCTGGTTTTATTGGGATCTATGCAGCTTCTACCTTTGGATCAAGCGATTGAACTCGTACCGATTCTTCGAATTCTTCATTTCCAGATTTACCGTTTGCTGTTCTCTCCATGACACCCTGATTTGGTGGGTACAGGCCGACTGGTTGACTGCTTTTTTTCCAGTCTTCATGACGGGTTTGACCATGATTTGGTTGAGTTATAGACACCACAAAGCCAAGCCGTAACCGACTCGATTTACACGCTCAACAACGCCTTCGCCTTCTCCACCACGTTCTCCACTGTAAACCCGTAGTGCTTCAGCATCTCGCCGCCCGGTGCGGAGGCGCCGAACTTGTTGACGCCGACGCCTGAGCCGTGATCACCCACCCAGCGCTCCCAGCCTTGCCGGCAGCCGGCTTCCACGGCCAGCCGCGCGCGCACGTTGGGCGGCAGCACCGAATCGCGATAGTGCTTGTCCTGCGCTTCGAACAATTCCCAGCTCGGCATCGACACCACGCGCGTGCGCACGCCTTCATCGTTCAAATTTTCCGCCGCCTGCACGCACAACCCGATTTCTGCGCCGGTGCCGATCAGGATCAGTTGCGGCTCGCCCTCGCAATCCTTCAGCACGTAGGCGCCTTTGCGCAATCCGTCCGCGCTCGCGAACTGCGAACGATCGAGCGTCGGCACGTTTTGTCTTGAAAGCGCCAGCGAGACCGGCTGCTGGCGCGTTTCGATCGCCACGCGCCACGCCACCGCGGTTTCGTTGGCATCGGCCGGACGGATCACGATCATGTTGGGCACCGAGCGCAGGCCGGCGAGTTGCTCCACCGGCTGATGCGTGGGGCCGTCTTCGCCCAGCGCGATCGAGTCGTGGGTGAACACGAAGATCACGTGCGATTCGGTGATCGCTGCCAGCCGCATCGGCGGGCGCATGTAGTCCGAGAAGATCAGGAAGGTTGCGGTGTAGGGAATGAAGCCGCCGTGCGCGGCCATGCCGTTGGCGATCGCGCCCATCGCGTGCTCGCGCACGCCGAAGTGCAG
>DAIOUL010000101.1:0-7742 GCA_036759545.1 Rhodanobacteraceae bacterium
CCTTCTTGAATTCCTCGACCAGGTAATCGATCACGCGCTTGTCGAAGTCCTCGCCGCCAAGGAACGTGTCACCGTTGGTCGCCAGCACTTCGAACTGCTTTTCGCCATCGACGTTGGCGATTTCGATGATGGAAATATCGAACGTTCCGCCGCCCAGGTCATACACCGCGATTTTGCGGTCCGCGCCGGTCTTGTCCAGGCCGTATGCGAGCGCCGCCGCGGTCGGCTCGTTGATGATGCGTTTCACTTCCAAGCCTGCGATCTTGCCGGCATCCTTGGTCGCCTGGCGCTGCGAGTCGTTGAAGTACGCGGGCACCGTGATCACGGCTTCGGTGACCGGTTCGCCGAGGAAATCCTCGGCGGTCTTCTTCATCTTCATCAGCACCTTCGCGGAGATTTCCTGCGGCGCCATCTTCTTGCCGTCGGAAGTCTCCAGCCAGGCGTCGCCGTTGTCGTGCGCAATGATCTTGTACGGCACGAGGTCAAGATCTTTCTTGACTTCGGCGTCGGTGAACTTGCGGCCGATCAGGCGCTTTACCGCGTAAAAGGTGTTCTTGGGATTGGTCACTGCCTGGCGTTTGGCCGGCGCGCCGACCAGCACTTCGCCGTCCTTACTGAAGGCGACGATGGATGGCGTGGTGCGGTCGCCCTCGGAATTCTCGATCACGCGCGCGTTGGCGCCTTCCATGACGGCGACGCAGGAATTGGTGGTGCCGAGGTCGATGCCGATGATCTTGGCCATGTCGGGTTAGCTCCTGAAAACTCGTTTGATGTTCGGGCGGCTCGGGCCGCAATTGCTTGGATATCTGGGGGTTAAGGGCTCTGATTCAAGTCGGTTCGGCCAAGTGAGTTCGGGCTCATTCCGGCTCTTTGGCCACGCTCACGAGCGCCGGCCGCAGCAGCCGGCCGTTCAGCACGTAGCCCTTCTGCATCACCATGGTTACGGTTCCCGGCGCGTGCTCGGTGCTGGGCACCGTATTCATCGCCTGCTGGGTTTCCGAATTGAACTGTTCCCCCAGCGGATTCACTTCGGTCAGGCCATTGGCTTCGCCCAGCTTGTGCAGCGCCTTCAAGGTCAACTGCATGCCCTCGCGCAGCGCTTCGGCGTTGCCGGTGTCGGCGGCCAAACCGTGTTCCATGCCGTCGTAAACGGGGAGCAATTCGCGCAGCAGCTTCTCGTTGGCGAACTTCAGCGTCTGCTCCAGATCGCGCTGCATGCGCTTGCGCTGGTTTTCGATCTCGGCGCGCTCGCGCAGGATCGCCTCGCGCAGGCCGGCGATGGTGGTTTCGGCTTCGGCCAGTTGCCGCGCCAGCGTCTCGTGCTCATCGCCACCGTTGTCGGCCGTGTTCTCGGCGGCTGCAGCCTTGCCGGCCTCCTCGAGCCTGTCCTTCTCGGTCATTACCCGTTCTTCCTCGCAACTCAGGTTCACGGCGCGAACCGCGCCGCGGCGGATGTCTCGACAAACTCTCTCAACCGGTTGTTATGCGGCCTATCCGCGGGTGCTTCAAGTGCCCGGATTCAGGGCATCCGAAAGCATGCGCGCGGTCGCCTGCACCACCGGGATCACGCGATCATAGGCCATGCGCGTGGGTCCGATCACGCCCAGCGCACCGAGCACGCGGTCGCCCGCATGGTAGGGGGCGCTGATCAGGCTGAAACCTTCCAGTGGCGCGAAGCCCGCTTCCTCGCCGATGAACAGCCGAACCCCCGGCGCACGCGCGCAACTTTCCAGCAGCGCCAGCAGATCGCGCTTGCGCTGGAATGCCTCGAACAATTCGCGCAGGCGATCCATCTGCGAAGCGTCGTCCCCCATCAAATTGGTCTGACCCGAAACCAGCATGTCGGCTTCGGGTTCCGGCGCGAAGGTTTGCGCGGCCACTTCCACCGCGGCTTCCAGGCGGCGGTTCAATTCCGAACCCGCCGCGCGCAACTCCGCGAGGACGCGCAACCGGATCTCGTCCAGCCGCAGGCCGGCGTAGTGTTCGTTCAAGAAATTGGAGGCCTGCTCCAACGCGCGCGCGTCCAGTTTCTGCCGCAACGTCAACACCCGGTTCTGTACCTGGCCATCGGCGAACACCAGGATCGCCAGCACGCGGCCCGCATCCAGCGCGACGAATTCGATCTGTTTCAGCGGCGTTTCCGAGCCCCCCGGCACCGTCACCACGCCGACGAAATGCGTCATCGCCGAGAGCAAAGAAGAGGCGTTGCCGAGCAGGTCGCGTGTGGTGGAAGACTCGCGCGGCAGGCCGCGTTCCATTTGCGCCATCGCGTCGCGCGGCAGTGGGCGGATTTCCAGCAGGCTGTCCACGAACAGCCGCAATCCTTGCACCGTCGGCACACGCCCGGCGGAGGTGTGCGGCGAGGCGATCAGGCCCAGCTCTTCCAGATCCGACATGATGTTGCGGATCGTCGCCGGGCTGACGTCCAGCCCCGATGCGCGCGACAGCGTGCGGGAGCCGACCGGTTCGCCTTCTTCCAGATAGCGCGCGATCAGTGCGCGCAGCAACTGGCGGGAACGGGCGTCGAGGCGGGGATTGGGATTGGGCATTGGCCGAAACTGTCAAAGGTCAAAAGTCAAAAGTCAATCGCGCCACCGCGCTGCGGCCGCTCTTGTTTGACCTTTGACGTTTGACCTTTGACCGGTAATCTCTCGGTCAGTCGAATATGCGGGTGTGCCCCGCAAACCCATGCTCACCCGCCTGTCCGTCCGCAACTTTGCCGTGGTGGAAGCCGCCGAGATCGCGTTCGGCAAAGGCCTGACGGTGGTCACGGGCGAAACGGGCGCGGGCAAGTCGCTGCTGGTCGATGCGTTGCTGTTGCTGTCCGGCGCACGTGCCGACAGCGGCATGGTGCGCGCCGGTTGCGCACGTGCGGAACTCGCCGCCGAGTTCGATCTGACCAACGCGCCCGCCGCGCGGGCATGGCTGGCCGATCAGGCGATGGATGACGAAAACGGCGGCTGCACCTTGCGGCGCGTGATCGCCGCGGAGGGTGGTTCGCGCGGTTGGATCAACGGGCGCGCGGCCAGTCTGAATCAGTTGTCGGAACTGGCGTCGGCGTTGGTCGAAATTCACGGCCAGCACGAACATCAGGCGTTGCTGGAGCGCGCGCAGCAATTGGCACTGCTGGATGCGTTCGGCGGTTTGCAGGAACAATCGTCGCGCGTACGCGAACTGGCCGGACGTTATCGCGAAACCCTGGCGCGCGAACGCGCATTGTCCGGTGGCGAAGACGCGCAGGCGCGCATCGAATTGCTCCGGCACGAATTGTCGGAACTGGAGCGCTGGGCCCTGCCGCCGGATGCGTTGACGGAACTCGAAACGCAACACCAGCGATTGGCGAACGCGGGCCGTCTGGCCGAAGGCGCCTCCGGCTTGGCCGAACTGCTGGACTGCGATTCCGAATACGCGACTTCGCGCAGCCTGGCGCGCGCGCGATCGGAACTGGAAAAACTGGCCGCACTCGATCCTTCCTTGAAGGAAGCGCTCGAATTGCTGGATACCGCCGGCATCCAGTTGTATGAAGCGAGCGACACGCTGTCGCGTTATGCGCAGGATCTGGATCTCGATCCGCAGCGCTACGCGGAAGTGGATGCGCACCTGACCGCACTGCACGATCTCGCACGTCGCCATCGCGTTCCCCCTGCGGAACTGCACGCGAAAGCGCAATCCTTGCGTAACGAACTGCAAATGCTCGAAGGTGTCGGCGACGCGTTGAAGCAGCTCGCCGCGCAACGCGCGCAGATATTGTGCGACTACGATGCCGCCGCACAGGCGTTGTCGAAGTCGCGCGTGGCGGCGGCGAATAAACTCGGCAAGGCGATCACCGAGCTCATGGGCGAACTCGGAATGGCCGGCGGTTCGTTCGCGGTTGAATTGCAGGCGCAACCCGGCGACGATCCTGACAGCCAGGGCCGCGAGCGCTGCGAGTTCACCGTCAGCGCCAATCCGGGCATGCCGCTCAAGCCCTTGCGGCGCGTGGCTTCCGGCGGCGAGCTGTCGCGGATTGCTCTTGCCATCGAAGTCGCCGCGCTCGGCGCGGATGTCACCGGCACGATGGTGTTCGACGAAGTGGATGCCGGCATCGGCGGAGCGGTAGCGGAAACCGTCGGCGCGAAACTGCGCGCGCTCGGCGCACGCTGCCAAGTGCTGTGCGTCACGCACTTGCCACAGGTCGCCGCGCAGGGGCACGCGCACCTGCACGTCGCCAAATCGGTCGAAGGCAAGGCCACGCGCACGCGCATCGCTGCGCTGGATGCGAAAGGCCGCAACGAGGAACTGGCGCGCATGCTCGGTGGCGTGGAGATCGACCGCGAAGCGCGCGCGCATGCGAAGAGAATGCTGGAAAAAGCCGGGAATTCGGAGACGGGAGACAGAAGACGAAAAACACAGGTTTAAGTTCAACCCATCCCGTCTCCCACTTCCCGTCTCACGGTTTTTTCTTCTTCGCCCTCACGTACAACACCAGCGAGTGGTCCGCCAGTTCGTAGCCGTGCCTTGCGGCGATCTCGCGTTGCAGTTTTTCGATTTCCTCGTTGACGAACTCGATCACCTTGCCGGTTTCGACGTCGATCATGTGGTCGTGGTGCTTGCCGCGGTCGATTTCATAAACCGCCTGTCCGCCTTCGAAATTGTGTTTGGTGACGAGTCCCGCGGCTTCGAACTGCGTCAGCACGCGGTAAACGGTCGCAAGGCCGATGTCCTCCTCGTGCTCGAGCAGGCGCTTGTAGATGTCTTCGGCGGAGAGGTGGCTGTGCGAGCCTTCCAGGATTTCCAGCACCCGCATGCGCGGATGGGTCACCTTCAGGCCGGCTTTGCGCAGCTCTTGGGATTCCATGCTGAACTCCGGAGGCGGGCGCGTTGTCCGTGGACAAGCGCCGTGACGGCCTAGTGTATCATTCACGGCTTGATAGCCCCCGAATCGACGAGCATGCGCAAACCGATCCTTCTTCTACTTTCGACCGCGATGGCGGTCGCGCTGCTCGCCGGCTGCGGCATCGTCTACAAACCCGACGTGCAGCAGGGCAATCTGCTGGACGGCCGCCACGTGCAGCAACTGAAACCCGGCATGAGCAAGGAGCAGGTGCTGGCGCTGCTCGGTTCGCCCTCGGTCACCAGTCCGTTCTCGCAGAACCGCTGGGACTACGTGGCCACCATGCAAAGGCGCGGCGGCAAGATCCTCGAACGCTCGCTGACGTTGTATTTCAGCAACGACGCGCTGGTGCGCACCGACGGCGATTTCCTCAAGGAGACGCCGCAGGAATTGCTGCAGGAAAGCAAGAAATACGGCCCGCTCTATCCTTCCAACCTGACCAAGCAGGAGCAGGAGGAACTGGAGAAGAAAGCCGAGCAGAGCGCGGGTAGCAGCGACTCGGGTGGTGGTTGATTCAAGGTTTTCGCGCACGCCTCCTGCGCGCCTCTTTCGGATCGATCTTTAGCGGCCGGTAGATTTCGACGCGGTCGCCGTCGCGCAGCCGTGCATCCAGCGTTGTCTTGCGCGAAAAGATGCCGACGTGTGCATCGTCTATCTGCAACTGCGGAAACGCCGTGCGGACACCGGAAAGCTCGATCGCGTGGGCCACGGTCGTGCCATCTCGAAGGTCGAGTTCACGCAGAAACGTGCGATCGGGTGCCGCGCCGAGGGCCACGCTGATGCGAATGCGCTCAGGCATGGGCGCGATTGGCTTCCGCGACGAAATCGTCCACCATGCGGTCGGCCAGTTTCTGGAAACCGAAACTCAAGGCCAGTCCGGTCAGCGGATTGGAAATCTCGAAATCGAGATCGAGCGACACCTTGCAACCTTCGTCGCCCAGCGGCGCGAAATTCCATTCACCCGACAAGGAACGAAACGGACCCTCGACAAATCGCATGGCGATGCAGCGCGGCCGGTCGATAGTGTTGCGCGTGACGAAATGCTGGGTCAGGCCCGCGAAGCGCAAGTCCAGCCGCGCGATCAGATGATTGCCCTCGCGCTCGCGCACGCGCGCGCCGCTGCACCAGGAAAACCGCTCCGGGTATGCTTCCACGTCGTTGACCAGATCGAACATCTGCTCGCAGGTGTGGCGTACCAGGGCTTGTCGGTGTACGTGCGTCATGCTTTTCCTTTGCCGGAACCTTGATTTTAACGAACATGGCGAAAAAGAAAGACAAAGACGGCAAAGGCAGCGCAACCATCGCGCTCAACAAGCGCGCGCGCCATGAATACCACATCGACGAGCGCTTCGAAGCCGGCGTGGAGTTGCAAGGCTGGGAAGTAAAAAGTCTGCGCGAGGGCCGCATCAATCTTTCCGAAGCCTATGCGCTGGTGAAAGATGGCGAAATTTACCTGTTCGGCGCGTCCATTCCGCCGCTGCTGTCGGCTTCCACGCATGTGATCGCCGAAGACCGCCGCACGCGCAAGCTGCTGCTGCACCGCGCCGAGATCGACGAGCTGATCGGTGCGGTGGAGCGCAAAGGCATGACGCTGATCCCCACCGCGATGTACTGGAAGAACAATCGCGTCAAGCTGGAGATCGGCCTTGCGCACGGCAAGCAATTGCACGACAAGCGTGCGGCATCGAAGGAGCGCGACTGGCAGCGCGAGAAACAGCGCGCGATGCGAGCGAAGAATCGTACCGCGTGACGGGACTTTCGTGGAACGTAAATCGAAGTCGTCATTCCGGGGCCGTTCGCGCTGGCGCGCAGCCCCGGAATGACGAAGAAGCGATCGTGCTCAATACCCCGGCGGCAAATACTTGAACCGCGCCATCTGCTCGCGATGGTCGTGCACCACGCGTGCGATCTGTTCGCGCGTCAACACTTCGCGCCACTGATTGGCGCGGCCTTTGTAGAAGAACGCCGTCTTCTCATCCACCGCCTCGACGAACCCCTCGCGTTTCTCCAGCGCGGAGAGCGTACCGAAAGAGGCGTGCTTCACTGCCCTTTCGATGCGCGCCTTGTCCTGACCCCGGCCGATCAGTTTCGCGGCCCGAGCGAAATTCTTCGCCGGTTTTTCCAGCAAATCCTCGTAACGCAGCACCAGCATCTTGTCCGGCGCGCGCGCGGCGACATCGGCCCAGCCCGCAACGTGCTGCGACCACGAACCGATGATGTGGCTGACGAACAGCTCGTCGTTGGTCGATGCGACTCGTTCGTCTCCCAGACGATCGATCGCTTCCTCGACCGAGAGTCCGAAGTGATGCGTCATGCTGACCACGACATCCAGCGGATTGCGCAGCACGTAAATCGCACCGGCCGTGACCTGCCAGTTGAACAACGCGTGCCCGTTGAAGCTGCCGCACAGATTGTGCGTCTTGACCAGCCGCGTGCCCTGCGCGCGCTGCGCGATCAGCGCGTGCACCTGCGGGCGCAGGGCGGCGATTTCATCCGTCGTGAGTTCGGTGTTCGGCCGGCCCGCGAGTTCGCTGAAGCGCTCCGCCTTCACTTCCTCGTCGGTGTAATTGCGCAGCTCGCTGGGCTTCAACGGCTCGGCGCGATTGGCCACCAGATTGGCCAGGAACGCGCGCAGCCAGGTGTTGCCGGACTTGGGATAGGAAGCGAGCCAGAGAATATTCCCCATAGAAGCCCGTGTGGCTATTCTGAATGCGAACGTCGAATGCTAGCAGCAGGAGTTGATTTCTCCGCTGCGCGCACGCACATTAATCATCCCGGGGGCGACCTGGCTTCGACGGGGGCTGTGAAGCAGCTTGGAGCATGCCGAGGGCGTCATCTTCCTCGTTAATCCGATGGCAAACAATCAGAC
>DAIOUL010000102.1:0-7567 GCA_036759545.1 Rhodanobacteraceae bacterium
GAATCGCTGCCGGTCCAGATCTCGTTGTCGTCGCGGGGTGAGACCGCGATCGAATAAATCACGCCGTAGCCGCAGGCGCGCGCATCCGCGATCGCAACCTTGCCGTCGCAGCTCTTCGCATCGGATGTCTGGCCCGTCAGATCGGGACTGATCACGTTCCAGTGGTCGCCGCGATCGGTGGAGCGGAACAGCACCTGCGCGCCGAAGTACAACACGCCCTGATTCTGGTGGTTGCGCAGCGCCAGCATCGGCGTGATCCAGGTGTAACGATATTTCGTGGTGTCGGGTTTCGCGCCATAACTGGTGATCGGCCACGGCGACACGTTGGCGACTTGGCCCGTGCGCGCGTCGAAGCGGCTCAAGCGTCCGCCCAAACCGGTGCCGTAAACGATCAGCGGATCGATCGGATCGGGCACGTCGTAATCGCGCTCATCACCACCGACCGGATGCCAGTCGCGGAAACTCAACGCACCGTAATCGCTGCGCGACGCAATGCCGACCGTGCCGGAATCCTGCTGACCGGAATACACCCAGTAGGGAAAACGATTGTCCGCGGCGAGATGATAGAACTGGCCGGTCGGCTGGTTGTACCAGCTCGACCACGTCTTGCCGCCGTCCACCGTGATCACCACGCCCTGATCCGACGCCGTGATCATGTGATCCGGATATTTCGGGTTGATCCACAGATAATGGTAATCGTCGCCGCCGGGCGCGCCTTTGATGAAGTCCCAGGTCTTGCCGCCGTCGCGCGATTCGCGGATGGATTGTCCGGCCGAATAGATCACATCGGGATTGCGCGGATCGACGACGATGCGGCTGAAGTAATCGTTCTCCAGCCAGCCTTCGGAGCTGACGCGTTGCCAGTGCGCGCCACCGTCGTCGCTGCGATACAAGCCGCCCTGATTTTTGCTTTCCGCATGCGGCACGTTGCCGCTGCCGGTCGTGGACGCATCGATCACCGCGTACACGCGATTGCCGTTCGCGGCGGCCACACCGATGCGCGCCAGCTCTGCGGTCGGCCAGCCGTTGCCGCCGATGCGCTGCCACGTCTTGCCGTCATCGATTGATTTGTACAAGCCGCTGCCGGGGCCGGCATTCGGCTGGAAATACGACAGCCAGGGATAGTTGCGCACCTGCCACGCCGCCGCGTAGATCACGTTGGCATTGGACGGATCGCGCGCCATGTCTACCACGCCCGTGTCGTCGTCGATGGTGAGCGTCTGCTGCCAGGTCTTGCCGCCGTCGGTCGACCGGAACACGCCGCGCTGATGGTTCGGCCCGAAGTAGTGCCCCAGCGCGCCCACCAGCACGGTGTCCGGATCGTTGGGATCGACGAGGATCTTGCCGATGTATTTGCTGTCGGCGAGCCCGATGTGCTGCCAGCTCTTGCCGCCGTCGGTGGATTTGTACACGCCGTTGCCGGACTGGATGTCCCAGCGCGCGGCGACCTGGCCGCTGCCCAGATAGATCACGTCCGGATTGGAAGGCGCGATCGCGATCGCACCCATCGCGGATGCCGGCAGATCGTCGCCCAGCGATTGCCAGGTGCGGCCCGCATCGATCGTCTTCCACATGCCACCGCCCGCCGCGCCGAAGTAATAGACGTTCGGCTGATCGGGAATGCCCTGCGCCATCGTGCCCCAGCCGCCGCGGAACGGGCCCAGCAGGCGCCATTGCAGATCGCCCTTGAACGGCGCGTCGCTTTGCGCGGCGAGGAGCGGCGGTGCGGCGAACGCAAAGATGCACAGCGCCAATAAGGCCGAGCGACGAGCGAGCATGACGAGTCCCCGAACTAAAACGATCCGGCAACATACTCCCGCGCAAGATCGGGAGACAAGGGCATCAAGTCATCCTCTCACTCGCCAAGCGTTGCGCGCTTGTCTCCGTTGCTAGGCTCGCGCATCCTGCGCTCGCCAAGCAACCCAGCCCCCGCATCCTGCTTCGGGCGTTCGCCAGCGCAGCCGATGCCATTCAAGGCATCGGCTAAACGCGCTGGCTCACCCCCATGGTGGAGAGGGTTGGCGTGAGGGATCAAAGAAGGACGCTGGCTCGTACATGCGATCATTTATCCAATCGCAAATCGAAATGCTTCAATGGCAACACGCGCAAAGCCACACATTCTCCCCGACGTCCTCGCACCCGGTCTGCGCGTAGTGTTCTGCGGCACCGCCGCCGGCACGCGTTCGGCGCGTGAAGGCGCCTACTACGCACACCCGGGCAATTATTTCTGGCGCACCTTGTTCGAGATCGGCCTGACGCCGCGCAAACTCTCGCCGCACGAATTTCCACGCGTGCTGGAATTCGGGATCGGCCTGACCGATCTCGCCAAGCTGCATTTCGGCGCCGATCACGAATTGCCGCGCGATGCTTTCGACGCTGCCGCGCTGAAACGCAAGATCGCGCGCTACAAACCGCACATCGTCGCGTTCACCAGCAAGAACGCCGCATTCGGTTGTTTCGGCCGCGTGTTGCCCTACGGCGAACAGGATGAATGTATCGCGTCGAGCCGCGTGTTCGTGCTGCCCTCGCCTTCCGGCCAGGCGCGCAAGTTCTGGAACATCCGGCCCTGGCGAGAATTGGCGAAGGCGGTAAGCTCGTGCAAACAACAAGGGAAAAAGCCATGACTTCGCAAGCACGCGTCGCGATTCTCGTCTTGGGGTCGAGCATCGCGCTGGCCGCCGGTGCGGCGACTCCCGCGCAGTCAACCGACTGGCACGCCGACATCGCGCAGATCGAACAAGCTTACGCGGCGCACGCGTACACGCCGCACGCTGTCACGGATTACTTCCTTCAGCGCATCCACGATGTCGATCAGTCCGGACCGGCATTGCACGCGATCATCGAAATCAATCCGGATGCGCTGTCCATCGCCGACAAGCTCGACGCTGAAAAACGTTCCGGCGCGCTGTTCGGCATTTCCGTCGTCGTCAAGGACAACCTCGACACCGCGGATCGCATGCAGACGACCGCGGGTTCGCTGGCGATGGTCGGCCAAGCTGCGTCGCAGGATTCGACGGTCGTTGCAAAATTGCGCACGGCCGGCGCGGTGCTGCTGGCGAAAACCAATTTGAGCGAATGGGCGAATTACCGCTCCACGCATTCGACCAGCGGCTGGAGCGGGCGCGGCGGCTTGACATTGAATCCTTACGCGCTGGATCGCAACGCCTGCGGTTCCAGTTCCGGTTCTGCGGTTGCAGTCGCGGCGGGTCTGGCGACGGTTGCGATCGGCACCGAAACCGATGGCTCGATTGTCTGTCCTGCTGCGGTCAACGGCGTGGTCGGCATCAAGCCGACCGTTGGACTGGTGAGCCGCGCGGGCATCGTGCCGATCAGCCATAGTCAGGACACCGCAGGTCCCATCGCACGCAGCGTCGCCGATGCCGCGCGTGTACTGTCGGTGATCGCCGGTTCCGATCCGCGCGATCCGGCCACCGCGCAAGCCGATGCACACAAGACCGACTACACGCGTTTCCTCGATACAAATGCGCTGAAAGGCAAGCGCATCGGCGTGGTGCGCAAGCTGGCCGGTTACGATCCGGGCACCGATCGCGTGCTGGACGATGCGATCGCCGCGCTGCGACGTGCCGGCGCGACCGTGATCGACAAGGTGACGATTCCGCATCTCAACGATTACGGCGATGCGGAAAACACTGTGTTGTCGTATGAGTTCAAGAATGACTTGAACAAGTATCTCGCCACGCGCAAAGGCCTACCGGTGCACACGCTGGCCGACTTGATCGCCTGGAACAAGTCGCACGCGGATCAGGAGCTGCCGTGGTTCGGGCAGGAATTGTTCGAGCAATCGGAGAAGCGCGGCCCGTTGACGGAGAAGAAATATCTCGATGCGCTGGCGAAATGCCGCAAGCTCGCCGGCCCTGGCATCGACGCCGCGCTGCGCAAGGATCACCTCGATGCGCTGCTGGCGCCGACCAACGGGCCGGCGTGGACCAACGATCTGGTCAACGGCGATCACGTCACCGGCGGCAGTTCATCGCCCGCGGCGGTGGCGGGTTACCCGGACATCACCGTGCCCGCTGGCTTCGTGCACGGCCTGCCGGTGGGCGTCTCGTTCTTCGCTGGCAAATGGAGCGAACCGACGCTGATCGGCATCGCCTATGCGTTCGAACAAGCCACGCACGCGCGGAAAGATCCGGAGTTTCGCGCGACGGTGACCAAATAGTGGTTTCGAGCGTGCCTCAATATTGAGCTTTGCATTTTGTCGTCATTCCGGGGCCGTTCGCGGCTTCATCGCGAACGGAACCCGGACTGCGAAGGCATGGATGCCGAAGCGAACATCGGCGAAGCCGATGGCCCGAAGGGCGAGCCGCAGGACGCGGCGAGTAATCCAGCGCCTTTGTCAGAAAGGCACTGGATTCCCGCTTTCGCGGGAATGACGACGATTTTGGATTTTGGAAATCCGATCAACGCAATCCCGCGTTGATCTTCTCCAGCACCGCCGCGCCGGGGCACAGCTCTTGTTCGCCGAGCGTATTGAACGCGACCGGCGCGGTATCGAGGTGTGCGTGCAGATCGGGCGCAACCGGATCGACGTACAACAATCCGGTCACCACTTCGCCACGCGCTTCGCAGCGGTGCAGGTAATTCATCGCGGCGACGCGGTCGCCAGCTTCGTAGCTGGTCGGCAGCTTGCGCAGACGCAAGACGCTGCCGTCGTGCTGGTGCACTTCAGTCACTTCGCCCGGCGCGTAGTCCACCGTGATTTCCGCGCAAGCAGGAACGAAATCGAGACGATTGAGCGCGTGATTGTGTTCGCGCACGTATTCGTAGGATTTGGTGCTGCCGGCGTGGTTGTTGAACGCCACGCACGGGCTGATCACGTCCACGAAGGCCGCGCCCTTGTGCGTCATCGCGGCTTTCAGCAGCGGCACCAGTTGCGCCTTGTCGCCGGAAAAGCCGCGCGCGACGAAGCTCGCGCCGAGCTGCAACGCGAGTCCGACCATGTCCACCGGCGCATCGGTATTGATCGCGCCTTTCTTCGATTTCGAGCCGGTGTCGGCGGTGGCGGAGAACTGGCCCTTGGTCAGGCCGTACACGCCGTTGTTCTCGACGATGTAGACCATGTCCACGCCGCGGCGGATCGCGTGCACGAACTGGCCGATGCCGATGGACGCGGAATCGCCGTCGCCCGATACGCCCAGATACAGCAACTCGCGATTGGCGAGATTGGCGCCGGTGAGTACCGACGGCATGCGCCCGTGCACGGTGTTGAAGCCGTGCGAGGCCGAGAGGAAATAGGTCGGCGTCTTGCTACTGCAACCGATGCCGGAGAGCTTGGCCACGCGGTGCGGCTCGATATCCAGCTCCCAGCAGGCCTGGATGATCGCCGCCGAAATCGAATCGTGCCCGCAGCCCGCGCACAACGTGCTTACCGCGCCTTCGTAATCGCGCCGCGTGTAACCGACGCGGTTCTTGGTCAGCGAAGGATGATGGAGTCTGGGTTTGGCGAGGTAGGTCATCTTCTAGGACATCCATCCGCTACAGCGTTGTGGGCTGCTAACCCAACCACTTGTTGTTTTGACGAACAACATCTCGCCACCCGTGCCACAAAGCGACCCGCACACAGATGAATAAGAAAGAGCGGCCAACCGATGCTCTTTATCGAACGTGATTGTAGAAAAAGACATGAGAGCATGCGCCATACCGGCATTAACGGCTTCGCCGACTGACTGGCCCTTTGCTATGAGCGCACCAGGATCTCTCGGGTGCCATTTTTTTGGATCAACAAAGTGCACGTAATGCAGATTGCCCAAAATCTCTCTCAAATTTCGTTTTGATGTACTCACCCGCCACTGTACATTGTTGAATCCAGCTTTACCCGCGCACTCGGCATATTCCTTGACATCTTGGCCCTCTGGCGGAGTGGCAACCTCGGAGATCAAGATTGGAGAATGGTCGTTCCCGAGCCAGTGATTCAAAAAAGTTTCATAAATAACTGTCTCGTCCGATGCGGCTGACGAATCCTGCGGAGCGCCTGCAACTGACGCCGCGGAAGCTAAGCACGCGAATGTTGCAACAGCAGTCATCAACAGTGGCTTGATCACGCTTCTCTCCCTCAAATTGACGCTTGGCTAGAGATTTACGCCACCTTGTCATCCCTTATCGGCAACACATTCGCCGCGCGCATCCGCTTGCCGATCGCGCCGGAAATAAACCGCGCGGTGATCGGCGTGCCGTCGTAGTGCAGGATCGGGATCAGCCGCTCCGGATCGAGGTCGAACTGTTCGATCAGCAAGGTGCGAAGTTGCGCGTCGCGGTTCTGCTCGACCACGAAGACCGATTCGTGTTGCAACACGAACTCGCGAATCGAATCCGCGAATGGATAAGCGCGCACGCGCAGGGTGTCCAGATGCAGGCCGTCGCCGTCCAGCATTGTGACCGCTTCGCTCATTGCCGGCGAGGTCGAGCCGAAATAGATCGCGCCGTGCGCGGCCTTCGCTCGCGCACCATGTATCACCGGCTGCGGCAACAAGGATTTCGCCGTTTCGAACTTGCGCTTCAGCCGCTGCATGTTCTCGACGTAATCCTCGCCTTTCTCCGAATACTTGGCGTCGGCGTTCTTGCTGGTGCCCCGGGTGAAAAAACTGCCGCGGGTGGGATGCGTGCCCGGGTACGTGCGATACGGAATGCCGTCGCCATCCACGTCGCGATAGCGGCCGAACGGCACGCCCGCTTGCAATTGTTCGGCGCTCAGCACCTTGCCGCGGTCATAGCGGCGCGCATCGTCCCATTGAAAAGGCTTGCACAGGCGGTGATTCATGCCGATGTCGAGATCGCTCATCACGAATACCGGCGTCTGCAGGCGATCGGCGAAATCCAGCGCGCATGCTGCGAATTCGAAACATTCGTGTGGGTCTTCCGGAAACAGCAGCACGTGATTGGTGTCGCCGTGCGAAGCGTGCGCGCACAGCAGCACGTCGGATTGCTGCGTGCGCGTGGGCATGCCGGTGGACGGGCCGCCGCGCTGCACGTCCACGATCGTCACCGGGATCTCGGCGAAATACGCCAGCCCGATGAACTCGTTCATCAGCGAAATGCCGGGGCCGGCGGTGGCGGTAAAGGCGCGCGCACCGTTCCAGCCCGCGCCGGTCACGATGCCGATCGAAGCGATCTCGTCTTCGGCCTGCACGACCGCGTAGTGGTGTTTGCCGGTTTCCTTGTCCACGCGCAGCTTCGAGCAATATTTCTGGAACGCTTCCGCCAGCGACGAGGACGGCGTGATCGGATACCACGCGCACACCGTGGCGCCGCCATAAACCAGTCCCAATGCCGCGGCCGCGTTGCCTTCGGCGAAGATGCGGTTGCCAACCGCGTCGCGCCGTTCGACGCGGAGGCCGACCGGTTGCAGATGCTTCTCGGCGTAGTCGCGCCCAAGATCCAGCGCGTGCACGTTGGGCTGCAGCAGTACCTCCTTGCCCTTGTACTGCTCGCCGATCAGCTTGACGATCGTGTCGCGCTCGATCCCCAACAACACCGACAGCACGCCGAGATACATGATGTTCTTGAACAACTGGCGCTGGCGCGGATCCGTGTAGGTCGCGTTGCAGAT
>DAIOUL010000103.1:0-7530 GCA_036759545.1 Rhodanobacteraceae bacterium
GGCGATCAGCTTGTGCACCGGCGCGTCGAGCTGCGACCAGGTCTTCTGCACTTCGGCGAGGATCTGCTTGCCTTCGGCCGGAGCGCCGGCCGACAGCGACGTGAGCACGCTGCCGTAAGTGGCCGAGTCGCGCGCAAGGCCGTCCGCGGCCGCGGCGGAGTTCTCGCCGCCCTGGAGCACGTCGCCCACGCGGCGGATCAGCCGGTCGCCCAGCACCATCTGCTGCGACGCATCGTAGATCTGCGCGGTCGAACCGCGCTGCTGCAGGATATTCACCACCTCATTGATGCGCGAGTTCAACAGCGGCATCTTCTGGCTGAAGGTATCCGCCTGCGCGGCCGAATCCAGCACCGCGTCCTTGTTGGCTGCGATCTTGCCCAGGTCGCCGTTGAGGCGCGTCCAGGCCTTGTCGAGATCGTTCATCGGCCCGCTCATGCCCAGCGCGTTGCCGTAAGCCGGCATGCCGGTGGCGGGATCGCCGCCGTTCAAGTGCTTGACCGCGGCATCGATCTCGTTGCGCGTGCTCTCCAATTCCTGGAAGGAATTGATGTTGCCGCCCGCCGATTCGATCGCGAACTTGGCCACCAACTGCGAATCCACCTGGATCTGCGTGGTCAGTGCCGCCGCCTTGCGGTCGTCGCCGTTGCGGATATTGAGCAAGGCAAAGTCCAGACCGGCCACGACGATCGCCGCCACCAGCAGGACGATCAGCCATGTCTGGGCGGACGACTTGCGCCCCCGTGCTGCACCCGAAATCGCGCTCATGTTGTTACCTCACCGCTCAAAATGCCCAATTCGTTTAATGGGAGGTCCGGCTTCGCCTGTGACCTCGCATCCCCACAACCCCCATCGCAACCGCCCATCGCGGTTGCGATCGCCCCCTTAACTTAAGGGGGCGGAAAATCCGGCTTCGATGCTGCACCCGCGCATCGTTCAAACCGCCGTCTGCTGGAAATCCGGCGCGCGGGTCAGCTCGACCATGCTGAACATGCCCACCCGCGTGTTTCCCAGCGTGACGTTCTCGGTGACGAAGCGCCCCAGGCGCTCGTCGGATTCGCCTTCGGCATCGACGCGCTGCTCGTCGGTGAGATTGCGCTGACCCAGCACCTCATCGACCAGCAAGCCCACGCCGCCGCCTGCCTGTTTCACCCACAACACGCGCGTGCGATCGGAGACGTGCGTGCGTTGTTCCAGCAGGAACTGCTTGAGATCCACCAGCGCGATCAGATTGCCGCGCACATTGGCCACGCCCAGCAGCCAGTTGCGCGTGGCCGGTACAGGCGTCACCGCAGAAGGCATGCCGAGAATTTCGTTCACCTCGTGGATGCTGCTGACGAACACGCGTTCGCCGATCCGGAAACCGATGCCGCGCCAGAGGCCCGGCGCCTCGATCTGTTCCGGCACGCCGGCCACGTGCGACAGCGAGCGGCGCTCGTAATCGATCAATGCTTCGAAACTGGTGAGCAGCGCGCGTTGTGGTGCGCGCCGCGGAGCAAGGCTGTCGGGAACTTGCTCGGCAACGGTCAAGGTTTCTTCGATCATCTCGTCTTGCTCTGCAACGGCCACGCCGCCGCGCACGCGCTCATCGGCCGCGGCCTGCGCATCGCGCGGCTGCGGCCTCGAACCGTGTGCGGACTTCCTGGCGCGCTTCTTCGTCATTCGTATTCGATCGTCACGCCGCGTTTGGCAGCAGCTTGCTGACGTGCGCCAGCAGGTCCTTGTCGCTGACCGGCTTGGTGAGGAAATCGCGCGCGCCCTGCCGCAGGCCCCACATGCGATCGGTTTCCATCGATTTGGTGGTGACGATCAGCACCGGGATGGAACTGGTCTGCGGATCCTTGGACAGCGTGCGGGTGGCCTGGAAGCCGTTCATGCCCGGCATGATCACGTCCATCAGCACCAGGTCCGGCCGCTCGCGCTTGGCGGTGGTGATCCCGGTCTCCGCGTCGGCGACGGCGGTGACCTTGTGCCCGGCCTTTTCCAGTGCGGTCGTCAGGACCTTCACGTCGGTGGGCGAGTCGTCGATGATCAGAATGTGAGCCATGCGTTCCTCTTTGCTCCGCGCATCCGCGGTGAAGATCAGGTTCGGGTGGTTTCCACGTGGCGGCGGATCGCGCCAAGCAATTCCTCGCGCGTGAACGGCTTGGTGAGGTACTGCTCGGAGCCGACAATGCGGCCGCGCGCCTTGTCGAACAGGCCGTCCTTGGAGGACAGCATGATCACCGGCGTGGCGCGGAAGCTGCGGTTGTTCTTGATCAGCGCGCAGGTCTGGTAGCCGTCCAGCCGCGGCATCATGATGTCCACGAAGATGACGTCGGGCTTGAGGTCGCTGATCTTGGAAAGGGCCTCGAAGCCGTCCACCGCGGTGGCCACTTCGGCGCCTTCTTTCTTCAGCAGGGTCTCGGCGGTGCGGCGGATGGTCTTCGAGTCGTCGATGACCATCACCTTCAGCCCGACCAGGCTGCCATGGTTCGCAATATCGTTCACTTCTTGACGTCCCCGCCGCGGAAACCGGCTTGCAGTCGATGCAATATGCGTGCCGCAGATTCGCAGCGGTACACGCTACCGGCACAATGCTCTCTTGTGAGGCGCTGTCAAGTTCTGCCGCGGAAAGCTGTGCGAAGATGCGGCGACCGTCTCATTTCAGCGACCATGCCCACCACCGCCGCCGTGCTGATGGACTCCATCGGCACGATCAAGCCGAAAAAGGACACCACCCTCGCCCTGCTGCTGGAAGCGCAGCGGCGCGGGCACGTGCTGCTGTACATGGAGCAGGGCGACCTGGCGGTGCGTGACGGCCGCGCCTGGGCGCGGATGGCGCCGCTGAAGGTGAAGGACGATCCGCACGGCTGGTTCGAACTGGGCGAAGGCCGTTGGCGACCGATGGCCGGGGCCGATCTGATCCTGGCCCGCAAGGATCCGCCCTTCGACGCGCAGTTCCTCTACGACACGCAGGTGCTGGACCTGGCCGCGCGCGAGGGCGCGCGCGTGGTGAACGCACCGCAGGGTCTGCGCGATTTCAACGAGAAGCTGGCGGCGCAGTGGTTCCCGCAATGCTGCGCACCGGCGCTGGTGGCGCGCGATCGATCCGAGTTGCGCCGCTTCGCGCGCGAGCACGGCCAGATCGTGCTGAAACCGCTGGACGGAATGGGCGGACGCGGCATCTTTCGCTCGTCCGGCGACGATCCCAATCTCAATGCGATCCTGGAGACGCTGGTCGGCGATGACGAGCGCTTCGCGATGGCGCAGAAGTTCATCCCGGAAATCAGCGCCGGCGACAAGCGCATCCTGCTGGTGAACGGTGAAGCGGTGCCCTTCGCGCTGGCGCGCATTCCGCAGGGCGGCGACTTCCGCGGCAATCTCGCCGCGGGCGGGCGCGGCGAAGGCGTGCCGCTGTCGGAGCGCGACCGCTGGATCGCGGCCGAAGTCGGGCCGGAACTGACGCGCCGCGGCATGCTGTTCGTCGGACTGGACGTGATCGGCGATTACCTCACCGAAGTCAATGTGACTTCACCCACCTGTGTGCGCGAACTGGACGCGCTGTATGGACTGAATATCGCCGGATCGTTTTTCGACGTGATCGAAGCGATCGGGACTCGGAACTCGGAACTCGGGACTCGGGGTGCGGCGGCATGAACGCGGTCGCGGCACATCATCCTGCTTCGACGGGCTCGGACCGGCTCGGCGTCACGTTGCTGTTCTCGATCATCGTGCACGCGGTGTTGATCCTGGGGCTGGGATTCGAACTGGCAAAACCGAGACCCAGCCTGCCTGCACTGGATGTCACGTTGTTGAACACCGCGAATGCGCAGGCGCCGGAGCAGGCGGATTTTCTGGCGCAGGCGAACAACTCGGGCGGCGGCGAAACCGACAGGGCGCGCCGGCCGAGCTCGCAGTTCTCGGGACCGCTGCCCACCGACACGCAAGGCATCGCGCCGGTGCCGTTGCAACCGGCCGCTCCGGCGCCGAGCGAGGCGCAAGCGCCGCAAATCCTTGCGTCGAGCGTAACGGCGCAACGCCAGGCCGCGCGCACGCCCGAACGCCGCGAGCAGACGCAGATCGAGCCGCGGCAATCGACGACGCCCATCGACCGTCAATTGGAAATGGCGCGGCTGGCGCAGGAGGTGCGCAACGAAGAACAGGCGTACGCCAAGCGCCCGCGCAAGAAATTCATTTCCGCCAACACGCGCGAATATGCCTATGCCGCGTACATGAAAGCCTGGGTGAACCGCATCGAGCGCATCGGCAATCTCAACTATCCCGACGAAGCGCGCCGCCGGCAGTTGCACGGACAACTGGTGCTGACGGTCGGTCTTGCGCGCGACGGCCGTGTGAAAAGCATCGACATCATCCAGAGTTCCGGTCACCGGGTACTGGACGACGCAGCGATCCGCATCGTGCACCTGGCCGCGCCGTTCCCGCCGATTCCACACGGCCGCGACACGGCCAAGGACAAGATCGACGAGCTGTACATCACCCGCACGTGGCAATTCATGCGTGGGGATGAGTTGCACACCAGCGGCTAGAAGGAAAGACAACAGCGCCGTCGTAGAATGGAGCCATGCCGAACGCCTCTTCCCTCACGGGCCACTTCCTGATCGCGATGCCGGCGCTCGGCGATCCGAATTTCGCGCGCGGCGTCACCTTCGTCTGCCAGCACGGCGAGGAAGGCACGATGGGACTGGTGGTCAACCGCGCTTCCGAATACAGGCTCGGCGACGTAATGGCGCAGATGCAGATGCAATGCGAACGCGAGGACGTGGCCGCCACACAGGTACTGATCGGCGGGCCGGTGCAGATCGAGCGCGGTTTCGTGCTGCACGCGCCGGACGAGCGCAAATGGGATTCGACTTTTCGCATCAGCGACGCGCTGGCGGTCACCACTTCCCGCGACATCCTCGCCGCGATGGCCGAAGGCAAGGGCCCGGCCCGCGCGCTGGTCGCGCTGGGTTATGCCGGCTGGGGCGCGGGGCAGCTCGAACAGGAACTGCGCGACAACGCCTGGCTGACGGTCGAAGCCGATCAGCGCATCCTGTTCGACACCGCGCTGGAAGACCGCTGGGGCGCGGCGGTGGCGCTGGTGGGCGTGGATCCCTCCAAGTTGTCCGACTATGCGGGACACGCGTAGCCCGTACGCATGAGCGGGTGCGTCGTCGGATTCGATTTCGGCATGCGCCGCATCGGTGTAGCTACCGGAAATTGCATCAGCGCCAGTGCGCAACCGCTGCAGCCGCTGCCCGCCAAGGGCGGTGAGCCGGATTGGAACCGCATCGACGCGCTGCTCGCCGAGTGGATGCCGGATACGCTGGTCGTGGGCCTGCCGCTGACACTGGATGGTGGCGAACAGGCCATCACGCGCGCCACGCGCGCCTTCGCGCGGAAACTGGAGCAACGCTCTGGTTTGCCCGTACACCTGATCGACGAACGACACACCTCGCAGGAAGCGGCACGGCGGTTCGCGGAACAACGCGCGGCAGGCAAGGCACGCAAGCGTGATGCGGCAAACCTCGATTCGATCGCTGCGGCGGTGATCCTGGAAACGTGGTTGCGGGAAAATCCGTAAGACGTGAGATGTAAGACGTGAGCGGTGAGCGGAGGAGCCTAAATCTTGTCGTCATTCCGGACGGCGCGAAGCGGCGATCCGGACTGCGGAGGCAGGATGCCGGAGCGAACGCCGAAGGCGGCCGAAGGCGAGCGCCAGGGATGGCGCGAGTAATCCAGCACCTTTGATTTGAATCGAAATGAAAGTCGCTGGATTCCGGCTTTCGCCGGAATGACGGCGTGTTTGGTGCGTCGCTATCATTCGCCGCCATGCGCCATCTACTGACCCTCGAAAACATGCCGCGTGCGGAGATCGAGCGTTTGCTCGATCGCGCCGAAGAATTCCGGGCGCGTGGAGCAAACCGCGAGCTGCTTTCCGGCCGCACGATGTTGAACCTGTTCTTCGAGAACTCCACCCGCACGCGCACCTCTTTCGAAATCGCCGCGCGCAGGCTGGGCGCGGACGTGGTCAATTTCGATCTGTCGCGTTCCTCTACCGCCAAGGGCGAAAGCCTGCTGGACACGCTGCACACGCTGGAAGCGATGAAGCTGGATGCGCTGATCGTGCGCCACAGCGAAAACCGCATGCCCGACTGGCTGGCCGAACACGCCAACAGCATGGTTTCGGTGATCAACGCCGGCGACGGTTCGCGCGCGCATCCGACGCAGGGTTTGCTCGACGCGCTGACGATCCGGCAGCGCCGCAGCGATTTCGAAAATCTCGCGATCGTGATCTGCGGCGACATCCGCCATTCGCGCGTGGCGCGCTCCGACGTGCACGCCTTCACCGCGCTGGGCGCGCGCGACATCCGTCTGTGCGCACCGCGCGCATTGCTGCCGGAAGACGCGAACGAATTTCCCGGCTGCACGCTCGGGGAGAATTTCGACGAAGCGCTCACGGACGCGGACGTCGTGATCATGCTGCGCATCCAGAAGGAGCGCATGGCCGCGGCGATGCTGCCGGCCGACTCCGACTATTTCGCGCAGTACGGGCTCGACGCGCGCCGGTTGTCACTGCCGAAACCCGACGCACAAGTCCTGCATCCGGGACCGATCAACCGCGGCGTTGAAATCGCCGGCGAGATTGCCGACGGCGTTCAATCGCGCATCCTCGATCAGGTCGCCAACGGCGTGCCGGTGCGGATGGCGGTGCTGGTGGAACTTCTCGCTCGTTGAGCGAGCCGGCTCAGTGTCGGCCAGTGGTTGCAGCCGCCGCCGGTAACGGATGCTCGGGCTTGCTGAGTGTGTTCTGGAATTCCGCGATCCGCCACTTGCCGTCGCCCTGCTTCGTCAGGATCAAGGTTTGGATGCCCTGATCCGGCGCAGGCATCCCGGGGGGCGTCTGCGCGCCGCTCATCTTCCAGCTCGCATGCGCGACCGCGATATCGGCTTTCAGGAACTTCACCTGCACGTCGGTGAAGCTCAAGGTGCTGTGCGCGAAGACGGTGGCAAACGCGCGCGTGAGTTTCTGCTGCATCTCGACGCGGCTCTTCCACCACCATCCCACCACGTTCACCACGTCGCAATCGGGCGTGAACAGCGCCGAATAAGCCGCCGCATCATGCTTGTTCCAGGCATCCGCCTGTTGCAACGCGACCTGGCGCACCGCCTCGGCATCGCTCTCCCGAGCGGACGCCAGCGCCGGCGTCAATGCGACCGCCAACGACAGCCCCAGCGCCCAACAGCGAAGTGACGCGCCCATCCGACTTCTCCCGCAGTAGTGAACAGGCACCCACAGTACACTGTTCTACAGCCTGCGGCTCATCTGCTCCGTCTCCGCCACTTCCACGTCGCCCAGCCCTTGCGAGAGCGTGTGCGCATCGCCGCCCTGCGCCAGCTTGATCCGCAGGCGCACCTCGTTGGACGAGTCGGCGTGGCGCAGCGCATCCTCGTAAGAAATCTCGCCGGCCTGGTAGAGATCGAACAGGCTCTGATCGAAGGTCTTCATGCCGAGGTTGGTGGATTCCTTCATCACGTCCTTGATCTTGT
>DAIOUL010000104.1:0-7444 GCA_036759545.1 Rhodanobacteraceae bacterium
TCCTTGGGCAGGAATTCCGAATACGGGAAACGCGAGCCGACCATCAGCAGCGTGTCGCAGCCCGTCATCATATCCCAGCTCGGCTTGGTGCCGAGCAATCCGATCGAGCCGGTGACGAAGGGCAGATCGTCCGGCAGCGCGGCCTTGCCCAGCAGCGCCTTCGACACGCCAGCGCCCAGCAGATCGGCGACTTCGATCACTTCGTCCGTTGCGCCCAGCGCACCCGCGCCCACCAGGATCGCAACCTTCTCGCCGGCATTCAGCAGCTCCGCGGCGGCGCGCAGATCGCGGTCCATCGGCACCACGTGCGGCGGCCGATAGCCGAGCCCCGAATGAATCGTGCCGTGCTTGCGCGGCGGCGTTTCCACCGCGTCGAGTTCCTGCAGATCGTTCGGCACGATGATGCAGGTGACCGCGCGTTTGGAAATCGCGATGCGCATCGCGCGATCGACCACGTGCCGCACCTGCGCGGGCACGGTGATCAGCTCGACGTATTCGGAGGCGACATCCTTGAACAGCGAAGTGAGATCGACTTCCTGCTGATATTGTCCGCCCAGCGCTGCACGCGCCTGCTGGCCCACGATCGCCACCACCGGCTGGTGGTCGAGCTTGGCGTCGTACAAACCGTTCAACAGATGAATCGCGCCGGGACCGGAAGTCGCCATGCACACGCCCACCTCGCCGGAAAACTTCGCGTGCGCGCAGGCCATGAACGCGCACATCTCCTCGTGCCGCGCGCGCACCAGTTTCATTTTACCTTCGGTGCGGTTCATCGCACCCATCAGTCCATTGATGCCGTCGCCCGGATAACCATAGATGCGACGCACGCCCCACTCGTGCAGACGATGGATCAGGAAATCACTGACGGTGGCTGCCATTGCTACCTCCTTGTAGGCGGCGGCGCGAGCGCACTCCTGCGCGGGCGAGAAGAAACAAGTCTGCGACGAGGCAAGTCAAAAGTGTGCGAAATGTGTACGCGCCCGTTCACAGTTCTCCGCGCGCGGCCAGCGCACGGATGCGATCGGCGGTGCGGCAGGCGATCGCCTGGATGGTCAGCGAAGGATTGGCGCCGCCGACGGTGGGAAACACCGAGCCGTCGCAAATCCACAAATTCGGGATGTCCCAACTGCGGCAATCCGCATTCACCACGCTGGTGCGCGGATCGTCGCCCATGCGCGCGGTGCCGTTCAGATGCGCGGTGTCGTCTTCCTCGACCCAGATGTCGCGCGCGCCGACGCGCCGCAGCGCTTCGGACATGAAATCCACCGAATGCTTCACCAGCGCGGTGTCGTTGTCGCACAGCGAGAAGGTCACTCGCGCGACCGGCAAGCCGTATTGATCCTTCTCGTCCGCGAGCGTGACGCGGTTGCGTTCCTGCGGCAGCACTTCGCCGCAAATCTTGAAACCCACTTGGTGGTTGTATTTCTCCATCTCGCGCAGCAGCGCCTCGCCCCACAGGCCGCGATTGCCCACTTGCGTCGATGCCCAGGTCACCGGCAGCGGTCCCTGCGACATGAAGGCGTAGCCGCCAAAGAAATCCTTGCCTTCGTCGGTGTAATTCCAGTGCTCGGTGAGCGTCAGAGAAGGCGGCCCCTTGTACCAGCGGATCTCGTCCTCGACCGTGCCGTACACGCCCTGATTGGTTTGCGTCATCAGGTTCTTGCCGACCAGACCGGAACTGTTGGCCAAACCATCTGGGTAACGCGAATTCGCGGAGTTCAACAGCAGGCGCGGTGTTTCGATCGCGTAACCCGCAACGACGACATTTCGCGCGCGCTGGAAACGCCACCGGCCTTCGCGGTGGTAGTGCACGCCGGTGGCGCGTGCTTGTTCGTTGATTTCGATGCGGCCGACCATCGCGAGATCGCGGATCTCGGCGCCGGCCTTCACCGCGCGCGGAATCCAGGTGATCAGCGCGCTCTGTTTGGCATTGGTCGAACAACCGATCACGCAGAAGCCGCGGTACACGCACGGATGCGATTGCCCGCGCGGCGCGGACACCGTGGCCAGCGGCGTTTCGGTCCACTCGATGCCCATCGCTTCACAGGCCTGCGCCAGCACCCAACCCGATGCATTGATTTCGTGCGCGCGATAGGGATAACGCGGCCGGGGCGGCCCCCACGGATAAGTCACAGGCCCGGCAATCTTCAGCGCCTGCTCGACCTCCGTGTAGTAGTTCCACATTTCGCGCCAGTCCAGCGGCCAGTCGGCGCCGTAGCCGAGCACGCTGCGCGACTTGAACCACTCCGGCCGAAACCGCAACGACACCATCGCGAAGTGCACGGTGGAACCGCCGACCGATTTGCCGCTGTTGTTGCTGCCCAGTTGCAACGGGTTGTCGCCGTCGCAGATGCGCTCGTCGGTCCAGTAGAGCTTGGCTTGGTGCGTTTCGTCGGAAGCGAATTCCTCCAGCGGCCGCCACCACGCGCCGGCATCGAAGCCGATCACCGAGAATCCCGCCTTGGCGAGTTTCGCGGCCAGCGTGCCGCCGCCCGCGCCGGTGCCGACGATCGCGAAGTCCACTTCCTCGTCGTCGCGGAACTCGCGCATCGGCATCCAGCCGCCGACGCGCAGCGGATCGGGCGCGCGACCGTGCTTGCCGCGCGGCGTGTGCAAGGCGTCATGCAATACGTTCATTGGCCTTGCGCGCTTTTTCTTCTTCACCCGGTTTCGCTTCGACGGCTTCCCACGGATCGCGGCGGTTGAAATACATGCGCACGTAACCGCGCGGGCTGGCCGGCCCGCCGAAACCGATTTCGCTCCACGCGACCGGATGCGAGTAGTAGGCGTTGACGATGTCGTGCGCGAGGCGGCGCGAGAAAAACGTGTCGCACGGCATGCCGCCCCATTCGGCGCCGTCGAGTTTGCCGTCCTGCATGGCCCTCAGCAGTTCGTCCTGTTGCGCACCCGGCAGAAAGTGAAACCGGCGGCCGTGTATCGCTTGCGCTTCCGCATCCAGCGCGGCCAGTCCGCGCCGCCAGGCTTCCTGCATCCGCGGCAAGGACGCGACGCGATAGCCTTCGCGGTCGTCGTCGAACAGCTTGCGATCGACCAGCGCTGCGATCGGCACGGGTGCACGCAATTTCGGCTGCGGCACGATGCGATCGCACACCGCGCGCAGCGTCTGCCATTCGTCCGGATCGAAGAACTTCGGCGTATCGGTGATGTTCAAGCGCACGTCGATCACTTTGCGCGTCGCGTCGTTCCACGACGGCGTGTCGCGCTTGCGCAGGACGTCGTAGCCGGGATAACGCTCAGGCATCGGGATGCTCCGACAACAATCCGAGCGCGGCCAGTCCCGCGAGTGCCAGTCCGGTGAAACTCGGCGGCGCCGGCACCGGCGGCCCGTTCAACACGGTCTGCTTCCAGTTACGCCAGCCGCCCATGTTGCGATGCACGCCGAAGGCGTGGAATCCGGCTCCGATGAACCCGACTGCTGCGGTCAGCCGCAGCCACCATTTGGTGAAACGGCGCGGCCTCTCGGGATGGCTCACCGCGGTTTCGGCGAGCAGCGCCGCCGCCACCGGCGGCACCGTCACTGGCACGTACATGAAGGGATCGTGGTAGGCACCGCGGAAGTGCAGCAGTCCGGCTTCGGCCGCGGTCGCGACGAGTCCCACACTGGCCAGCGCGGCGAGTGCACGGCCGGCGCGGAAACCGAACACGCGAACACTGCGCGAACCGCTGTCGCGCAATCGCTCCGAGTAATAGCCGAGCAATCCTGAAAGTGCGACGGCCGCGGGCGCACCGAGCGGCGAGCCGTAGAACAGGTTCTGCCAGGAGAAGCCGCCGGGCCGCTTGGTGATGTTGTAGATGTGGAAGCCGGTGCCGACCAATCCGGTCACTGCCGCGGCGAGATACACCGGATCGCGCACTGCATGCGCGCCGGGGCGATGATCGCCGGTTCCATGTGCGCTGACCGCGAGCGTCGCCGCGGAAACGACCAGCGGCGTGATCATCGCCTTGTTGTGGAACGAGCCGCGATAGTGTTCGATCGCGCTGTCCAGCAGGGTCGAGGTCGCAATCAAACCCGAGGCGCGGTTCAACCGCCGCGCCGCCTGGATGATCGCCTGCTGTCTGGATCCGCCGCGGCGCCTGATCGCCGCCGCACCGGCCACGATCGCCAGCGAACCCAGCACGCCGATACCTGCTTGCTGCCTGGTCAGCATGCGCGATGACTTTCCCTGTCGGCGACTTGCTGCATCCGGTTATCGCGCTCTACACCGTGCGAAATGGCGGAGTTTGCTGCGCGGAACGTCAATCCCGCGCGAAATTCGGCTTGTGCCGAATTGCAGTCGGGTCGCTCTTTGCGCGCCGCGCTCGCTTTGCGCTAATGTGAAAGAGCTACAACTCACGCCGCGCGAGCATGACGTGCACGCGCGGCATTGCGCACAAGGACGGCGGGTTGGCGCAGATTTTTTCCAGGCAGTTCGGATTCCTGTTCCGGCTGGGCGCGCTGGCCGCGCTGGTGATCGTCATCGCGCTGATCCTGCTGTGGCGCGCGGTGATGGCGTATCCCGCCGGCGTGCACGACGCGCTGGAACAGCCCGTTCCCTTCAGCCACAAGCACCACGTCGGCGACGACGGCATCGATTGCCGTTATTGCCACACCTCAGTCGAACGCTCCGCGTTCGCGGGCATCCCGCCGCTCTCGACCTGCATGACTTGCCATTCGCAGCTCTACACCGATCAGCCGATGCTGAAGCCGCTGATCGCTGCGTATGAAAGCGGCGTGCCGTTCCACTGGCAGCGCCTGCACAAGCTGCCGGACTTCGTCTATTTCGATCATTCGATCCATATCGCCAAGGGCGTCGGCTGCGAAACCTGCCACGGCCGCGTGGACGAAATGCCGCTGATGGCGCGGGTGGCGCCGCTGACGATGCAATGGTGCCTGGATTGCCACCGCGCGCCGGAAAATTACCTGCGTCCGCGCGATCAGGTTTTCAGCATGGGCTGGCGCTCCAAGAATCAACTGGCGCTGGGCGAAAAGCTGGTGCGCGAATACCACATCGACAAGCGGAGGCTGACGGATTGCTCCGTCTGTCATCGCTGATGTCGCCGATGAAGCCGCCATTCGATCTCGATGCCGCGCGCGCGCAACTGTGCGATGCACGTGGGCCACGTTACTGGCGTTCGCTGGAAGAACTGGCGGATGCGGAAGGATTTCAGGCGTGGTTGAAGACGCAGTTTCCGCAACTCGCACAAGCCGCGCCGCTGGATCGGCGCGGATTCCTGAAGTTCATCGGCGCATCGATGGCGCTGGCGGGGTTGACCGCATGCAGCCATCCGCCGCAGACGCAACTCGTCCCGTATGTACATGGACAAGACGAGTGGGCGGCCGGACTGCCGCGCTACTTCGCGACCACGTTGACGCGCAACGGCTACGCGCAAGGGGTGCTGGTGCGCAGCGACGAAGGCCGGCCCACCAAGGTCGAAGGCAATCCGCAGCATCCGGCCAGCCTGGGCGCCACCGACATCTTCGCGCAGGCGGCGATCCTGCAACTGTGGGATCCAGATCGTTCGCAATCGGTGATGCACGGCGACACCGTTGCGGCTTGGGACGACTTCGCCGATGCGTGGTCTTCGCTGCGCGCGCGTTTCGACAAGAACGGCGGGCAAGGCCTGCGGGTGCTGACGCGCACGATTACCTCGCCCACGCTGGCCGCGCAACTGGACGGGTTGCAGAAGAAATATCCCAACGCACGCTGGCATGTGCACGAGCCCGGCGGTGCTTCGCTGGCGCGCGGTGCGGATGCCAACGGCGCGTCGACCTCGGTGCGGTATCACTTCGATCGCGCCAAGGTGATCCTCGCCCTGGACGCTGATTTTCTTTGCGATCCCGCAGAGGGCGTGCGCTACGCGCGCGATTTCATTTCCACCCGCGATCCGGACGGCGAAATGTCGCGGCTGTATGTGGTGGAACCCACGCCTTCAGTTACTGGGACGATGGCGGATCACAGGCTGCCGCTGGAGTCCGCGCACATCGGAGCATTCGCACAAGAGTTGGCGCGGCGATTGGGCGCCGCGAATGCGAATGCTGCATCGCCATCGATGGAGCACGCACGCTGGCCGGATGCTATGGCCGACGATCTGCGCTCGTCACGCGGCGCCTCACTGATCGTCGCCGGTTCCGCTCAACCGCCCGAAGTGCATGCGTTGGCGCATGCGATGAATGCCGCGCTCGGCAATATCGGCACGACGATCGAATACGGCGCACCGATCGAAGCGTTGCCGGCGCAAGCGCTCGCACCACAAGCAAACGACGATGGTTCGTTGCGCGCGCTGACGACCGCGATGCGCGCGGGAAAGGTCGACACGCTGTTGGTGCTCGATGGCAATCCGGTTTACGACGCGCCGGCCGATCTGGATTTCTCCAACGCGCTGAAGCGCGTGTCGCATCTGCTGCACCTCGGCTTGTACCGCAACGAAACCGGTGCGCTGGCGGAATGGCATCTGCCAATGTCGCACGAACTGGAAGCCTGGGGCGACGCGCGCGCGTTCGATGGCACGGCTTCGATCGCGCAACCGCTGATCGCGCCGCTGTACGGCGGCAAGTCGGCGATCGAATTGGTGTCATTGCTGTTGAATGGTGATTTCAGCGACGGCCGCGCATTGGTGCGACAGCAATGGGCGGCGCAGTTGCAGGACGACAATGCGTGGAGCGCGGCGTTGCAGGCGGGGGTGATTACCCCTCTCCCGACGAGCACTTCGCGCTCGTCCCCCTCTCCCACAAGGGGAGGGGGCAAAAGCGAAACGGCTGCTTCAAATCCCCTCTCCCCGCCTGCGGGGAGAGGGCAGCCAAGCGCAACGCGCTTGGCGGGTGAGGGGGAGTCGAAACAAGGCGGCGCCGACGGCGAAGCACTCGAGCTATTGTTCCGTCCCGATCCCACGATCGGCGCGGGCGAATGGGCCAACAACGGTTGGCTGCAGGAACTCCCGAAACCGCTGACGCAACTGACCTGGGATAACGTGGCGCTGATTTCGCCCACATTGGCGAATGAAAAAAACCTGCACAACGGCGACCTGGTCGAACTGCGTTCGCGCGGACGCAAGTTGCGCGCGCCGGTGTGGATCATGCCAGGGCAGGCGCCGCGCAGCGTGACCGTGCATCTGGGCTACGGCCGCACGCGCGCGGGCCGCGTCGGTGATGGAATCGGCTACAACGCCTACGCGCTGCGCACGTCAGAGGAGCCGTGGCAGACGAATGATTTGCAGATCGTCCCCACCGGCGAGCGCTACGAACTCGCGACGACGCAACATCACTTCAACATGGAAGGCCGCGATCTGGTGCGCGAGGGCACACTGGCCGAATATCTGCACGACGCGCATTTTGCGACGGCCCACGACCAGTACGGCGAAAAGCCGCCGTCGCTGTATGCCGACTATCCAAAAGGCGAATACGCCTGGGGCATGAGCATCGATCTCAACGCCTGCATCGGCTGCA
>DAIOUL010000105.1:0-7387 GCA_036759545.1 Rhodanobacteraceae bacterium
CCGTACGTGACCGCGGATGCGACCGGCCCGAAGCACCTCAACATCAAGCTGACCCGCGCGAAACTGGAAGCGCTGGTCGAAGACCTGATCAAGAAGACAATCGAACCCTGCCGCACGGCGTTGAACGACGCGGGTCTGCGCGTGTCCGACATCGGCGAGGTGATCTTGGTCGGCGGCCAGACCCGCATGCCGAAGGTGCAGGACGCGGTGAAGGATTTCTTCGGCAAGGAGCCGCGCAAGGACGTGAACCCCGACGAAGCCGTCGCGGTCGGCGCGGCGATCCAGGGCGGCGTGCTGGGCGGCACGGTAAAGGACGTGTTGCTGCTGGACGTGACGCCGCTGTCGCTCGGCATCGAGACGCTGGGCGGCGTGATGACCAAGCTGATCGAGAAGAACACCACGATCCCGACCAAGGCCACGCAGGTGTTCTCGACCGCCGACGACAACCAGACCGCGGTGACCGTGCACGTGCTGCAGGGCGAACGCGAGCAGGCGCGCTTCAACAAGTCGCTTGCGCGTTTCGATCTGGCCGGCATCGAACCCGCGCCGCGCGGCATCCCGCAGATCGAAGTCACCTTCGACATCGACGCCAACGGCATCCTGCATGTGTCGGCCAAGGACAAGAAGACCGGCAAGGAGCAGCGCATCGAAATCAAGGCCGGTTCCGGTTTGTCGGACGAGGAAATCAAGCGCATGGTCGCGGATGCGGAAACGCACCGCGAGGAAGACCGCAAGTTCCAGGAGCTGATCGGCACGCGCAACAAGGCGGACCAACTGGTGCACGCCACGCGCAGCGCGATCAAGGAACACGGCGGCAAAGTCGGCGGCGATGTGATCGGCCGCGTCGAAGAAGCGCTTTCCGATCTGGAAAAGGTGATGAAGGGCGACGACAAGGATGCGATCGAATCGCGCATCACCAAGCTGGAGGAAGCCGGGCAGTCGCTGTACGCGGCCGCCGCGGCGGCTGGTCAGCAGCCGGGTGCCGAAGCCGGCGCGCAGCAGTCGTCTTCGCAGGGTGCGCCCAACGAAGACGTGGTGGATGCGGAGTTCACCGAGGTCAAAGACGAAAAGAAGTAAGTTGTGTTATCCGCCGATGCTTCGCATGGCTGGTCAACTGTCCGTGTTGGAGCCGCGCTGGAAAGCACGCGGCTCAATACGGACGACAACATGAGAGGCGGGGAACCTCGACCATGCACAAGGGCAGGATGGAGGCATTCACCGATGGTGTGATTGCCGTGATCATCACGATCATGGTGCTGGAGCTGAAGCTGCCGCACCAGGCTTCGTGGCCGGCGCTGCTTGAAGATGCCCCCGTGTTCCTGAGTTACGTGCTGAGCTTCGCCTATGTCGGCATCTACTGGAACAATCACCATCACATGCTGCAGGCGGTGCAGCACGTGAATGGCAAGGTCCTGTGGGCGAACCTTTTCTTCCTGTTCTGGCTCTCGCTGTTTCCCTTCACGACGAGCTGGTTGAACGAAACGCGGCCCATGCCGGCGCCCGTGCCGACGGCGCTTTACGGCATCATCCTTCTGCTCGCGGCATTGTCGTGGATTCCATTGCTGCGTACGCTGATCGCCGCGAACGGCGGCGAAAACAGCCCGCTGGGCAAGGCGTTGAGGGGTGACTGGAAGACGATCGTCTCCCCGATCGGTTACGTGCTCGGCATTGCGTTGGCGTTTTTCACGCCCATATTGTCCTGCGTGATCTATGGCGTCATCGCGGCTCTGTGGTTCATCCCGGATCGCCGGATCGAAAAGCGCGCCGTCGAAAGTGCACGGACCGAACGGTCATGAAGAAGCGCTGCTACTACGAAGTCCTGGGGGTCGAACGTACCGCGCACCCGGACGAGATCAAGAAGGCTTTCCGCAAGGTGGCGATGAAATGCCATCCGGACCGCTGCCCGGACGATCCGGCCGCGCAAGAGAAATTCAAGGAAGCGAAAGAAGCCTGGGATGTGCTGGGCGATCCGCAGCGGCGCGCGCAATACGACCGCTACGGCCACGCCGCATTCGAACACGGCATGGGCGGACACGGTATGGGTGGAGGCAACGGCAACGGCTTCGCCGACGTGGGCGACATCTTCGGGGACATCTTCTCCGACATCTTCGGCGGCGGCCGCCGCGCGGCGCGCGGCGCCGACCTGCGTTACGTGATGGAACTCGATCTGGAAGAAGCCGTCGCGGGCGTCGAGAAGCAGATCGAAATTCCGACGCTGGTCAATTGCCATCACTGCAACGGCAGCGGTTCCGCAGACGACAAGACCGCTACTTGCGCCACCTGCCGCGGCATGGGCCGCGTGCGCATGCAGAACGGCATCTTCTCGATCCAGCAGACCTGCCCGCATTGCGGCGGGGCCGGGCGCGTGATCCAGAATCCGTGCAAGGCGTGCCACGGCGAAGGACGCCTGCAGGACGAACGCACGCTGTCGGTGCGCATTCCCGCCGGCGTGGACAACGGCGACCGCATCCGTCTGGCGGGGCAGGGAGAAGCCGGTCCTGCGGGCAGCACGCCCGGCGACCTGTATGTGGAAGTGCATGTGCGCGAGCACCCGATTTTCCAGCGCGATGGCGACGATCTGCATTGCGAAGTGCCGATCCGCTTCGCGCAGGCCGCGCTCGGCGCCCACATCGAGGTGCCGACGCTCGGAGGCGCAACCACCGTCAGCGTGCCGCCGGAAACGCAGAGCGGGCACGTGTTCCGACTGCGCGGGCAAGGTGTGAAATCCGTGCGCAGTGGACGCGCCGGCGATTTGCTCTGCCGTGTGGTGGTGGAGACGCCGGTGCGGCTTACCAAGCAACAACGCGAGTTGCTTGAGCAATTCGAAAGCACCTTCGCGCAACCCGAAGAGGCCGCCAAACACTCACCGCGCAGCACGGGCTTCGTGGAGAACGTCAAGCAGTTCTGGGCAAAGATGACTTCGTAGAGCCGGAAATCGGCCTTCGGGATTGGGGTTTCGGCAACGGGAATCGGGAAAGCCTGACAACAATGGGTCGTTCCGGCTTGCGCCGGGATGACGAACTTGTAAGCTCTGCGCGCTCACCGCTCACCGCTCACCGCTCACCGCTTACCGCTCACCGCTCACGATGCTCACACCTCTCCGGCTCGCGATCACCGGCGCCAATGGCCGCATGGGCCGCGCGTTGCAGCAACTGCTGCGGGAGAACACGCGCTTCGAGCTCGCCGCGAGGATTGCCTCCTCGAACGACTGGAAAGCCGCGCCGCCGCTGCATGTGGTGATCGATTTCAGCACGCCCACGGGTTTCGATGCGGCGTTGGCGCATTGCCGCGCAAACAAGATCGCATTGGTCGCGGGCACGACTGGGCTGGATGCGAAGCAACGCGGCGCAATGGACAGCGCCGCGCGCGAAATTCCCGTGCTTTATGCCGCCAACTTCAGTCTAGGCGTTGCGGTCTTGACGAAATTGTTGCGCGAAGCCGCGCGCGTATTGCCCGATTGGGATCTGGAAATCATCGAGGCGCATCACTCGAAAAAGGTCGATGCGCCGTCCGGCACCGCGCTGGCTTTGGGCCGCGCCGCGGCCGCGGCGCGCGGACAGGATTTCGATGCAGTCGCAGCATTCGCACGCCACGGCCACACCGGCGCGCGGCCGGAAAACGCGATCGGTTTCTCCTCGATCCGTGCGGGCGAAATCGTCGGCGAGCACACCGCGTTGCTCGCCACGCAAGACGAGCGCATCGAACTTACACACCGCGCCTACGACAACACGATCTTCGCGCGCGGCGCGCTGCGGGCCGCAGCGTGGCTGGCCGGCAAGGTGCCGGGCATGTATTCGATCGATGATGTGATCGGCACGGACCGTTGAATGTGTAGCAGCGAGGCTGCTCGCGACTACGGACCTCGGCAGTAGATCGCGCTCTATCGCTTGTAGGGCTCCTGCAGCTCAATCGCGATTCAGTCCCGATGCGCCGCGTTGCGGTCGCGTTGCGCGCCGAGTTTCTTGTCCAATCCGCCAGCGAGCTTCTTGAACAGTCGAGAGAGTTTGCCGCGTTGCGTCTTGCGCAGTTTCTCTTCCTCGCTGGTCAGCCACGCGACCTGGATCACGCGTCGCTCGCCTTCGTAAGGTAAATGGCCGTGGAAGGAATTGTCGGCGCGCTTGAAGATCGCGAATTCGCCGTACAGCGGCTTCACTTCCGGCGCGGCGAGGTCGTCGATGTTGTCCACGCTCTTCAGGAAACGCAGGCAGCCGTCGCTGGTGTCCGACCACTGCCTGTTGAGGTAGAGCAACGCGGTCGCCACTTTGGACTTGCTGTCGGTGTGGATGGTGCCGTGGCGCTTGTTGAGCGAGCGGCACAGCGTCACCAGAGTCGGGTATTGGCCGAGGTTTTCGATGCCGAGTTTCGCGCCCACGGCACTCGCGAACGCGGGTGCGGTCAGCGCATTCACCAGCTCGTTGATCGCGGGGCCACAATCCTTTTCGTCATACGGAAAGAAACCCGCGCCGGCGTATTTGGGGAAATCGCGCTCCAGCGCGTCGCGCGCTTCATCAGGCAACTGCCCATGCGCCAGCATGTACGGAAAGGGCTCCTGCCGCACCAGCGTATCGGGGCGTTGCAGACGAGCGGGATCGAGCAGGGCGGCGGGCATGTTTCGTTTCCGTGTGTCGCGGGAATTGTATCTCGGCTTTTTTTTGCGATCATCCTTGATCGCGAGAATCAAAAAGCAGCCACGGAGCTCTTGGCCATGGATGGCGGCTTTGGCTGCACTTCTCAAATGAAGCGCACGCCACTGAACGCGCACGATTCTGCTATCATGCCGCCTCGCCCGATCACCCAACCCACAGACCCCGCTCCAGCGCGGCCTGCGGGTCAACTTGCACCCGGACGAACCGATGCGCACTTCCGCCCTGCTCGCACTCGCCGATGGAACGATCTTCCAGGGCGAGTCCGTTGGCGCGAGTGGTACGAGCGTGGGTGAAGTGGTGTTCAACACCGCGATCACGGGTTATCAGGAAATCCTGACCGATCCGTCCTACGCGCGGCAGATCGTCACGCTCACCCATCCGCATATCGGCAATACCGGTTGCAACGCGGTCGATGCGGAATCGAAGCGCGTGTTTGCCGCGGGCCTGATCGTGCGCGACGTGCCGCGCCGCGCATCGAGCTGGCGCTGCGAGGAAACATTGCCGGAGTACCTTCGCCGCCAGAATATCGTCGCGATCGCCGGCATCGACACGCGCAAGCTGACGCGCATCCTGCGCGACAAAGGCGCGCAGAACGGCTGCCTGATGGCTGGCGAAAACATTTCCGTGGACGACGCGCTGGCGCGGGCCCGCGCGTGGCCCGGCTTGAACGGCATGGATCTGGCGAAGGAGGTCAGCGTAGCGAACTCATTCGCGTGGCGCGATGGAACTTACGATCTCGACGCGTGTGCAGCGAAGAGATCGCAACCGCGTTGCAAAGTCGTGGCCTACGACTACGGCATCAAGTTCAATATCCTGCGGCTGCTGTCCGATTGCGGCTGCGACGTGACGGTAGTGCCCGCGCAAACGCCCGCGCGCGAAGTTCTGGCGATGCAACCGGACGGCGTGCTGTTGGGCAACGGCCCGGGCGACCCTGCCGCCTGCGATTACGCGATCCAAGCCACGCGCGAATTGCTGGACGCGCGCATTCCGTTGTTCGGCATCTGCCTCGGTCACCAATTGATGGGGCTCGCGTTGGGTGCGAAGACGCGCAAGATGCCGTTCGGTCATCACGGCGCCAATCATCCGGTGAAGGAACTCGACAACGGCCGCGTGCTGATCACCTCCCAGAACCACGGCTTCTCGGTCGATCCCGGCACGCTGCCGTCCAACACGCGCGTCACGCACATCTCATTGTTCGACGGCTCGCTGCAAGGCTTCGCGCTGACCGATCGTCCGGCGTTCTGTTTCCAGGGGCATCCGGAAGCGAGTCCGGGGCCGCATGATGTGAGTTACTTGTTCGAACGGTTTGCCAAAGCAATGCGGGAGCAGGGAGCAGGGAGCAGGGAGCAGGGAAAGTGATTCGAACCTATCGCGATCTCGACGTCTGGCAGCGCAGCATGGCACTTGTAAAAGAGATCTATGCCATGAGCCGCTTGCTTCCATCCGATGAGCGGTTCGGCTTGGTGTCTCAGATGCAACGAGCGGCAGTTTCTGTACCCGCAAATATTGCAGAAGGACATGCCAGAGATTCGACACGCGAATATCTGCGCTTCATTTCAATAGCTCTGGGTTCTCTCGCGGAACTCGGAACGCTAGTCGATCTTGCCTGCGATCTGTATGTGATCGAATCCAATCCAGAGTTGCCCCGAGAGATTGATCAGATCAGATTGATGCTGCGTGGATTGCAGGGAAGTCTCAAGTCAAAAATCCCTGCTCCCTTTTCCCCGCTCCCTGCTCCCTGATTCTCATGCCCAAACGCACCGACATCCAAACCATCCTGATCATCGGCGCCGGGCCGATCGTGATCGGTCAGGCCTGCGAGTTCGATTATTCCGGCGCGCAGGCGTGCAAGGCGCTGCGCGAGGAAGGGTTCCGCGTGGTGCTGGTGAACTCGAATCCGGCCACGATCATGACCGATCCGGAAATGGCCGATCGCGTTTACATCGAGCCGATCAACTGGCGCACGGTCGAGAAGATCATCGAGAAGGAAAAGCCCGACGCGCTGCTGCCGACGATGGGCGGGCAGACTGCGTTGAACTGCGCACTGGATCTGGCCGATCACGGCGTGCTGGAGAAGCACGGCGTGGAAATGATCGGCGCTTCGCGCGACGCGATCCGCTTGGCCGAAGACCGCGAGCTGTTCCGCAACGCGATGGATGAGATCGGCCTGGAATCACCGAAGTCCGTGGTTGCGCGTTCGCTTGAGGAGGCGCGCGCGGGACAAACACAGGTCGGTTTTCCCACCATCATCCGCCCGAGCTTCACGCTGGGCGGCAGCGGCGGTGGCATCGCCTACAACGTCGAGGAATTCGAGGAGATCGCCGCGCGTGGGCTGGAACTTTCGCCCGTACACGAGGTGCTGATCGAGGAGTCGGTGCTGGGCTGGAAGGAATTCGAGATGGAAGTGGTCCGCGACAAGGCGGACAACTGCATCATCGTCTGTTCCATCGAGAACCTCGATCCGATGGGCGTGCACACCGGCGATTCGATCACGATGGCGCCGGCGCAGACGCTGACCGACAAGGAATACCAGCGCTTGCGCGATGCCAGCATTGCGGTGCTGCGCAAGATCGGCGTGGACACCGGCGGATCAAACGTGCAGTTCGGCGTGAATCCCGAGAACGGACGCGTAGTGATCATCGAGATGAATCCGCGCGTGTCGCGCTCAAGCGCGCTCGCATCGAAGGCCACGGGTTTTCCGATCGCGAAAGTCGCGGCCAAGCTTGCGGTCGGTTACACGC
>DAIOUL010000106.1:0-7269 GCA_036759545.1 Rhodanobacteraceae bacterium
ATGTTCGGCGGGCAACCGGCACGGCCCGCGTCGGCCGTGCCGCCGGTTTCAAAGGACGCGTGAGTGCGCTTAGACATGTGCGGTGACCCCCAACAATTCCTGGACGTTTCGCAGCAGCTCGGCTTCGTTGTACGGCTTGCCGAGGTAGCGCTCGACGCCGATTTCCAGTGCGCGCTGACGGTGCTTCTCGCCGGTGCGAGAAGTGATCATGATGATCGGGATCTCGCGCAGACGCGGATCGTTCTTCATGTGCGTGGCCAGCTCGTAGCCGTCCATGCGCGGCATTTCGATGTCCAGCAGCATCACGTCCGGCACGCGCTCGATCAGTTTCTCCACCGCGTCCAGGCCGTCCTTCGCGGTGACCACTTCGTAGTCGTTGCGCTCCAGCACACGGCTGGTGACCTTGCGCATCGTGATCGAATCGTCGACCACCATGATCAGCGGTTGCGGACGCTCCTCGCGCGAGGCAGCCGCGATCGGCGCGACGGGCTGAACCGTTTCCGCGGCCTCGGGCACCAGTTCCTGCCGCGCGACCGCGCGGCGCACCAGCGGTGCGATGTCCAGGATCAGCATCACCGAACCGTCACCCATGATGGTCGCGCCGAAGATGCCGGGCACCGAACTGATCTGCGGGCCCACCGACTTCACCACGATTTCGCGCGAACCGACCACTGCGTCGATGCGCACCGCCGCGCGCAGGTCGCCGGTGCGGATCATCAGCAGCGGCAACTGGGTTTCCTCGTTCGAATGCGCGGAAGGAATGCCGAGCAATTGCGAAAGGTCGTGGATCGCATAGTCCTCGCCGGCATAGGTGAACATCGGATTGCCGGCAGCGATGCGTTTCTCCAGTTCGTCGCGCTTGATGCGCGCCACGCCCTGGATGGACGTCATCGGCACCGCGTACACGGTTTCGCCGGTGCGCACCAGGATCGCCTGCGCCACCGCCAGCGTGAACGGCAGGCGGATGTTGAAGCGGCTGCCTTTGCCGCGTTCCGATTCGATCGAGAGCGTGCCGCCCAGCTGCTTGATCTCGTTGGCGACCACGTCCATGCCGACGCCGCGGCCCGAAATCTGCGTCACCGATTCGGCGGTGGAGAAACCGGTTTCCAGCACGAATGCGTACAGATCGCGATCGGACAACTGCACGTCCGGATTCAGCAGGCCGCGTTCGATCGCCTTGGCGCGGATCGCGTCGCGGTCGAAGCCGGCGCCGTCGTCGCTGACCTTGATCAGCACCTCGGTCGCCTCGCGGCTGACGTTGATCGAAACGGTGCCTTCTTCCGGCTTGCCGCGTTCGATGCGCGCATCGGGATCCTCGATGCCGTGCGCCAGCGCGTTGCGCAGCATGTGTTCGAACGGCGCCTTCATGCGCTCCAGCAGGTTGCGGTCCATTTCGCCCTGCGCGCCTTCCACCCGCAACTGCGCGCGCTTGCCCAGATCCATCGCGGCCTGGCGCAGCGTGCGGCGCAGGCTCGGCACCATCGATTCGAACGGCACCATGCGCGTGCGCATCAGGCCTTCCTGCAGATCGGAAGACACGCGCGACTGTTGCAACAACAAGGTTTCCGACTGGCGCGCCTGGTCGTCCAGGATGTTCTGGATCGAACTCAGGTCCGACACGGATTCCGCCAGCGCGCGCGAGTACTGCTGCAACTGCGAGAAGCGGTCCAGCTCCAGAGGATCGAAGGCCTCATGCGAGCCTTCGTTCTCTCGCTGGTAACGCGAAAGAATTTGTGCCTCGGTCTCGATTTCCAGCGAACGCAACTGCGCGCGCAGGCGCGAAACCGTCTGATCCAGTTCGACCAGGTTGAAGCGGAAGCTGGAAACCTGCTGCTCCAGGCGCGAGCGGTAGATCGACACTTCGCCGGCGTAGTTCACCAGCGAGTCGAGCAGGTCCGAGCGCACGCGGATCATTTCCTGCGGCGCGCGCGATTCTTCCTCGAATGTCGGCGCAGCGCGCGGCGCGATCTTTTCTTTCTTCGCACTGGGTGCAGTTTCGGCGTGCACCTGCTCCGGTTCGGCTGCATCGGCTTCGACTTTGCCGTGCGAGAGTTGTTCGAAACGCGCGATCGCCTTGGCGGGCATCGCGATCGCCTGCCCGCGCATCACGCGTTGCAGCAACTGGTGCAGACGGTCGAAACCGCGCTCCAGCGATTCCAGCACCAGCGGATCGGTTTCGCGGCGGCCGTCGGCCACCGCTTCCAGCAGCGTTTCCATCACGTGCGCCAGATCGCCGATCGGCGCGATGCCGGCTACGCGCGCACCGCCCTTCAGCGTATGCAGGTCGCGCTGCAGACCGGCGACCGGCTCGCGCTGATCGGGCGCATCGCGCAAGGCGACGAGCAAGCCGTCGGAGTGATCGAGCAGCTCCGTGCCTTCCTGCGTGAAGATCTCCAGCAGATCCGGATCGGCATCGGGCAGATCGAGCTTGCCTTCGGGCTGCGGGTCCTCCGGGAACGGCGGCAGCGCAGCCAGCACCTTGGCGCGCGCGACCGCGGCCTGGCGGCGCTCTTCGGCCAGTTTCTGCGCGGCAAGCCGCTCTGCTTCGGCGCGTTCGGCAGCGAGCCGCTCCTGTTCCCGACGTTCCGCTTCCTGTTCCGCCGCGAGGCGCTCGGCTTCGAGGCGTTCCTGTTCCTGGCGCTCCGCTTCGAGCCGTTCGGCTTCCGCACGCTGTGCGGCAACGCGCTTTTCTTCTGCGAGACGTTGTTCTTCGGCGAGCCGTTCGGCTTCGCGACGTTCCTGTTCCTGACGTTCCGCTTCGAGCCGTTCCGCTTCGAGCCGTTCGGCTTCGAGCCTTTCCGCTTCGGCGCGCTCGGCGGCGAGCCGTTGCTCCTCGGCAACGCGCTCCGCTTCGCGACGCTCCGCTTCGATTCGTTCCTGTTCCTGACGTTCGGTCTCGAGCCGTTCGGCTTCGAGCCTTTCTGCCTCGGCGCGCTCGGCGGCGAGGCGTTTTTCCTCGGCGATGCGCTCGGCCTCGGCCCGCTCCGATTCCGCTTGCTCCGCAGCGAGCCGTTCCTGTTCCCGGCGCTCTGTTTCCAGTCGCTCGGCTTCCGCGCGTTCGGCGGCAAGTCGCTGCTCTTCGGCAGCACGTTCCGCTTCAGCGCGCTCGGCGGCAACACGCTGTCCTTCGGCGAGTCGTGCTGCTTCGGCTTGTTCCGCTGCAACACGCTCGGCCTCGGCCCGCTGCAGTTCCGCTTGTTCCGCGGCGAGCCGTTCCTGTTCCTGACGCTCTGCTTCGAGCCGCTCTGTTTCGAGCCGCTCTGCTTCGGCGCGCTCGTCGGCAAGGCGTTGCTCCTCGGCAACACGTTGTTCTTCGGCAATCCACTCGGCTTCGGCGCGCTCGTCGGCAAGGCGTTGCTCCTCGGCAACACGTTGTTCTTCGACAATCCGCTCGGCTTCGGCGCGCTCGCGCTCCGCTTCGTCCGCCGCCACCGACGACGCGATCGATGCAACCGCATCCGCATCGATGAAGCTGGCGAGATCGGCTTCGGGTTCGGTCGCGATCGAAGGCTCCTGCGCGATCTCGGCGATCGGCTCTGCGGGCACGGGAGCCTGCGCATCGCTTTCCGGCGCCTCCTCGAAATGCAGCACGTCGGCCAGCGAAGCTTCCGGCAAGGCATCGCGCAATGCCGCGATGCGCTCGGCCAGCGCCGTGGCGTCGGGCACGTCCGGCTGCGGCGAATCGAATTGCGCGATCACGTGATCGGTGAACGCGACCGCATCGCGCAGCGCGGCGACACCTTGTGCATCCGGCGCCGCGCGTTGTGCGCGCATGCGCTTGAACCAGGATTCCAGCGGTGTCAGCACCGAGGCCAGCACCGGAATATCCACCATCGCCACCGCGCCGTGCAGCGTGTGCGCGGCGCGCACCATCGCATCGTCGATCGGCCGCGGCTCCGGCAACGAGAAGTAATCGCGCATTGTGCCGAGATGCTGCGCCACTTCGCTGCGCAGGATCTCCAGCAGCATCGGATCGACCGGCGGCAGCGCGGAAACCTGGGCCAGCGATGCGGTCGGCACCGCTTCCAGTTCGGCGGCGCGCGGCACCCAGCGGCGCACCATGCGGCGCACCTTGCGCGTCTGCATGAAATCTTCCACGCGCGCAGGCTCGCCCGCGGCCAGCTTGTCGGCGGCCTGCATGATCGCGGCGAGCGGCGTGTGCGGCGCGCCCTCGCCTTTCAGCGCGGCGTGCAATTCCGGCAGCGCGGCCAGCGCGTGATCGACCAGCGCCTGCGCATTCGCGTCCGGCGGAATCGTGCGGTCCAGCACGCGGTTGAGCATGTTCTCGACTTTCCAACTGAATTCGCCCAGCGCTACCGCACCGACCAGACGGCCGGAACCTTTCAGCGTATGGAACGAACGGCGCACGCTCTTCAGCGTTTCCAGATCTTCCGGATTGGCTTTCCACGCGGGCAGGTGTTCGCGGATGCTGGCGATTTCCTCGCCCACTTCTTCGACGAACACTTCGCGGATGTCTTCGTCGATGCCGGCGGCATCCTGGAATTCGGTGGCTGCTTCGCCGACGACCGGTTCCTCGACTTCTTCCTCGACCTCGACCCACTCGCCTTCTTCTTCCGCATGCGGCGGCGCGACCGATTCGGTCTCCGCCAGACGCAAGCCGGCCAGTTCGTGCGCCGGCGGAGCCGGCGTTTCGGCGCTGCCGACGATCAGGTCTTCGGCATCGGTCCCGGGCGCGATGGTGACGGCTTCGGAGAGCTCGGGCTCGGTGAATGTCACCGCCGCCGGTGCGGGCCGCTCTTCCGGCTCGTGCACTTCGCGCGCCTGCGGCACCGGCCAGTAGCCGAGTTTCTCCAGGCTGCGCTGCGTGCCGTCCAGGATGCGTTCGCCGACGCGCGAATCGCGCGTGGATTCGAGGTAATACTCGATGCCGGCCATCGCATCGGCCAGCGTGTCCATCTGCTCGGCGGTGGGGATGCGCTGCTCGGCGACCAGTTCGTTTTCCACGAAGCGGCCGATGCCCAGCAGCAGTTCCGCGGGACGCGGCAGATCCAGCATGCGCAATGCGCCGCTGACTTCATCCACCAGCCGCGGCACCGCTATTACGCGGTCGTGCGCCCAGGGCGATTCGATGAAGGCGACGATGTCGTCCTTTACGCGCGACAGGTTCACCGCCGCTTCTCGCATCAGCGCATCGACGATCTTGCGCGTTTCCGAACGCGGCAGCGGCGCGGAAGCTTCCGATTTTTCCGGCTCGGGCACGGGGCCGCCCAGGCGTTCGATATGGTCGTCCAGCGACGCATCCACGAACAGCAGCGCGCCGGCCACGTCCATCAATGTTTCTTCTTCGGCGGGGCGCGAGCCGTCGGCGATCGCCTGCAGGATTTCGCGCTGCTCGGCCACTACTTGGCGCGGCACTCCCAGGCCCAGCATGCCGAGCGTGTCGCCGACGCGGCGCAGGGTTTCCACGTGCGCCGCAAGTTCGGCGACGCTGTGGTCTTCGCGGCGCAGGAAAATGTCCAGCGATTCCTTGACCCGCAGCAGGTCTTCCTTCAGCGCCTGCGAGACGGTGTCCAGCAGTACGCGGTTGCGGCCGCTGATGGAGCCGCGTGCGTGCTCCAGTTCTTCTTCGCTCGGCAGCAGCGCGTCCAGCGAATAGGTCTTGCGCACCGCATCCGCGCGCGTCGCGCCGGCCTGTCCCTGGGCCAGCAGGTACAGCAGCGAACGCGCAAGGTCGCGCGCTTCTTCGTCGTCGAGCGCGGCTTCGCCCTCGTCGTGCAGCGATTTGATCGCGCGGTCCACGCGGCTGAATTGCTGACGCACCGCATCCTGCCCGCGCACATCGAGCGTGCCGTGCTGCAAGGCATCGAGTACGCCGTCGGCGATCCACCACAAACGACGCGCGCCGAGTTCATGACAGACCGCGCCGAGTTGCGCCAATGCGGCGCGCATGCCCGCGACATCGCCCCCCTGTCCGCGCAGCCAGGCCGCGAGCGCCGTCTGGAACCGCGCGCGGATGGAACCGACGCGCTGACGCAGGTCGCCGAACGGCAACGCGACCTTCGCGCCCGGCGCATCGTCCGGCAGCTTGTGTTCGAGATCGGGCGCGAACAGCGCACTTTCCGCGACCGGCGATTCGCCGCGCGCAGCGCGCAATTCGTTGAGCAGCGGCAGCAGGACGATCGGAATGTCCTTGTGTCCGGCCTGCACGCGCTCGAGATAATCGGGCAATTGCACCAGACCGCGCATCAGCACGGTGTAGGCTTCGTTGCGATCGGGCGCCTTGTCGTCCAGCAGCGCCTGCGCCAGCGCTTCCATCTCTTCGGCGAGCATCGATGCGCCATACAATTCCACCATGCGCAGCGTGCCCTGCACCTGGTGCAGCCAGGTGGCGCAAAAGCGCATCTGGCTGGCGTCGGCGGAATCCTCGGCGTAAGCCTCGAGCGCTTGCCGCGCCTGAGCCAGGGTCTCGTCGATCTGCGGCTTGACCCAGCCCAGCGTGGTGAAGTCGGTGTCGTCTTCGAGTTGCATCGTGTTTTCCGTCGAAGCGCTCAATCCAGCCCGTCGATAACTCGCATGTCCTCTCGCGAACGTCCCGCGCGGACGCGGAACGCCCTGCCGCTCACGCCGGCAGCTTGAAGTCGGCCACCGAGCGGCGCAGGTCCTGCGCGAGTTGCGCGAGGTTGCCGATCGATTCCGCCGTCTGGCTGGCGCCCACCGAGGTCTGCGCGGTGATCTCCTGAATCACGTGCATGGTCGAGGTGATGTTGGTCGCTGCCGCGGACTGCTGTTTCGCGGCGCTCGAGATGCCTTGAATCAAACCGGCGAGGTTGTTCGACACCGTTTCGATTTCGCCCAGCGCGGTGCCGGCGTCTTCGGCCAGGCGCGCACCGTTCACCACCTCCGTGGTGGTCTGTTCCATCGAACTGACCGCCTCGTTGGTGTCGGACTGAATCGTCTGCACCAGCGTCTCGATTCGCTTGGTCGCGCCGGAAGCGCGTTCGGCCAGCCGCTGCACTTCGTCCGCGACCACCGCGAACCCGCGGCCCGCCTCACCGGCCGAAGCCGCCTGAATGGCCGCGTTCAACGCCAGAATGTTGGTCTGCTCGGCGATGTCGTTGATCAGTTCGACGATCGAGCCGATTTCCTGTGAGGATTCGCCGAGGCGCTTGATGCGCTTGGACGTCTCCTGGATCTGCTCGCGAATCGAATCCATGCCGCTGATCGTCTGCCGCACGATGGCCGCGCCGTTGGATGCGATCTGCACCGAGCGTTGCGCCACCTCGGCGCTGTCGGCGGAGTTCTTCGACA
>DAIOUL010000107.1:0-6792 GCA_036759545.1 Rhodanobacteraceae bacterium
GAACTGCAGCGAGCCGCCGTCGTAAACGGCCGTCGTCCACTGCGACACACCCGAGTGGTCGAGTTTCTGCGCGAGCAGATGCGACGGACTCGAAAATCCTTTCGAACTCACGTAGGAGACGATCACCGAGTCGTTGTTCCACCATCCGTGGATGTCGCTCACGGTGAGCGAAGCGCCGCCTGGGTCGGAAATCTCGACAGCCGGATTCCATAGCTGGTTTCCGTTCGCATCCAGGCGCTCGAATTCCATGTCGGCATTGTCCGTCCAGCCGACCACGACCTCGTCGCCGCTGACCCCCGCGATCTTGGGATTGGCGAGGAAATCGGCGGTATTGCCGAACTGGATTCCGTTGGGACCCCACTCCAGCGTTCCATCGAAGCCGATCTTCTGCGCCTCGATCTTGATGTTGTTTCCGTCCGGGTCCGAGACGTGGAAGGCCAACAATGCGTTGCCTGCCTGGTCTACGCTCAAGCCGTAGTCCTGGGTCGAGCTGAAATACCTCTTGGCAACCAGTACGCCGTTGGGACCGAGCATCTTGTTGCCGACCGAATCCAACCGCTGGATCCGCACGCTGTAACCGCCCGTGCTGTCGTCGAACCAACTGATCCAATAGTTGTTGTCGATGGTCTGCACGATTTTGGGCTGCGCCTGTTCGCCCAGCTTGCCGTTGCCGACGACGAGATTCGACGCGGCGGTGTCCGACCACGACGCGAAAACCGGAGTCGCCGCCATCGCAAGGACCGCGGCTAACGCAACTGCCATGCAAGTGTGCTTTCGCATAAACGTTTGCTCCCCATTGAAGTGAAGTCGCCGAATGCGCGCGCAGCGCCACGAGACGTGACGCCGGGAATGATGAAGATCCCCATGCCGTTCTGGAGTCTCCTCCCGTCATGCGAGCCGCGTCAACAGGTTTTCTCGTCTCGAAAACTTTGCCGCGCCGCACGATGAAGCATCGGGCTGGAATGTCAGTGACCTCGGGAAGGAAGTCACATGCCAGTGGCAAGGGCGGACAGCTGCCGAGAGCAGCCGCCCGCAACCGGTCACGCTTCCGACAATCGCCTCCGAACCTGCGACTGAAGCCCTGCGGTCCCCGCGGCCAGCACGCTCGTTGTCTCGAGCGTCAGCTCCGCGCCTTGCAGGTCGGTGAACGCGCCGCCGGCTTCGCGCACGATTACCGCCAGCGCTGCAATATCGAGGATGTTGACGTCGGATTCGATCACGATGTCGAGCGCGCCGCGCGCAAGCAGATGATAGTGTGCGAAGTCGCCGTAGCCGCGCACGCGGTCGACATCGCGGATCAATGTGCCGAGCGCGTTCCAGCGTGCCGCATCCGCGGTCAGCGATTTGATGTTGCCGAGCGACAGCACGGCGTCCTTCAACTCGCGCGTGTCCGCGACGTGCACCTGCGCGCCATTGAAATACGCGCCGCCGCCACGCCGCGCCCACATCGTTTCGCCGTACAGCGGGGCGTGCGAGACGCCCAGCACCAGTTCGCCTTGATGCATCAGTGCGATCTGGGTGGAGAAGAACGGCGTGCCGCGCACGAAACTCTTGGTGCCGTCCAGCGGATCGACCAGCCAGAGGAATTCGCTCGTGCCGGAGCGGCCACGCTCCTCGCCCAGGATCGCGTGATCCGGAAATGCACGGCCGAGCAGGCGGCGGATGGTGTCTTCGGCTTCGCGGTCTGCGATGGTGACCGGCGTGGCGTCTTCCTTGAATTCCACCTCGACCCCGCGCGCGTAGTGGCGAGCGATCAGTTCGCCCGCCGCCAGCGCGGCGCCGCGGGCCACATCCAGTGCGCGGTCGAGCAAGGCGTCTTCGACGGAGAATTTCGGCATGTCGCTTGAGCGCGGCCCGGCGAGCGCCGATCATACAAGCATGGACGAACCGAAAAGTTGCAACGTCGCGCTGGCCGCACGGGACCTGCGCATGAACTGGCATCCGTGCACGCAGATGCGCGAGCACGATGCGCGCCTGCCGATGATTCCGATCATGCGCGGCGAAGGCGCGTGGCTGATCGACGCCGACGGCCGACGTTATCTCGATTGCATCAGCTCGTGGTGGAGCAACCTGTTCGGCCACGCCAACCCGCGTATCGCGGCGGCGATCGCGGAACAAGCCGCGAAGTTGAACCACGTGATGTTCGCGGGCTTTACCCACGAACCCGCGGTGCAGCTCGCCGAGGAGCTGGTGCGGATCGCGCCGCAAGGTCTTGCGCGCGCGTTTTTTGCCGCCGACGGCGCCAGCGCGGTGGAGATCGCTCTGAAAATGAGTTTCCACTACTGGCACAACAGCGGCCGGCGCGAACGCACGCGCTTCATTTCACTGGCGAACGCGTACCACGGCGAAACGCTGGGCGCGTTGTCGGTCAGCGATCTGCCGCTCTACCGCGCGGTGTACGCGCCGCTGCTGCTGCAACCGATCGTCGCGCCTTCGCCCGACTGGCTGGACGCCGGGCCGGGCGAAAGCGCGGAAGACGTGGCATCGCGACGCCTGCGAGACATGCGCGCGATCCTCGAACGCCACGCGCACGAAACCTGCGCGGTGATCGTGGAACCGCTGGTGCAATGCTCGGGCGGCATGCGCATGCATTCACCGGTCTATCTCACCGGCTTGCGCAAGCTGTGCGACGAATACGAGGTGCATCTGATCGCGGACGAAATCGCGGTGGGCTTCGGCCGCACCGGCACGATGTTCGCGTGCGAGCAGGCAGACATAACGCCGGATTTTCTGTGTCTGTCGAAGGGACTGACCGGCGGCGTGCTGGCGATGTCGGCGGTGCTGACGACCAACCGCGTGTACGAAGCCTTCCTCGGCGACTACGCGGCCAACAACGCCTTCCTGCATTCGCACACCTTCAGCGGCAATCCGATCGCATGCGCGGCGGCGCTGGCAACGCTGGCGATTTTTCGCGAGGAGAGTGTGCTGGAGAACAATCGGATTCTGGCGGAACGTCTGGCGCAGCGGATCGCGCCGCTGCGCGATCATCCGCACGTATCAGGCGTGCGCCAGACCGGATTGATCGCTGCGATGGATCTCGTAGCCGACAAACACTCGCGCACGCCCTATCCCGGCGCCGAGCGGCGCGGCCTGCGCTTCTATCTGGACGGGCTGAAACACGACATGCTGCTGCGGCCGCTGGGTGACACGATTTATTTCATGCCGCCGTATTGCATCACGCCGGAAGAAATCGACCGGATGGTGGAAACCGCCGCAGCGGGAATCGCTGCGAGCGTAGATTGATGCAATCGTCCTGATTGCTTCTTTCGAACAGTCATGCGCAACTTTCTCGTGGCCGACTTCGGAAAGCGAGCAAGGCGGCCATCCTTGGCCGCACTTTTCATAACAGCAGACTTCGACCAACCGCTCAGTGGCCGGAAACCTGCACGCTCGGATCGAGCTGCTGCAAGGCTTGGCCGACATTCTGCTGGCCGGTGCGCTGGATGTCCTCATGGCTGTAGCTTCTGCCGCTGACAGGCAGGCATTTACCTTTCGGCGGCGGAATATGACTGCCGGTGTCGCGGATGCAGTTGCGATCGCCCGGCGCGGGCACCGCGCGCGTGCCGACCGCCACATCCGTGTTGACGCTGGCATTCTGATCGGTGGTGGTGGAAGCGGTGGTGGCCGTCGAAACGCCGGCGTTCTGCGCCATCGCAGTAGCGCCTAAGCCGCAGGCAAGGACGAATCCGCAGGTGACGAAAATCTTGTTCATAAGCTGTCTCCGGAACGCTACCCCTTCCCCTTGGATGGCGATTCTCGCGCGTTTTCGCAAGCCCGGCATCCATTGCTGCCCGATTACGACAGCTTTCGTTCATGCGGCGAGCCGTCCCTGCGTCTGCAATCATCGCTGTATTCAAACAAGGGCCTGAAAATTTGCGAACGATCCGCATCTACGTCGATCAGCCGCTGAAAACCGGCCTCGAAATCGCCCTGCCACCGCAGGCAGCCGGGCATGTCACGCGCGTGCTGCGGCTGCGGCGCGGCGATCCGATGGTGCTGTTCAACGGCGATGGCGTGGATTACGCCTGCGAGTTGACCGAAAGCGGTGCGAGCGGCGCGAGTGTTCGCGTGCTGGCGGCGCAAGCCTCGACGGGCGAATCGCCATTGCGCATCACGATCGCACAGGCGCTGGCGCGCGGCGAAAAGATGGACTGGATCGTGCAGAAGGCGACCGAACTGGGGGTTGCGGCAATCGTTCCGCTGGTCACCGAACGTAGCGAAGTGAAGCTGGATGCCGGCCGAGCGGACAAGCGCCTGGCGCATTGGCGCGGCGTCGCGGCCGGTGCTTGCGAGCAGAGCGGGCGTGCGCGCGTTCCAGGCGTGCATGCACCTGCAACTTTGTCGTCCTGGCTGCAATCGCTGGATTTACGGAAATCCGAAACGCGATTGGCACTGCTGCCGGACGGCGAACTCAGTGCGCGCGCGCTGGGCCGCATCGAAAGCGAAGTGCTGCTCGCCGTCGGTCCCGAAGGCGGATTCGGCGAAAGCGATATCGCTGCATTGCGCAACGCCGGTTTTCGCGGGCTGACACTCGGGCCACGCATACTGCGCACCGAAACCGCCGGCATCGCAGCGATCGCGGCATTGCAGGCGCTGTACGGAGATTTCTAGAAACCCAGCGCAATTTCCGCCGGGGAGATGTTCTAAACGCCGTTTGCGATGTTGTTGAGCCGCTGCTCCGTGAAAAACCACGATGCAGGAATTGCATCAGTAGTACCGGCAGCAAAAGCGCGTCCCGTCCAAGTGTGAGACTCATAGAGGATCGTGTCTCCTCGCCCCTTGGCGGCTACCTTGAGCCACGCCGCGATCTCCGCAGGAGTAGCTAGGTAGATACGTGGCAGTGCGTTCACAGGAACGCCTTTGAACTGGACCAGACAAAATACGGTCTTAAGAGAATGCCTTTGTAGCCAGGCGTCGATGGCGGCGTGATAGTTTGCGTTGGAGAGGAAAGATTGGGTGAGGCCCCACCCACCGTCCTTACTCCCTTTAACCGAGATCTTGAGCACCCTGTCGCCATCAACGGCGACCAGATCATATTCGGGCTGATTTGCCCCATATTGGACAGAAATGTCCCAGCCGCAGCGAGCGAACTGTGCGGCCGCAAATGCTTCTGCCGCGGTGGCGACTTGCCAAGAATTTTTCATTGCTGACGCCGGCTACGCTCCGCGCATCAGCGCTTCCTGCACCATGTCTTCCACTTGCGACAGGTCGGGAATGAAGGCGAGATCGTCGCGCACCATTACTTGTTCGCGCACGCCGGGCGGCGTGGGTTGATCGTCGCCGCTGGGGATCAGGATGTCGGGCGAGATGGTGGTCAGGCGCGGAAAGCCTTGCGTCAGCAAACCGATGAACGGCAGCTTGGGATGCCCTTCCAGCGCCTTCAGCACGGCCACCCGCGCGGTGTCGGTGTTCTCGTGCTCGGCGAGGCCCGCCAGCACCGCGAAGGAAAACAACGGCACGCGCCAGCCACGCCAGGATTGCCGGCCCAGCAACCACTTCGGCGCGGACGGGATCGGTTCCAGAGTGGTGTAGGTCACCACCTCCGCGACGGTCGCGTTGGGCAGCAGCACACGCCCGTTCGTGACCGGAATCATCACGCCGCGGACTTCGCGCGGCAGGTCGGTGAGCGTGGTCATGGGTTCGCCTCGGCGGGCTTGGCCGCGACCTTCTCCAGGCGCATTTCCTCGAATTCGCGTTCGCGCGCGACGGAGACCTGTTTTTCTTCCAGCGGTTCCAGTTCGAAATCGAATTCGATCCGCGGCGCGGGCGCGGGTTGCGCGCTGCGTTCGCGCGGTGCCGAAACCACGGGCGCCGGATCGTCCACCAGTTGCCAATCGGACAAGGCGGGAATCGACACCGGTTCGGGCCGTACCGCTTCGTTGGCAGCGGCGGCGGCCGGAACATCTTCCAGCGGCGCGATCACTTCCCAGGGCGCCGGTTCGCGCGGCGCGATCCCGGACGGTTCGGCCAGCAGCGCATCGACGTGCGCGGACAAGCTTTCCGTCTCGTCGGCGGCCTGTTCCGGCACGGCATCGATTTCGTCGACCGTCTGTGCCTGCGCCGGTTCGGTCGGAAAATTCGCCAGCAGAGATTCGATCTCGCCGGGTGTCAAGGGACGCGAAGCGATCGGCACGATCTCGGCGACGTCATCCGCGCCGATGTCGAAAGCGGAAATCGTCTCGGCACTGTCGTCACTCACCGGTGCAGCCGCTTGCGCGGCCTGCGCCGGCACGGCCTGCGCCGGGCGCGGAGGATCGACGTCTTGGCTGCCGCGCAGCTTGGCGGCGAGGTGCCTTGCCCAGCGCGCGCGCGCCCAGCCTTCCAGACCGCGCGAGATGTCCGCGTCGTTGAACACCACCGGTACGTGCGCGGCGTCGAGCCACGCCGTAACTTGATCCAGATGTTCGTCGCAGCAATCGTCGAGATTGATCAGCGTAATGCCCGGGCGCGCATTCAGCAACGCAGCGCGTTCGGCCTGTGCGACGGATGCGCGGTAAACCACGCTCGCACCCATTTCACTCAAGGCCGATTCCACGTGCGCCAGCAGCGACTCGTCGGAATACAGCAGCGCCAGCGGCGGGATGTTTTTAAACGGGGCCGCGGCGGATCCGATGCCCGGCACGTCGACCACGCCGATTTCGAAAGAAGTGTGCTCAGACATGTGCGGTCACCCCCAACAATTCCTGCACGTTGCGCAACAGTTCGGCTTCGTTGTAAGGCTTGCCGAGATAGCGCTCTACGCCGATTTCCAGTGCGCGCTGACGGTGCTTCTCGCCGGTGCGAGAAGTGATC
>DAIOUL010000108.1:0-6693 GCA_036759545.1 Rhodanobacteraceae bacterium
CCGATCACGTCGCCGACCACGCGCGCGGATTTCTTGTACGGCTTGTTCCAGGCGTTGCCCAGTTCGTTCATCGCGTACAGAACGCGGCGATGCACCGGTTTCAAACCATCGCGCACGTCCGGCAGCGCACGGCCCACGATCACGCTCATGGCGTAATCGAGGTAACTCTGGCGCATCTCGTCTTCGATGTTGACGCGAATGATCTCGCTGGCGAGTTCGGCCATCGGCTCTATTCCTGTGCTTCTTTATGGGTTGAACGCGAGAGTTTCGAAGCCCGCGCGAGGGCTCGAAGCAGACGCACAAGTGTACCACATCCGCCCTCTTTTCAGGGCGAAAAAATCGAGCAGGTATGGGGGTTTACGCGGGCTTTTTGGATTCTTCCGCGACGGCTTTGCGGCGTCTCGGAAATGCCCATTGACGGGCGCCCATGAAGTTGACCAGCGAGCCGGGCAACGAACCCGCCGCGACCGCGATCGAAGGCCAGCGGTGCACGAAATCGGAATAGAAAACTACCAGCGCGTAGGTCGCGTAATTGAGCGCGAAGCCGAGCGACATCGCAGTCATGTAACGCATCCATTCGCCGGCCAGCGTGTGCCCGCCGCGGTCTGGAAACGTGTAGCGGCGGTTGAACAACCAGGTCGAACAGGCCGCGCAGAAGAACGAGAACAGGCGAGCGATGTACGGATTCGCGTCGGCCTTGCTGACCAGCAATTGCACGATGCCGGCGTCCACCACAAAGCCGATCGCACCGCCCACGCCGAACCAGAAGAGCTGTCCGGGAATGCGCCGCCACATGTCAACGCGCGTCCGCACCGAATTGCGCGCGCATCTTTTCCTTGTCCGGCCGTTCGATCACGCCGCGCTCGGTGACGAGGGCATCGATCAGTTCGTGAGGCGTGACGTCGAATACCGGATTCCACGCCTGCGCGCCCTCGGCCACCGTACGCGCGCCGTGGTGCGAGAACAATTCAATCGGATCGCGCAATTCGATTTCGATTGTTCCGCCATCTGGCGTGTTCATGTCGACGGTGCTGGAGGGCGCCACCACCATGAACTTCACACCGTGGTGCCTGGCTGCAATCGCGAGCTGATAGGTGCCGATCTTGTTTGCCGTGTCGCCATTCGCCGCGATGCGGTCCGCACCGACGATCACCCAGCGTACTTCGCCGTGCTTCATCAGATGAGAAGCAGCCGAATCGGCGATCAGCGTGGCGGGGATGCCGTCGCGCGCCAGCTCCCACATCGTCAGCCGCGCCCCTTGTAGCCACGGCCGCGTCTCGCCCGCATAGACCTTGTCGATGCGGCCGGTTTCCACGCCCGCGCGGATCACGCCCAGCGCCGTGCCGAATCCGGCCGTGGCCAGCGAACCGGTATTGCAATGCGTGAGCACCGCGCTGCCCGGTTCGATCAGCGCTGCGCCCAGTTCACCCATGCGGCGATTGGCGGCGAGATCCTCATCCTGGATCTTCTGCGCTTCGTCCGCGAGCGCCGATGCGTCCGCGCCTGCGCGAACGTGTGCGCGCATGCGATCCAGCGCCCACATCAGATTCACCGCGGTCGGCCGCGCTGCGCGCAGCGTTGCAATCGTCTTGTCGAGATCATCGCCGCGTTGCGCTGCCAGCACCACGCCCCACGCTGCGGCGATGCCGATCGCGGGCGCGCCGCGTACGGCCAAATTGCGAATGGCGAGCGCGACTTCTTCCGCGCTGCGGCACTCGATCCAACTCTCCTCCAGCGGCAGCTCGCGTTGATCGAGCAAACGCAAATGATCGCCACGCCATTGCACCGCGCGGATCTGGTCGTGCGTGTGGAATCCCTCCGCATTGGCGGGCGTCGCGGCCATTCCAGTTCCCGTTTGGGTGACAACCGAATCGCACCTATTATGCAGCACGCATCGTATCCGCACTCACCAGAGAGGCACGCATGGGATTTCGAATCTTGTCTGCACTTGTGGCGGTGGCGCTTGCGGCATCCGGTTATGCCGGTACGGTCACGCAGTGGAAACCCGCGGGCATTTCCAGCCCGATGTACGAATCTCACGGCGCGTTCGATCCGCTGACGGGCGATTTCTATTTCGTGCGCAGCACTCCGCAGTTCAGCGGCTGGCACTTGCTGGTCAGCCATTGCGCGAAGAACGGGTGGAGTGCGCCGGCGCCGCCATCTTTTGCCGGAAAGGGGCTGGAAGCCGATCCGGGGTTCACGCCCGATGGCGCACATCTTTACTTCATCTCCACACGCGCCAGCGGCAGCGGGCATTCGAAGGATCTCGACATCTGGCGTGTGGATCGCGACGCGCAAGGCAAGTGGCGCGCGCCGGTCCGTCTGCCGGAGCCGGTGAATTCGTCATACGCGGAATGGTTTCCGCGCCTTGCAAGTGACGGCTGGCTATATTTCGGTTCGATGCGGCCGGGCGGACTGGGCGGCAACGACATCTGGCGCGCGCGGCAGGACGCATCTGGAAAGTGGCGCGTGGAGAATGCCGGGCCGGCACTGAACACCGCCGGCAACGAATACGAGCCGCTGCCCTCACCCGACGGCAAGCGCATGATCGTCGCGGCGGATGATGGTTTTTACGAGTCGCATCTCACCGCGTCGGGATGGTCGCAGCGCGTCAAGTTGGGCCACGAATTCAACGCCAACGGCAGCGAACTCGGCGCGCTGTTCTCCCCCAGCGGCAAATCGCTGCTGTTCGCACGTGATACCAAAGGCCCCGATTCCGGCGAGTTCTTCGTGTGGCACATCGAAGGGGAGGAAAACTGGCCGCCACGGTGTTCGAAGCAGGCGCCATGAATTACGCCGGTTCGCGCAACGGGCGCCAGCCGTTCCCCGTCAGCGCGTAACGGTCGGCCGCGCGCTCTAAGGGATTGCGCGCGGAAATGCCGCCGCAGAGGAAATACAGCGGCAGGAAGAACGGGCCGAACAACAGATACTGATAGACGTGCGCGCGTTCGTGATCGCCGAGGCGCACGCATTGCGTGGATGGCGCTATGCCGCACCGCGCGGCGTAAGTGCGGCAAATGGTGTCGAGATGTTCGCCGCCGTGCAGGATCACGCAACCCAGCACCAGCGCGCCACGCGCGCGTGGCACGCGTTTGAACGCGAGCGCGCCTTCGGAAACGTATGGCCGCGCACCGAACGGCAACAAGACCAAACCCGCGAGCAGTCCGAGCAGCGTGTTCGGCAGCGTCCAGAGCATTCCCAGCGCAACCAGCGCGACACGGATGGGAGATCCGAAGCGCATCGAAAGGTTTACGGCTCTTCCGGAACCAGAATCCAGAGAATGATGTAAACGAGAATGCCGGGGAAAGCCGCGGAGAAGATCGACACCAGCACGTAGATCACGCGAAGCAGGGTCGGATCCAGGCCGAAGTACTCGGCAAGACCGCCGACCACGCCGGCGATCATGCGGTTGTGGCGGGAACGGCGTAACGGTGGATGCGTGCTCATCCGGCATTCCTGGCGAAATCTCTTCGCTCAGTGTAGCCCGGATGCAGCGAAGCGGAATCCGGGAATGTCCCGGATTGCGGCGCTGCGCGCCTTCATCCGGCCTACCTGGTTCTTTCGCCCAGCCATTGATGGATCGCCGGCGGCACTTCGCGCTGCGCGCGGCCGGAGACGTAGATGCCGATGTGGCCGCCCTTGAATGCGAGCTGGGTGTAATCCTGGGTGCCGATGTGCTCGCCCAGGGGACGCGAAGCCGACGGCGGCACCAGATGATCCTGCTCGGCGAAGATGTTGAGCACCGGAATCGTGATGTTCCTGAGCGACACTTCGCGTTCGCCGATCTTCAGGCCGCCCTTCACCAGCTTGTTGCCCTGGTAGAAATCCTTGATGAACTGGCGGAACGCCTCGCCGGCCTGATCGGGCGAATCGAAAATCCATTTCTCCATGCGCAGGAAGTTTTCCAGCTCCGTCTTGTCGTCGAGGATGTCCAGCATGCCGATGTACTTCTGCTGGTTCAGCCGCACCGGCTTCAGCGTGAGGTAGCACCAGTTCATCAGGTCGGCCGGCACGTTGCCCAGCGTGTCCACGAACAGGTCCACATCCATGCCGCGCGTCCAGTGCGAGAGCATGTTGTCGGGGGTGTGGAAATCCACCGGCGTGACCATCGTGATCAGGTTTTGCAGCTTGTCCTGATGCAGCGATGCGAAGCACAGCGAAAAAGCCCCACCTTGGCATATGCCGAGCAGGTTGATCTTCTTGACGCCCGCGTGTTTCGCCACCGCATCCACGCAGCGGCGGATGTAGCCATTGATGTAGTCGTCCAGCGTCAGCCATCGGTCGGCGCCGTCGGGATAGCCCCAGTCGATCAGATAGACGTCTTCCCCGAGCGCCAGCAGGTTCTTCACCAGCGAGCGGTCGTCCTGCAGATCGACCATGTAGGGACGATTGACCAGCGCGTAGCAGATCAGGATCGGCGCTTTCGCGGTCGGCTTGTTCCTGCCTTTGTAGCGATAGACCACGACTTTGTCTTCGCTGTAAATCGCTTCCTTGTCGGTGGCGCCGTAATCGACGTCCTCGACTTGGCGCAGCGTGCGCATGCCGGCGGCCAGCTTGCTTTGCGCGCGCAGCGCTTCGTCCAGTGCGCGCGCGGGATCGATGCGGATGGGTTCCATGTCGAATCAGCCCTTGCGAGTTTTGGCGGCACGCTTCGCCGGCGCCTTGGCCGTGCCGGATGCGTTCTTCAGTTTCTCGATTTCTGCACGCAACGCCGCGAGTTCGGCGGCGAGCTCGTCGCGCTGTTTCAATTCGCGCCGCACTTCGTGCAGCCGCTTGCCCATGCTGTCGATCTCGGTGCGGGTGGGCATGCCGAGATCGGTCGCGACGCGCTCGACTTCTTCCTGCACGTGCTTGCGCACGCGCATCTGCGCGTTCACCAGCGCGCCGTAGACTTCGCGGAACTCGTCGGACAGCGCGATTTCGGCGTAGGCGTCTTCGGCCGCATCGACCCACAGGTCGTACAGCGCGCGCACGGAATCGATCTGCCGGCCCGGCTCCGCGCGCGCGGCCAACTTGTCCTCTATCAGCTCGAACGCACGCGCGCTGGCGCGTGCCAGCAGCGCGTTGTAGCGGTTGGTCTGCTGCTGTTGATCCAGCATCGCCTGCGCGAATTTCTGGTAGTGCTCCTGGTGCTCGCGCAAATAGCCGAATGCGGGCATCGCCATCAGTGCCTTCGCCTCTCGCATCCACGGCTCGGCGCCCTTGCTCAGCTCCTCGATGCTCTTCGCGCCTTTGCCCGCGACTTCGCGCAGCGCGCGTGCCAGCGGGTTGTCGAACAGCGATGCATCCGCACCGGGAAAGTTGAAGGATTCGCGCAGCGTGTCGGTCCATGCCTTGGCATTGAGATTGCCATTGGCCCCCGCACTCTTCGTGGCGAGCGACTGCAGCAACGCGAAATACGATTTCGCTCCAGCCAACAGCCGCTCCATGGTTTCGCTCTGCGAACCCTGTTGCGTGAACATGCGGGACCATTGCTCGAGGCCTTCGTGCCAGGGCGTGACATCGGGCTGCGCCTGCGTGGAAGTCTCGAACGCCTTGCGGGTGGCGTCATTCCACGCATCCCAGTAGCGGCGCGACAGCGCCTGCCAGTCTTCGAATGCATGTTTTGGATCAGCGCTCATAATTGAAGAGCTTCCTTTGAAAAGTGCGGACATCGATGTCCGCTTTTTGATTCTCGCGTTCACGGACGAACGCAAAAACGTGCCGCGGACACGGATGTCCGCTTTTGACTTTAGCGTTCAGGACGAACGCACAGAGAAGATATGCTACCGGGCTCGATGTTGCGCCGCAACAAACCACTCAGACCGTCAGCGGCTGCGTCCCTGACTTGCGCACGATCAGCATTGCCAGTTCCAGCGACTGCTCGTAATTCAATCGCGGATCGACGGTCGATTTGTATGCCCGCGCGAGATCGGTTTCGGAAAGATCGCGCGCGCCGCCGAGGCATTCGGTGACGTCTTCGCCGGTCAGTTCGAGGTGAACGCCGCCCAAGCGCGTGCCGCAGGCGGTGTGGATGTCGAAGGCCTGTTCCAGTTCAGAACGGATGTTGGCGAAGCGGCGCGTCTTGGTGCCGTTGCCCAGCGTTTCGGTGTTGCCGTGCATCGGATCGCAACACCACAGCACGCGTCGGCCAATTGATTTCACCGCCTCGATCAGCGGCGGCAGGTGTTCGCCGATGCCACCCGCGCCCATGCGGTGGATCAATGTCAAACGGCCGGGCTCGTCGTCCGGATTGAGGATGTCGATCAGCCGCTTCAACTGTTCGGCGCCCATCGCGGGCCCGACCTTCACCGCGACCGGATTGCGGATGCCACGACAGAACTCCACGTGCGCGCCATCCGGATCGGCCGTGCGCATGCCGATCCACGGAAAATGCGCGGACAGGTCGAACCAGCCCCATTGACGCGGAACGTGGCGCGTGAGCGCCTGTTCGTAGTGCAGCAAAAGCGCCTCATGCGACGTGTAGAACTCGGCGCGCTGGAAACTCGCGATCGGTTCGCCCGCCAACGTTTCCAGGAAGCGTACCGCGTCGCCGATGCCTTCCACGATCCGGCGATATTCCTCCGCCAGCGGCGAATGTTCGACCCAGGCAAGATTCCAGTATTCGGGATGGTGCAGGTCTGCGAAACCGCCATCGACCAGCGCGCGCACGAAGTTCATCGTCATCGCCGACCGCGCGTGCCCGCGCAGCAG
>DAIOUL010000109.1:0-6425 GCA_036759545.1 Rhodanobacteraceae bacterium
TTGCGCTCGGTGCGGGCCAGCGCGTATTCCTCTTTCGTTTCGGGGTGCAGGAACACCGGAAAATCCTTGCCCACCGCCACGTAACCGAGCCCGAGCATTTCCTTCGGTGTGGCGCCCACCACCACGTAATCGCGATCGCCGTGCGCACGGCCCAGCAGCTCGTCGCGCACCACGCCGCCGACTTCGTAGATTTTCATGCGGCGATTCTGACAGCGAACCGCGGAATGCGCCTCAACCCGGCCGCTCGTACGCGTGCCGCACGTTGTCGCGCTGGCTGGCGCGGGCTTCGTTCATGCGCCGCTCGAAGGGATCGAGTGACAGCAGCTCCGGCAGCAGCGTTTCGAAGCGGCGCGGCGTGATGCCCATCTCCTTCAGGCCGTCGCGCGTGCCGACCGCATCGAGCTTCAGCGAGTTGAAGTTGTCGCGCGAGAAAGGTTTGCCGGGGATCAGTTCCGCCGCGCAGGCCTGCAACCAGCCGAGCATGTCCGGCAGCGGCAACACCGCGCGGCGCAAGTGCGCGGCGTCGCGGATCATCCGCACAATCCGCAGCAGCGTGTACGTATCCGGCCCGTACAATTCGTAGATGCGGCCGAAGCTGTCACGGCGCGCCAGACACTGCATGATCGCCGCGCAGACATCGCCCACGTACACCGGCGCGATCTTCGCGTGCGGGCGTGCCAGCGGCAGCACCGGCGAGATCTTCAGGAGCTTGCGGAAACGCGATACCAGTCCGTCGCCAGCGCCGTACACGATGGTCGGCCGGAAGATCGTCCAGTCCAGTCCGGAATTCTTCACCAGCGTTTCCGCTTCGCCGCGGGTCTTCAGATATTTCGAAGCGTCGCTGCCGGCGTTGATCGAACTCATCTGCAGCAGGCGCGCGATGCCGGCTTCGCGGCAGGCGGCGATCACGCTGGCGGTGAGGTCCACGTGCGCGTGCGCGAAACCCGCGCGGCCGGTTTCGTTGAGGATGCCGACCAGGTTCAGCACGGTGTCGTGCCCGGCGAACTCCTGCACCAGCGCCGCGCGTTCGTAGACGTTGGTGCTGACGATGCGCACCGAGGGGAGCACCAGCAACGCGCGGTGCCTCTCGCGGTTGCGCGAAAGTATCGTGATGCGATAGCCATCCGCCGCCAGCTTCGGTACCAGATGACCGCCGATGAATCCGGTGCCGCCGAGGATCGCGATGCGTTGCGCTTTCATGGGTGCGCGCTCAGTGGGCGTTGCGGGCGGCCGTGGTGCTGCTGGCCGCAGGAGCTGAAGCTGACGACGCTGCGACAGGCGCCGCTGCAGCAACGCGTCCAGCGCTATTCGCATCCAGACGACAGACCACCTGCTTGCGCGGGACGCCGCCGCCGGGTTCGTACGCCGTGCCAATCGCCGGCATGCGCGAGGACACCGGAAGTGCATCGCCGTGCAAGCGCCAGTCGTACATCGTGGTGAACGACAGTACGCGGGCGACGTATCCGCGCGTCTCCTGATACGGAATGGTGGCGATGAAAATGTCCGGCTCCAGTGCGCCGCGCGCATCCACCCAGCGCTGCACCGGCACCGGGCCGGCGTTGTAGGCCGCGCTCGCCAGCCAGGGGCTGCCGTCGAAATGCAGCGCCATCGCGGCCAAGTAGCGAGCGCCCAGCGGAATGTTGACGTCCGGATCGAACAGATCGTTCGCGGCGTCGTAAGGCAGGCCGTTTTCGCGCGCGACCTTCGCTGCGGTGCCGGGCAGCAGTTGCATCAGACCGTACGCGTCCGCGCCAGAATGCGCATCGGTTTGCCAGGCGCTCTCGGCGCGGATGATCGCGAAGGTCCAGGCCGGATCGATGCCGGCATTGCGCGCGGAGGCGATCACGTCGTCCTTGTCGGCCAGCGGAAAACGCTGCTCGTACAAACGCAGATCGTCGCCGTTGCCGAAGGCGAATACCGCGCGGTCGTACCAGCCGCGACGCCAGGCGAGTCCTGCCGCGGCGCGCCGATCGGCATCGGGCAATGCGGCGAAAGCGCGCGTCCATTCGCGCCGAGCGGGCTGCAGCATGTCCAGCGCGAAGAATTCGAATGCACGCGCGAAGCCCGGCGTGTCCAGCACGCGCTGCTGCGCGGACGGATCATCCACCAGTTGCTCGGGGCAGATGCTGTACGGCAAGCCGGCGCGATCGGCGGCGAGGAAACCGTAGTAGGTCGCCTGCTGCGCCAGCGCCGCGTAATCCGCGCGCGCTTCGTCCACGTGCCGCAGTTTTTCCGCGACGCGTGCCTGCCAGTAACGCCATTCGTCGTGCTGCATTTCATCGGGCGTCAACGCGGCGATCGCGCTCTGCGCGGCGTTCCAGTCGCGATTCGCCAGTGCCACGCGCACGCGCCACTCGCGGGTGGCGTCGGTCTGCGCGGCCGGTGGCAATGAGGCGAGTTTCGCCAACGCGTCCGGTTCGAAATCGGTGGCGCTGTACAGGGCCAGCGCATTGAGGATGCGATTGCGCTGTTCGGTGTCGAATGCGAAGCGCGACGACAACCTGTCCCAGGCGGCCTCGGCCTCGTCGTCGTGACGATGCGCGTAGCGGCGCAGGGCGATCGTCAACGCCTGCCGCGTGCGCGCATCGTCCGAAAGCGTATCTGCCTGCGCCAGCAGCGCGGCCGGATTGCGCAGCGCCGTAGCCAGTCTGCGTGCAACGATTTGTTGTTCCGACGGCAGCCACGCCGCGGACTGATCGATGGTCGAGGACGCGTTCGCTTCGGCCGCGCGATCGATGCGATCCCAGACGCGCTCCGGTGTCAGCAGACCTTGCGCATACGCCGCCTGCAAAACGGGATCACAAGCGGAAGGCAGTTCGGTTTCCTGCCAGAGCGATGCGAGATCGCGCTGGAATTCGAGGCCGCCGCCTTGTGCGAGTTGCGCCTGCAATGCATCGCAGTTCAGCGCATTGCCCAATCCGGGTTTGTAGAAGGACAGGAAACCATTCCAGTCGCGCTGCTGCGCCAGCCACTGCAATTCGTGGCGGCGCAAATCATCGGCGGGAATCAGATCCGGATAACGCGCGAGATACGCGCGCACCTGTTCGCGGTCGGCGTGCGCGATGTCGTGTTCCAGCGCGGCCGCTTCCAGATACGGATACAGCGGATAGCTTTCCAGTCCGCGCGCCAGCGTCCGCCAATCCTGGCCTTCGTAGGCGGCCGTATAGGCCGCACGAAAAGCGTCGCGTTGCTGTTGCAGATCGGATGCCTGCGCGAATGCACCCACGCAGGTCGACATCAGGATCAGCAAGACGGCCCCGCGCAGCGGCTGCGCGATCCTGCGCGGCATCGAAAGAATGGACGCTGCGTTCATCGATTCCGATTTTAGACGATACGCCCGGACGATACGCGTCCGGCGGATGCGCGTGAAAAGATTACGCACTCTGCTGCGCGGCCGAAACCGCCGCGGTGGCGGGCAGGCGGATTTGCGCGGCGAGCGGCAGATGATCGGAAAACGCATCGGGCAGCGTCCACATGCGTTCGATCTCGATGCCGCGCGACACAAGGATGTGATCGATCGCCCGCTGCGGCCGCCAGCTCGGGAAAGTCGGCGTCGTTTCCAGCGGCTCGGCCAGCGCGGTGCGCGAAAACAGCACGCGCAGTTCGACGCTGTCCGGATCGCAATTCAGATCGCCCATCAACACCGCGTGCGGAAAACCTTCGAGCAATTCGGCGATGAACGCCAGTTGCCGCAGGCGCGCCTGCGGTCCCAGCGAAAGATGCGCGATCGCGACGGTCAATGCTTCCGCGCCGCTGCCGTAGCGTGCGATCAGCACGCCGCGGCCGCGGCCGGGCAGCGGATAATCCAGCACTTCGGCCGGCGGCAAGCGGCTGATCAGGCCGTTGGCGGAATGCGCCACGCGCGAGACGCGGCGATTGGGCTGGTGACTCCAGTACGGCAGGCCCGCGGCTTCGGCGAGGTATTGCGTCTGGTTGAGAAAACCCGAACGCATGCTGCCCGCGTCGGCTTCCTGTAGACCGATCACGTCGAACTGAGCGATTTCGCGCGCCAGCCTGTCCAGATTGCTGCGCTTGTGCTTGCCCGGCAGCACCGCGCTCCAGCTTCGCGTCACGTATTCGTGATAGCGGCCCACGCTGGCGCCCGCCAGGATGTTGCAGCTCAGCAGACGCAGCGTCGACGCGTCGCCCGATTCGGAAGCATCAGTGTTCACCGCATCAGCCTAACATCGCGCCGGTGAATGCAAATGCGAAACGCGTTCGCATGGGAGCCACGAAGGAATCACATCTACTGCTTGCGCGATCTACTGCTTGCCCTCGTGCTCTTCCTGCTGCACCAGCCACAGGCCCAACTGCGTCAGCTCCTGGAAGCTCTTGATCTCGGCGCTGCGGTAATCGGCCACCACCGGTGCGTCGGGCGAATCGTTTTGCAGCCGGCCGACGATGAGCGTCGGCGTTTCGTCGATGCCCCAGCCTTGCTCGATCTTCAGGTTCGCCGCCATTTCCGCGTCGGTCTGCGGCGACTTGGCGGCGTCGAGAAACTTCTGCCGGTCCACGCCGTGGCCGGCGTAGAAATCCGCCAGATCTTCCAGCGAATTCAGCGGGTAGTGCTGCATCATCGCCTTGAACAATTCGTCGTGCGTGGATTGCAGCGCGCCCAGTTGCTTCGCCGCATAGAACGCCCGCGCATACGGCTCCCACGCCTCGCTGAAAACCGCGGGCATGTAGCGCACCTGCACATCTTTCGGCAACTGCGCGCGCAATTGATCGAAGAACGGCGCGAACTCCGCGCAGTGCGGGCAGGCGTAGGAGAATACTTCCACGATCACCACCGGGCCGCTCGCCTTCTCGCCCGCTTGCGCGAGGCGCACGTACTGCTTGCCTTCGGTGAAGGAACCGCTTGCCATTGCGGATTTCCCTGACGAAGACGGAGGCGCGGAAACCGAAGCGCCATCGGTGTCGTTGTGCGCCGAGCAGGCCGCGGTCAGCAGCAGGCCCGCTGCCAGCAACACGCCCGGAATGACGCGCCGCAAGTTCATGGCTTCAGTGCCGCGGCTTCGCGTGCGACCAGATATTTGGTCAGTTCCACCACTTGATCCGGACCGCCCGCGGAAGCCGAGTCGTAGCGCCACTTGCCGTTGACGACCATCGTCGGCGTGCCGGTCACGCCGTAGGCCTGCACCAGCGCATCGGCGCGCTTCATCCTCATGTTCACGGCGAACGAATTGGCGGTCGCGACGAAATCGGCCGGCTTGACGCCATACTGCGCATACCATTTGGCGATGTCGTTAATGTCGGGCAGCGGGCTCTTCAGGCGGCCGGTGGCGGCATCGTAGGTCGCCAGTTCACCGCCGGGTGAGTGGATCGCCTTGAACATCGCGTCGTGCGTTTTGGCTTCGATGCCCAGCGCCTGCGCCGCGTAGAACGCGCGCTGGAATACCGGGAAGTCTTCCACCGGATTGAACGACACCGGTAGATAATCCATGTACGCATCCGGCGGCAGCGATTTCGCGATGCGGTCGGCGTAGGGCAGGAAACGCCAGCACACCGGGCACGCATAGGAAAACACTTCCGTCACTTCGACCTTGGACGGATCGGGCGTCGGCTGCGGCGGGTCGATGCGGAAATAGTTCTTGCCTTCGACCCACTGCGCGTTACCGGCGGGCGCCTGTGCAAAGGCGGCGCCGGCGAGCGCGAAGAGCGAAAGGAACAGAATCGCGCGCTGGATCATTGCGGCTTACCTCTGATCGGAAACTCGAAGCGCGCAGTTTCGGCATGCGCGGCTGAATGGTTGACAAGCATTCGACCGGTTTGTTTCCCGGCCGGAGATCAGACCGGCCGGCCATATCCGCTCTTTCGTTTCAATGCTTGCCGCTGCTCGCTCCGCGTGCGGGCGCGGCCGGTTGCGCCGCGCCCTTGGCCGGAACCGGCGCCACGCTGGAACTGTTCGGGGCTGGCGCGCTCGCGGCGGCGGCAGGATGCGCCGTGCTGCTGCCCGACGCCGGCGCGGCTTCCGGACCGGCGACCTGTTCGCCCGGCTGCGCGGTGTGCAGACCTTCAACGTAACTCGCGACCGCTTCGATGTCGGCTTTCGTCAGTCGCTGCGCGATCGCAGGCATGATCTGCGCGTGCTGTTCCTCGCCCCAGGTCGTGCCGTCGTGCCATGCCTGCAGCGTCTTCTGTACGTAGTCGGCATGTTGACCGGCCAATTGCGGATAGATCGCGCCCGGATTGCCGTGCCCATCCGGACCGTGACATGCCATGCACGCCGGAATGCCGCGCGACGCATCGCCCTCGCGATACAGCTTGCCGCCGGGCACCGCCAACGCCTGATCGGAGACGCCGGGCAGCGATTCCTTGCCGGCGAAGTACGCGCCGATGTCGTGCATGTCCTGCGGCGACAGCGGCGCGGCCATGCCCTGCATGATCGAGTTCTGCCGCTCGCCGCTCTTGAACTTCATCAACTG
>DAIOUL010000110.1:0-6316 GCA_036759545.1 Rhodanobacteraceae bacterium
TTCTTCACTTCCATCTTGTCCGGCGTGTTCTTCTTGTTCTTGTCGGTGGTGTAGAAGTGGCCGGTGCCGGCCGAGGAAGTCAGGCGGATCTTGTCGCGTTTGCTTGCCATGGAATGAACTCCTTAAATCCGTTCGCCGCGGGCGCGCAGTTCCGACAGCACGGATTCGATGCCGTTCTTGTCGATGGTGCGCAGCGCCTGGTTGGACACCCGCAATTTCACCCAGCGCTTTTCGCTCGGCACCCAGAACCTGCGTTCGTGCAGGTTGGGCAGCCAGCGCCGCTTGGTCTTGTTGTTGGCGTGCGAGACGTTGTTGCCGCTCATCACGCCCTTGCCTGTCACCTGGCACACTCGCGCCATGATCGTTCTCCTGAAAGATCCCGCGTAGCCCGCGAGACATCGGCCCGGCGAAGTTTGCGCGAATGCCGGATGGGGCGCCGCTTGCGACCCGCTCGCGTCGGCGGGATGCCCGGATCGAAGCGCCGGGCCGGCAAAAATCAAGCCGCAAAGGATAGCAGAGGGCGCGTTCGGCCGGCAATCGACAGGTGCAGCGATTGTCCATCCATGCCACAATCCCACGTCTATTCCATCTCCAGCGAGTCTCACGATCATGGCAGAACAGACCCCGGCCGAAGGCAATGGCGCGGCCGCACCGCAGCAGCGGCAACTGGCCTTGCAGAAGATTTACCTGCGCGACGCGTCGTTCGAGGTGCCCAACGCGCCGGCGGTGTTCCGCGAGGACGGCCAGCCGCAGGTGCAGTTGAACCTCAGCCACAAGGCCACGCCGATCGCGGAAGGCAATTACGAGGTGATGCTTACGCTCACTGTCACCTGCACGCTCAACGAACGCACCGCCTATCTGGCGGAGGTGCAGCAGGCCGGCGTGTTCGGGGCGGTCGGCTTTCCGCAGGAAGAACTGAACGCGGTGCTGGGCAGCTATTGCCCCAACGTGCTGTTCCCGTTCGCGCGGCAGGTCATTGCCGATCTGGTGCAGAACGGCGGCTTTCCGCCGCTGCTGCTGCAGCCGATCAATTTCGATGCGCTGTACGCCGAGCAGATGCAGCGTGGCGCAGGCGGCGATGTGCCGGCGTTGAACGCCTGAGCCAATGACGCAGGGGGCAACCGTCGCCGTACTCGGCGCCGGTTCCTGGGGAACCGCGCTCGCCGCGTTGCTGACGCGCAACGGTGCGCGCACACGCCTGTGGGGACGCGACGCGCAAGCGCTGCGGCAGATCGCGAGCACGCGCCGCAACGCCCGTTATTTGCCCGAGGTGGAGTTGCCATCGGAGCTGGAATTCGAGCCCGACTTGCGGGCCGCGCTGGCGGATGTGGAGGTCGCGCTGGTGGCGGTGCCCAGCCATTCGTTTCGCGACGTGTTGGAGGAGGTCGCTCCGCAGCTGCCGCATGACGCGGGCTATGCATGGGCGACCAAGGGTTTCGAGCCCGGCACCGGACGTTTCCTGCACGAACTTGTCGCGGAACGATTGCCGAAAACCCCTTCGGCCGTTGTTACCGGCCCCTCGTTCGCGCGCGAAGTCGCCGCCGGTCTGCCCACCGCGGTGACGGTGCATTCGTACGACGACGCTTTCGCGCATCGTGTTGCCGAGTTGCTGCATTCGCAAAGTTTCCGCGCGTACACCGGCAACGACATGCTGGGCGCGGAACTGGGCGGCGCGATGAAGAACGTATTGGCGGTCGCCACCGGCGTTGCCGATGGCATGCAGCTCGGCTTGAACGCGCGCGCCGGTCTGATCACGCGCGGCATGAACGAGATGCTGCGCCTGGGCGCGGCGCTGGGCGCGCAGGCGCAGACGCTGATGGGTTTGTCCGGTTTGGGCGATCTGGTGCTGACTTGCACGGGGGAGCTGTCGCGCAATCATCGATTCGGTGTGGCACTGGGTCGTAGTGTACCGCTGAAGCAGGCGCTGCAGGAAATCGGACAGGTCGTGGAAGGCGCGGTGACCGCCGACGAAGTAATGCGGCTGGCCGACCGTCACGGACTCGACTTGCCGATCTCGCAACACGTGCAGTTGGTTTTGCGCGGCGAAATGACGCCAACCGCAGCGCTGCGTGCCCTGCTGGCGCGTGAACGCAAGCCGGAATACCCGGAGCACCTGTTCCGCACCTGATGCGATCGCTTTCGGGCGGCGCTATGCTCGGCCTTTTGACCGGCGGATAGAGCGCGAATGCCAAGCCGCAACGCCTCGACGCAGACCGCGCCCGACGCGTCCACGCAAGTGCCGGACAAGAGCGGCGCGCTGCCCGCCGCGTGGCGGCGCTTGCTTTCCGAACCCAGACGGCGCACGCCCTCCGGTTCGATACTCGGATTCCTGCTGGAGCTGGTGAACGACACGCCACCCGTGGCGCGGGTGGAAGTCGCGCCGGTATTGCTGGAGCCGGTTCCCGGCGGCCGTCTGGGACGCGCGGTACCACTCGATCCCAGGCAACTGACACAAGCCGGCCTGCCCGGCCCGATGCTGCGACTGGCCGCAGGTGTGCTCGGCTTGCCTCAAACGCAACGCAAGGGCCGTTCCTACGCCCATCTGTCCGGTGAATTCGGCGATGCGTTGCTCGCGGAAATGCTGGACGACGCCCCGTGCTTACTGGGGGGTGTCGCGGGTTTGCGCCTGACCCGCGGAAAACCGCGCAATCTGAGCTGGCACTGGCAGATGGAAGCCGACGGCCGGCAGCGCCTGCTGCCCGAATCGCCGGCTTCCGAACGGCTGCTGCGCGTCGGCGGACTGTGGTACCTCGCGCCCGAGCGCGGCGAACTCGGCTACTTCGAAGATTCGATCGATGAAGTCGCATGGCTGGACGCGCCGCCGCTGTCGCCCGAATACGGTGACGCGCTCTCGCAAGCGATTCAGTCATCGCCCTACGAGAAACGCATTCCCGCGCCGCGTGCCTTCGCCGCGGTGGAACGCGCGGAACTCGCACCGAAGCCTGTTCTCACTCTGCATGCCTTGACGCGCCACGCACGCATCGGTGCGGGCACGCCGCCGCTTGCTTATGCGCGACTGGCATTCGACTACGGCGGCGAAAAACTGCCGGGCCGCGGCGGCGAGCCGCTGGTGCGGCGCGTGCGCGACGGCAAACTGGTCGAGATCGCGCGCAAACGCGCGGACGAACTGGCGACGATGGAGCGCCTGGAAGGCTTCGGCCTCGCGCCCGCCGTCGATTGCGAAGGTCTGCCCTGGGACATGGCCGACGCGTTGCCGGAAGACGCCTGGTTGTTTCCCGGCAAGGGCTACGCGGGCGCGCTGGAAGTCAACACTCCCGCACGCTGGTTGTCGTTGCGCGAGAAACTCGAAACCGATGGTTTCACGGTCGATTACGCCTCCACATTTCCATTCGAAGTGCTGGAAGGCCCGCCGCAGTGGTACGGCGTGGCGACGGAAGAAAAGGGCGGCGATGCGTTCGATTTCGAAGTCGGCATCGAAGTGGATGGGCAGCGCGTGAATCTCTTGCCGGTAGTGGGACGCGCTTTGTCCGAACACACGCTGTCGCTCACCGCGCCCCCCAACGAAACCGAAGACGCGGTGTGGTACGCGCCGGTGGACGAGCGCCGCCGTGTCCCGGTGCGGTTGTCGGTCCTGCGCGCGTTGCTGGCGCCGCTGGCCGAATACCTGCAGCGCCCGCGCGACAAATTGCGGCTGCCACGCGTGCAGGCCGGACGGCTGGAGGAATTCGCGCAGGCGTTGCCGAAAGACCGCGGCAAGCTGGAAGCGCCGAAAGAACTGACCGGTTTCACCGCACGCTTGCGCGAGGCCGCGGCGCACGCATCCGATGCGATTCCGCCGGGATTCGCCGGCGAACTGCGTCCCTACCAGCGCGAAGGATTGCGCTGGTTGAACGCACTGGCCGAAGCAGGACTGGGCGGCGTGCTGGCCGACGACATGGGCCTGGGCAAGACCGTGCAGTTGCTGGCGCATCTGCTGGCGCTGAAGCATGGCAGCGCGCTGACGCAACCGGCGCTGATCGTCGCGCCAACCAGCCTGATTCCGAACTGGCAGGCGGAAGCGAAGCGTTTCGCGCCGACATTGAAACTGCTGACGCTGCACGGTCCCGAACGCGTGCGCAGTTTCGATCGCCTGGCCGGTCACGATGTCATTCTCACCAGCTATGCATTGCTGCCACGTGATCTTTCGGTATTGCGCGAGCAGCCGTTCGCGCTGGTGGTGCTGGACGAAGCGCAGCAGGTGAAAAATCCACGTACTCAGGCGCGCCGCGCGCTGCTGTCCATCGCTGCTGCGCGCCGCGTGTGCATGACCGGCACGCCGCTGGAAAATCATCTGGGCGAGTTATGGTCGCAGATGGACTTGGCCGTTCCCGGTTTGCTGGGCGATGAAGGCTCGTTCCGTCGCCACTACCGCATTCCGATCGAGCGGCAGAACGACGCCGAATGTCAGGCAAGGCTCAATCATCGGCTCGCGCCTTTCATCCTGCGCCGTACCAAGGCGCAGGTCGCGAAGGAACTGCCACAGAAGACCGAAATCGCACGCAGCGTGGCGTTGTCCGGTCGTCAACGCGAACTCTACGAATCGCTGCGTGTGTCGCTGGCGGACGAATTGCGCGAAGTGATCCGGCAACGCGGCATCGAGCACAGCGGCATTATCGTGCTGGACGCGCTGCTCAAATTGCGGCAGGCGTGCTGCGATCCACGGCTGGTGAAACTGGAAGCCGCGCGCGGCGTGCGCGAATCGGCCAAGCTCGAATTGCTGATGGACATGGTGCCGGATCTGGTTTCGGAAGGCCGGCGCGTGCTGCTGTTCTCGCAGTTCACCGAAATGCTGGCGCTGATCGCGCGCGAACTGGATCGCCGGCACCTGAAATACGTCACGCTGACCGGCGATACACGCGACCGCGCCGAACCCGTGCGCAAGTTCCAGGATGGCGAAGTGCCGCTTTTCCTGCTGTCGCTGAAGGCCGGCGGCGTCGGCCTGAACCTCACCGCCGCCGACACCGTGATCCATTACGACCCGTGGTGGAATCCTGCGGCGGAAGCGCAGGCTTCCGACCGCGCGCACCGCATCGGCCAGGACAAGCCGGTGTTCGTCTATAGATTGATCTGCGCCGGCACCGTCGAGGAACGCATCGAACAGTTGAAAGCGCGCAAGGCCGAACTGGCGCAAGCGGTGTTGGAAGGCGGCGGCACGCGCGACAAACTCGCGTTCGACGAGGAGGATCTGGAAGCGCTGTTTGCGGCGGAGTGATTTTGCTCGTCATTCCGGCGAAAGCCGGAATCCAGCTCTTTGCTTCGAGAAAGACGGAGATGCTCATGACGGAAAATTTCGACGGCGGCTGCGACTGCGATTACGTCCGTTACCGCATGCTGAGCACGCCGCTGTTCGTGCACTGCTGCCATTGCCGCTGGTGCCAGCGTGAAACCGGCTCGGCATTCGTGATGAATGCACTGATCGAAACCGAGCGCGTGCAGTTGTTGAGCGGCGAGCTCGACATGGTGATGACGCCGTCCAACAGCGGCAAAGGCCAGAAGATCGCGCGCTGCCCGCAGTGCCGCATCGCGCTGTGGAGCCACTATGCCGGCGGCGGCGATATCTTCACCTTCGTCCGCATCGGCACGCTCGACAATCCCGACCGCTTTCCCCCGGACATCCACATCTTCACAGCATCCAAACAGCCGTGGGTGATCCTGCCCGAAGGCGTGCCGGTGATGCGCGAGTACTACGAACGCGAGAAATACTGGCCGAAAGAGAGTCTGGAGCGACGTGCGGCTTTGCTGGCCAAATAGCCGGCGGGAGATCGGTCAGGATTCTCGGCTCAGCTCAGCGTTGTGCAGTGCTTCCAGATACTGGCTCCAGTTGCGTTCCTGATTGACGCCCAGCTCGTACAGCGTTCCCCACGAGTAAATGCCGGTGGCATGGCCGTCGGAAAAACGCAGCAGCACGCCGTAATTGCCGACCGGTTCGATGGCGTCGATGTTGACGTCGCGCTTGCCGGCGACCAGCACCTGCTGGCCGGGACCGTGGCCCTGCACTTCGGCGGAAGGCGAGTGCACGCGCAGGTATTCGCAAGGCAGGTTGAAGCGCTCGCCGCTGTCGAAGGCGACCTCTAGGGTGTGCGAAGCGCGGTGGAGGATCAGGTCGGTGGGACGGGGCGAAATCGCTGGCCGTCCATCAACCACGGCCGGAACTGGACCCGATCTGGTCGATCCGCGGCCACTGCCCCGCGACATCCAGCAGCGCCTGCGCGTAGGGTTCGTCGAAGCTGATGGTGGAAATCTCGTCCCAGGCGAAGAAGGACGGCTCGCGCAGCCACTCCGCGTCCGGCGTGATTTCCTGCAGGTTGAAGCCGTC